>CAYFHW010000052.1:0-10024 GCA_964343095.1 uncultured Anaerolineaceae bacterium | reverse complement strand
TGTTTGCTAACAGGTACAGCATACGTGCCAGAAACAAAATGTTAAACGCCAGAACCTTGTTTTGAAATTAATTTCATTTGTTTCCTAGCCATAGCTTCATCGCCTAAGTGCTCCTCACCCCGGCTAAGCGAAAGAGTCACTTGTCTTTGACGCTCACGGATACGTTCCTGCTTATCTTCACTTAATGAATCAAAGCAATTGGGGCAGCTAACGCCTTCCTCATATACAGATGATTCACGATCATCTGCTGAAATTGGCTGCTGACAGCCATAACATAAGGTGTACGTCCCTTCTATTAATCCGTGCTTTAAGCCCACTCGATCGTCAAAAACAAAGCATTCGCCTTCCCAAAGGCTTTCCTCTTCGGAGATTTCCTCTAAATACTTTAGAATTCCACCACGCAAATGATATACCTCATCAAAACCAATTTTTTTCATGAACGTAGTAGCTTTTTCGCATCGGATACCACCAGTGCAATACATTGCAACTGCAGTCGACTTATCGATGTCTCGGGAAAGTTCAGCAGCCCAACTTGGAAAATCACGAAACTTCTCTAAATAAGGATTGGTTGCACCATCAAAACGACCCATGCTTACTTCGTAAGTATTTCTGGTATCGACTATCAACACATCATCACGGCTAATTAATTGATTCCAGTCTTTCGGATCAACATATTGGCCTGAGTCAGTAGCGGCATCGATATATGGCTCACCCATAGTCACTATTTCGTCTTTAATCTTTACCTTCATACGATTAAAATTTTGTTGGAGGCTAGTTGAATATTTCACTTCGAAATCATTCATTTCAGGCCAACTTCTTAAATGTGCAACTAACGACTCTACCTGGTTCTGTTGACCTGAAATTGTTCCGTTCACACCTTCGTCAGCCAAAAGTAACGTCCCTCGAAGCCTCATCGAATTACACAGAGTTAATAATTTATCTCGTCTCGTTTTCAGATTATTAATGCGACTGAAAGAATAAAAACTCGCAACAGTAAGTGCCTGATTCGCTTGCGACATCATTCAATCATATAAAAGATCTGAGAAATGGTCGGTCAGGGGTTTCAAAAATAGTGGAATTAGCAATCATTCCTTCCCAAACCAGGCACTTCCTCAACAATTTCAACAGGTGTATTTCTAGCAACTATGAGCTTTAAATCTCCCTCTCCGATATTCACTGGCTGATGTAGTGCTCCATCAGGTACAAAAATAAAGTCTCCTTCCGAAATTGCATCTTCAATTTCCAATGTAGGTCCGTGAAGAAATAAACCTTTTCCTGAAAGAACATAAATTGCTGATTCACAGTTCGTATGAAAATGAGTGGTTGAACATCTGCCTTGTGGGATAGTAGCAATAGCCATATGTATATTGCCCGCATTACTTAAAGTTTTCGAAACACCTGCAAGCCTAATCATTCCCCCAGATTTAATTTCCTCTTCTAAATTATTCTTCTTGGTTATGACTACTTCCTTTGAAGTTTGTTCATTGGGCATCATGTTCTCCAGGTGTGTTGTTAAGAAACATTTTTAGGACAAGAATTAATAACGTCCAACCGGCAACACCACTACAATCTAATCCAAGTAAATTCAGATATCATCCCCGATTGTCTCCAAATACATTTCCATTTCTAGAATTTACGCTTGAGACAAGTATTTATCCATAATTGATGAAGCCTGTGTAATATTCGCAAAGAGGTGATCATGGCCCAGGTACAAGCCAACGGCATCAATATTGAAGTGGAAACTCTAGGCGATGCTAATGATCCTCCCATCGTTCTCATCATGGGACTTGGAGGCCAACTGACCTTCTGGCCAGAGGAATTTATCGAACAACTGGTGGGCCGTGGATACTACATCATCCTGCTAGACAATCGTGATGTTGGCCTATCCACCTGGTTTGATGGTGCTCCCCAACCAAGTCCAGCACTCATTGCGCTAAGCTCATTTCTTGGGTTTCGACCAAAAACACCCTACACCTTGTCCGATATGGCAAGTGATACAGCCGGAGTACTTGATGCGCTAGAAATACCTTCAGCCCACATCATAGGTGCCTCGATGGGTGGCATGATCGCTCAGCGATTAGCTATTGAACACCCAAAATACGTCCGCTCACTGTGTTCGATTATGTCTAGCCCCCGTCCTCCTCGTGTACCAGTCCGCCTCATGTTAAATCTATTAAAATTAAATCAGGAACCAAAAACCCGGGAAGAACGAATCGAAAGAAGGGTAGAGGTATTCCGCCTACTCAATGGAACTGGACTTCCCTTTGATGAAAAGTCTGCATACAAGGTAATGACAGCAGCCGTTGACCGTGCCTGGTACCCCGATGGCACAGCCCGGCAAATGTCCGCGATCATGGCTGATGGAGACCGCCGACCTGCACTATCCGCCCTATCTGTTCCCTCAACAGTCATTCACGGTACTACCGACCCCATGGTTCTCCCAAAATATGGCCAAGAAATAGCAGATGCCACTCCAGGTACAGACTTAGTCTGGGTTCAGGGAATGGGCCACGTGTTTTCTGAGGAAGCGTTTCCGGTTATTTTGAACGCTATCTCCCGCTTAGTTGATCGAGCTGAAACAGAAAATTCTGTCGACTAAAAGCTACCGAACTGGCCTATAACGTACGTTTGAATAAGATAGCTCTATCAGTATGGGAGATTTATTTCCCGATTGGATAGGGAGAATTAGTGAATATCTATATAGGAAATATCTCATACCAAACAACTGAAGATGAAGTTCAGACCCTCTTTGGAGAGCATGGAACTGTCGACAGTGTACATTTGATTAGTGATCGGGAAACTGGCAGATCAAAAGGTTTCGGCTTTGTTGAAATGCCAAATGATGAAGAAGCAAAAAAAGCAATTGAAGCTGTTGATGGTTCTGAGTTTGGTGGACGTCAACTAAAAGTTAACGAAGCCCGGCCTCGACCACCTCGTCGTTAATTAAGTACTGCACGCCTAAACCTGTTGGCTTATAACGAAAGCCCCATCAGTCCATATCGGCTCTGATGAGAGATGCTCTACCATTTTTAAATACCATTCATGCTGCTCTGGTCTGTTTGCGTTTGCCTCGTAGGCTTCTTTGCTTTCGAACACCCCCACCCCAATCCAATGATCTTTTTCATCAGGATTCATAACAAACCAAGCAAGGCCACCTTCGGGTAACTCCTGTTCGTAGTTAAAGTGCTCTAACAATGCTTCTTCGTGGCCAGGTATTACATGTAACTCGACAAATGATCCGTATTGCATATTGAAAATCCTTCTTTCTTCTAGAATTTAGATTTTTAGTCAGTACCACTTAAATATAACTAATTAATTGAATTCCCAACCCAAAGGTTTCCTCCGAATTTAAAGACGCGCGTAATGTTCCAGGAATTGGTCCACGACTAGAATCACTCACGGTTAAACCGGCAGACCTATATCTTTCTATTTCACCTTCTAAATCTGTTACTTCAATTGCAATCATAGAAGCTGCATGTTCACCTATATCTTCAATCCGTGCCGCGAGTGGGCTATCTTCACTTGCTGGTTGAACCAGCTCCATAATTGCCTGACCACACGGGATCTGTCCGATAAGAATTCCTTGATCCGAAGCATCAATTTTCGCCGACATTTCCAATCCAAGAACAGATAACCAAATTTTCGCAACACTATCAATATCAGTAACCATTGCAGCAAGATGATCAAAACCTTTATTCGAACTTGTATGAGAATCAACTGGAGGCTGGGCCAACTCAATTAATACGCCATGCATAGCTTTTGGATGAATGAATGCTATTTCTCCAGCAAGTCCATTCCGTGGAACTTCATCAATTAGATCTACACCACTCCCCTGCAACCTTGCGAGTTCAGTTCGAATGTCATCTGTTCGAAAACAAATGTGGTGGAGTATTTCACCCTTACTCTCTAAATATCTGGCAACCCCGGTATCTGCACGCGTAGGCTCAAGCAATTCAATTTCGTTTTCGCCTACTGCGAGCAACACACCTCTAACGCCTTGTTCTTCAATCACTTTGTCTGCTGTTACTTCTAACTTCATAGTGTCTCGAAAAAATTCGAGTGCACGATCTGCAGAATGTACGACAATTCCAACGTGATGTATCAAGTCAATCATCTAGACAACCTCAGGTTCTAGGAAGGATTCTCGAAACCATATGGTGCATATTTAGCATGAATAAATAGTTCTATATGAGCTGATCCAACTAATTCAGTACCAGTTGGACTAACCGTAGTAACTTCTGCCAAATATTCCGGGCTATGAACCCCTTTCATAACATCCCCGTTATACATGGTGTGATCATACGGTTGCGTCGAAAAATCGAAATCATCCCATTCTTGAACAAGACCTTCAACTCCATGATAGGTGAACATGGAACCTCCATCTTTAAACGAACCAGCTCCATATCCAATAGTGAGAGGGTGCCAAGAAGAAGTAGGTACATACGTTTGTACCCAAAGACCACCTGCTTCATCAGTAAGCCGCCAAACTCCTTTTTTCAAAATACGAGTTCCTTCAATAAATTCCATTTCATGTTCAGCTTTTACAAAATTAAGATGTTCACCTGAAGCATCAATGTCCACGCCACCTTCGAGCGGTGTTCCAAAAACATCATTCATCTGAAGTTGTTCACCATCCTCAGATTCATGCACACTGTAAAAACCAGAGTCACTCTCGGTAGTCCACCAAGAGGCCCATCGCATCCCTTGTCTAATAGAAGGAACTTCACGCGGTGTTAACCACTGCGGATCTGGATGGAGTGGAGCACGCTGAGCATATAAACCCCAAGAATGATCACGCGAACCGGCCCAATCGCGACCCGAAAGCTCATATCGTTTCCCACGTAGCTCAAACCATCCAGTCGCATATCCCGACTGGTAATAACGAGTCTGATCAGTAGTACGTCGACCACGAGACCATGCAACGTGATGTGGCTCTTCATAGCAAGGTCCAGCACCTATCCACTGAAGATCAAATGTGAAATCAGAATCATTTTCTTCCAGTAGAAGTTTTACTTCCTCAAGCGGCTTCACAAAATCATAGGAAAGTGGTCCTAAAACCGTGTCGCAATTTTGCCTCCAAGGACGACTAAACCGAGCAGTATATTGTTGCCCTGCAATATTTACGCCTGCGTAACCACCAAGCATGTCATTGTTGGGATTAACTCGCATACCTGAATATAGAAAAATCTGCTCTTCTGCGTTATAAATTCCGAAAAAATATCCGTCATCCCAATTGTAATCAGTGGAAGGAATCTCACTAAACGGATAAGCCGCCTGATGAACTGGATACTCGTCATATTGGGTAAGCATTTGTTCTCCTTTATCTACAAAACACTTAAGATCAGGCCAAAATCTGGCCTGGGATACTTGAGATTACTAGTAATTTTAAAAAATAGATACTAAAAATTGTTAACACCAGATGTAAACTATTGAACCTAAGGAGCTATATATGCGCCCACGAGCAGATGAAGTCTTAAACAGTGTGATCTGGAGTTTCGATACATACATCACTCCAGAACTTGAAGAACCTTTTAACCACAGCTTAGCCCTCACAATTGGCAATATGCTACGAAATGTATTAGAACGCATTGAATCTGAAGGGCAATCCCTATTCGATAGTAATCGGGAGCTCGAATCCGTACTTCTTACGGCCAAAAACTACATTAACAAAAATACAGATGCCTCTAAAAATAATGAGTTAAAAATTTTACCTGCACGTATTGAAGAAGCTATAGAGAAACAATTTTGGACTGAAGAAGAATACCCTTCCTTAGAACGAGTAACTGAAAAAGCAACACTTTTGCGGGCATCTTTAGTAGAAGTGATTGAAGGTCTCCAAAATGCAAAAAACGATCTTGGAGAAGATGAGGAATACAAAGAGTTACGTGTACAAATACGACATTATTTAAAAAATCAATTAGCACGTGAAGCAAAATGGAGTACAGAAGCACTACAAGGTCTACGAAGATGAAAGATAACAAAATAGAAACCAGCGATTTTGAAGGATACTTGCTTCACAAATTAGAGCCAGCAACAGTAGAAATAGAAGAAATCACAAAATTCGAAAGAGGTTTTTCTCGCGAAACATGGTTTGTAAAAACTAAAATCAACGGTACGACCAAAGACTATACCTTTCGTAGAGATATCCCTGGGGGGTCTATCCAGCCATTCCCTCTACGCCTGGAATATGACATCTATGATCGTCTTTCAAACACTACGATCCCTGTCGCCAAAACACTGTGGTATGAAGAAAACCCTACAGAATTCATCCCAGGACCTGACTTTTTCGTTAGAGAAAAAGTTGAGGGTTCATGGATAGTACCCAATTTTGATAATCCTGCAGTTGAATATGATGACGTTCGGATTTCTGCATGTTTGGAGCACATGAGAAAACTTGCACTTATTCACACTGCCGACTGGAAAAGTCTAGGTTTCGCTGAAATTTTTTCCGTCCCGCCTAACGCAGCATCCTGTGCAACACACACTGTTGAAAGACTTGTGGGTGAACTAAGAAACTTCCAGGTAGAACCCTTACCTGTAGTTACAGAAGCCTTAGAGTGGCTTCGTGAAAATGCACCCGAAGATACACCATGTATTTCCTTACTAAAAGGAACTAACGGCATAGGGGAAGAAATCTGGCAAAACAACGAAATTGTGGCGCTAAGTGATTGGGAGGAATCCTCTCTCGGAGACCCTGCTTCTGACTTCGCGCACACACAAGAATTACTTCCGCCTCCCACAGGGTGGAGTAACGGAACAAATACATTTCATTTAAAAGACGCTTTATCCTTTTATGAAAGCATCAGCGGTATACCTATCACAGAGGAACGCCTCAATTTTTATCGAGTAGTACGTTCATTAGAATCTGTACTATTTTCCCACCACGCCAGTTTGCCTCTCATTGCAAAAGAAAAGCCTCTAGCCCGTTTTGCATGGGTTGCAACTGAGGTCATGCATGGTGGAGAAATGGGTCTGGCCAGAGCTTCAGGTATTTTAGATTAGGCTATTTGAAAACCTTTTAATCTCACCTTCACGCTGTAGCGTTACATATCAGCGCAAACAATAATTTCTTCCGACCCAAGCACGTGTCCCGAATCAGCTATATCTCCAGCCTGTTCCTGCATAAATTGCTGCAAAGCTTCCACAGAAGGAGCTGAAAATACCACTCGTATAGAAGTTGGATCCTCAACTTCATGCCCACGATACAAAAGGCCAAATCCTGCTGCTTCCTGTGCTTCTCTGTGTCCATCAAAAATCTCAACCCAATGTTCGTAAGGTTTTTCAATCGTCGCTTTAAAAAATATTACCGGCATATCTCTCTCCATTCGTTTAAAAAAATAACATACTAGGCAAAAATAACATTAACAAGAAGGTGAATAAGAATTCAGACGATAAGTGGAAATATGGGCGTTACTCTTTGTATACCACTCTTCTCAAATGCTCTGATGTTCCAGAAGTCCTAGAAGTCCAAGTCACTGCATCAGTCGAGGTAATGATGCCTCCCTCCATACCTGTTGCCACGAAAGTACCGTTCCCGTAGCTGACTCCTCTAAGATGCTCTGATGTTCCAGAAGTCCTGGAAGTCCAAGTCACTGCATCAGTCGAGGTAATGATGGTTCCATTCCTACCTACTGCCACGAAAGTACCGTTCCCGTAAGTACCAGCTGGAAGATTGTTGAAGGTACCTGAATCTCTGACATTCCAATCTATTCCATCCAATGAAGTAAGAATTGTTCCATTATTGCCAAATATCACAAAAGTGTTGTTTGCATAGATAACTTCATTGAGTTCTTCTGTTATCCCAGCAGTCCTGTTAAACCAATCTGTTCCATCCGATGAGGTGAAAATTGTTCCATCATCACCAGCTGTTACCCAAATATTGTTTCCATAAGTAACTCCCCATAGATGTTTTGGAAATCCAGAATACTGTTCAGTCCAAGTTGTTCCATCCGACGAGGTGACAATTCTCCCATACCTACCTACTGCCATAAAGGTACTGTTTTTGTAAGTAACATTTCCAAGATCATGGAAGATACCTGAATCTCTGATAGTCCAATCTGTTCCATCCAATGAAGTAAGAATTGTTCCCAAAAAACCCACCACCACTAAGGTGCTGTTTCCGTAGGCACCTCCCCTGAGCCATTGCGTTGTTCCAGAATACTGTTCAGTCCAAGTTGTTCCATCCGATGAGGTGAGAATTGTTCCTTGCTCTCCCACTGCAATAAATAATGGGACAGCAGAAAGTTTTATCTCAGCAACCTCTTCAGTTGGTGAAGCTGTGGCAGTTCGGGCAGGAGCTGGAGTACCTGTGGGAGTGGGAGTGGGAGTAGCTGTGGCAGCCGGAGTAGCTGCTGGTGTAGCTGCTGGTCTAGCTGTTGGAGGAGCTGTTGGAGCTGCTGCAGCTGGAGCCGGAGTTGGCATAGCTGAGATAACAGGAGGTTTTATCTCAGGAACCTCTTCTGCTAGTGGTCTAAATTCCAGAACCCATATAACCTCAAGAGGATCTCCCTCCTCGAGACCAAAAGATTCAGGATCTTCAATCGCTTCCGGAGCTATATAAAAAGAGAGCACCAGTGTCTGTAATCTAAAATTTTCAGCGTTTATCCAATATTGTATTCTGAACCTCTCGGGCATCCCAGGTGCATCACCTCCAAGAAATAGCTCAGCCCACAGGTCAGTACCTTCTATCCTTGAAAAATCCGTTGAACCACCGTTGTCTATAAAATAAGCAGTGGGTCTATCTCCATCTGATTCAATTAACTCAGGCGTAGCTGTTATCCCTAAGTCCAACAATGAATTGTTTTTTCCGGGTAAAAACTGCTCGTAGGCCCGCGTCCCTTCTGCACATTCAAATTCTGACCATTCTTGCTCACCAGGTTCATCTTCCGCCACATAGCATGTTTTACCTATGGTTATAAAAGAGAGGCTTTCGCCAGGAACTTTCAAACTACCTGCTGCTTTGTCAGGAGACTGAAAATTCCCACTCTCAGTAAATTTCATTTCATAACTCGGAGCCTTAATAATCTTTTCATCCAGGTACCAGTACTCCCTCAGCTGAGACATCACCGTCTTGGATTTATCAATGATCTCTTGTGCTGTAAGGGTGCGTGTAGTCGTAGACTCAGAAGTACTTGATGCAGTGCTAACCACTTCACTGGGTGGGGCATCCACAGACGAGCCACCACACGCAGACATCAAAACTACAAACAAGAAAATAGTCAGTATTTTTTTCATTTGAACTACAAATTCAGTAAAACAATATTGTTGATTTTATTGGTCGACAATATTAAGAATATATTGCCGCCATTCTAGTTAGCGTCTTCGTCCTCAGTCAAGCACTGATCTAATGCAATTGCAGGATCCATATCATCAGGTGTGAGGTCAGGAGGTGTATTCGCAGGAGTATCGGGTGTTTTCATCTCGATACCTCTAAATTTCACATTCTCAATGTCTTTTGCAGAGGATATATTTTTCTTTTCGCAAACCATTTTCGAACTATCGTCCTGACCAAAATGATACTGGTTTTTTTACCTTATCAAAACACTTCTATAAAAAAATTTAAGGGGATTTGAGTTTGATATCAGTCCTAGTAATGTTCGATCTAAAGGCGTAGATTACGGGATCCGATAAACCTTATGAGGAGGTTAGATATGAACAGTGAACTTTTTAGAGTAGATGGAGATGTCGCCGTTGTTACCGGGGCTGGAAGAGGCATAGGAGAGGGCATTGCAAAAACTTTGGCTTCTGCTGGAGCAGCAGTGGTTTGTGCGGCAAGAAGAACAAACGAGATTGAAAGGGTCGCTAAAGAGATACGTGACGCTGGAGGGGAAGCAGTAGCAGTTACCACCGACGTAACCAAAAAAGAAGATGTTGACGATATGATGTGTAGTTCGCTATGTTTTTTCACTTCATGTTCGAGTGGTGATGAAAAATTATTTCGCATGGGAGTTCGTTGCAATAATTCCACGCCCTGAATTCATCTTCGCCTAACGATAGTAGCCAAGGTGGGGCGCGTCAAGATCAA
>CAYFHW010000051.1:0-10126 GCA_964343095.1 uncultured Anaerolineaceae bacterium | reverse complement strand
TGCTAAATGGATTGGAGGAATTCAGTTCCTCGACGAAGACCGTGCAGGATTTTGGGAAACTTATGGCTATCATATATACGGCGATCCTTGGGAAGAACAACGCTACTCATAATTTAACTTTTAAATTCTAAACTTTGCTTGTACTGACTAACTGCCTTCATTCATTGCACTTGAAAACTGAACTTCCAAGCGTGCCGCTAGATCAACGTAGAACGAAGTCGCATCACTAAACCTAACAAAACGGGTAATGTGATCACTGATTCGTGTAGCAACGCGATCTCCGCCTGAAAGATTAATTTCATCCTGACCATCGACACTAAGGATTGCGCCCTCGTCGGAACCAACCGTAATCAATGCGTTTGAAGATGCTTCAAGGACAAGAGACTGACCAATAGCAAGATGAGCCGAAACTGGAGTAACAACAAGATGTTTCTCAGTCGGAGCAATGATAGGACCTCCTGCACTTAATGAATAACCCGTACTGCCAGTTGGCGTAGCTAAGATCATTCCGTCACATCTATATCGAGCAACTCTCCCTCCATCGATATGAAGCTCGACATAAACAGGGCGACCAGGAGTAATTCTGCTCACAATAATATCGTTTAAACCGTGGACAATCTTCCCGGCTGAAGGACCGTCCAAAACCTCACCTTGAACCATTACCCGTTCTTCCAATTTCCAATCTGCTTCGAAAATTCGATTTTTAAGAACCCAGAATTGATCACTATTTAGGTCTGTTAGAAAACCCAGTCTACCCATATTTACCCCTAGAATAGGGACCCTATGAGGAATGCTGATTTGTGCAGCTCGTAAAACAGTACCATCACCACCAATACAAATAAGTAAATCCGATTCTTCTATTGGAACATCCGCAATATCTGACCAAATATCATATGCACTAAATTGAACACCAACGCTAATAAAAAACTTTTCTACTTCACCAGCAAACTCAATTGCTTTCCGATTTTTCCCGGGATAAAAACCTATTACTCGTTCTAACAAAGTGTCGCTCCCTTTGATGGTGTAGCTAACGATATAAGTATTTCACGATTTCCACGAGTACCCAATACCGGACTGTCCAATGATCCAGAAACAAGCCACCCTTGCGAAAGCAACCAATTTAAAAAACTTTTATGCACATCAGAGCGGATATTTTCGTCAATAATTACTCCGCCTTTCGGAACATCAGAACGCTTTGCTTCAAATTGTGGCTTTAACAAAACAACACCTGGGGTCTCCTCATCCATATGTTTAGCAATCACAGGCAAAATAGTCCTCAAAGAAATGAACGAAACATCAACAGTAAAAAAATCAATGGGAGGAAGAGATGAAATATCTCGGGCATTCATACGCTCCATTAGAGTCACACGATCATCCTGAGCAAGTTTATTGTGAAGTTGTCCCCTCCCAACATCCACAGCAAGTACTGAAAGTGCTCCGTTCTGGAGAAGACAATCAGTAAAACCGCCAGTTGAAGCACCTATATCAAGACACCGCAAGCCCTTAGCTGAAAGAGAAAAATTATTTAATGCCGCTTCTAACTTTTCTCCGCCTCGACTAACAAAGCGTTTCCCCTCTATAAGTTCTAAGCTAATATCTTCCGCAACTAAAGTAGCTGGTTTCACTAGTACAGACGTACCTGAACGAACCTGACCAGCCATAATTAACCGTCTTGCATGTTCAATCGTATTGGCAAGCCCCTGATCTACTAAAAGGATATCAGCACGATTTCTTCGCATTTTGTGCAATCCTACAGGATTTTATCTGACAAGCTCAGAATTATTAGGCGCTTTCATCTAGTTCACCCGGACTATCCGCATGCTCTTTAGATAAGACTAACTTTGGCTTTGAAATCTTTCTTATAACCTCAGCATTAACAACACATTCAAGTACATCAGTACGGTTGGGGATTTCATACATTACATCCAACAAACAACTTTCCAAAATCGTTCGCAATCCTCGAGCACCAGTACCAAGTTTATTCGCAGCTGAAGCAATTTCTCTTAAAGCATCTTCCGTGATTTTTAAAGATATTCCATCCATCTCAAAATAACGCTGAAATTGACGCACTAATGCATTTTTTGGTTCAGTCAGGATACGAATAAGGTCATCTTCTTCGAGCTCTGCTAACCCTACAGCAAGAGAAAGTCTTCCTACAAACTCTGGAATTAACCCAAATTTAAGTAAATCGTCGTGACTAACCTGAGACACCAAAGAATCTTGATCCTGGTCAACCGGATCTGATAGAAAACCTACTCGACTATTGTTCCCCTTCAGCCTCTTGGTGATAATTTTATCCAGGCCCTCAAAAGCACCTGCACATATAAAAAGAATATTTGAGGTATCTATTTGCAAAAAATCCTGGTGTGGATGTTTCCTACCTCCCTGTGGCGGTACGCTTGCTACACAACCTTCTATAATTTTGAGCAATGTTTGCTGCACACCTTCACCTGAAACGTCCCTAGTAATACTGGGATTGTCAGCTCGCCTGGCAATCTTATCGATCTCATCAATATAAATTATCCCTCGTTCAGCCCTAGCGATATCGAAATCAGCAGCTTGTATCAATTGTAGAAGGATATTCTCCACGTCTTCGCCCACATAACCAGCTTCTGTCAGCGCAGTAGCATCAGCAATAGAAAAGGGTACCTCTAAAAAACGAGCCAAAGTCTTTGCAAGCAAAGTTTTTCCTACACCAGTCGGACCGACAAATAAAATATTAGATTTCTCTAGTTCAACATCATCGGTCTTCGAAAGGTTGTTGATACGTTTGTAATGATTGTAAACAGCTACTGACAAAACCTTTTTCGCTTCTGCCTGCCCGATAACATAGTTATTTAGATGCTCATGTATCGCTCGAGGGGAAGGAACTTTTACCGGTACAAATGGAGCAGTTTCATCAACTCTTGGATTAGGAAAAGTTTCTGTAACCTGACTAGTATCTTCTCCGATAATAGCAGCACATCTTTTAACACAATTTTCGCATATATAGACAGAGCCAGGACCTGCAATTAATCGCCCTGCCTGCTGCTCACCTTCACTACAAAATGAACAAAAATATTCAGTGCCACTAGTACGGCCACTGGTCATTCCTTTTTACCTTCTTCAGCATTTTCTGCTTCGCTAAGTATTTCGTCCACAAAACCATACTCTTTGGCACCTTCAGCATCTAAGTAAAAATCTCTATCAAAATCTGCAGTAACTTTTTTCTTGGTTTGACCAGTATGAGATGCGATTATATTTCGAATAATTTCATTATTTCTAAGTATCTCTTTTGCTGCTATTTCTATGTCACGCGCTTGCCCACGAGCACCACCTAGTGCCTGATGCATATGCACCGTTGCATTTGGAAGAGCGTACCTTTTCCCAGCTGCACCAGCTGATAAAAGAACAGTAGCCATAGAAGCTGTCTGCCCAACTGCAATAGTAGAAACATCGGGCTCAATCAATTGCATAGTGTCATAAATTGCAAGCCCTGAAGGAATTACACCACCAGGCGAATGGATATACAGACTAATATCACGCTCAGGATCCTCGCGTTGTAAAAAGAGCAATTGGGCAACAATAAGATTCGCAACCTGATCATCAATTTGAGTACCTAAAAAGACAATGCGTTCTTTTAACAACAAAGAGAAAATATCAAATGAGCGTTCCGTTCGAGCATCGCTTTCAATAACAGTAGGAATTATAGATTGTAAAAAAGCAGGTATAAGTTGGGTCATTCATCATTCTCCTGTGAGTCGTTTTTTTTATCTTCTCCACTTTGAGTGCTTGCAATTTTTTGAATCTCTCCAAGTGTTTTCTCAGTGAATAACCGTTGTCTTAAATTCTCTGTTCCAACGTCACTCGTAAACAATTCTTTCAGCTGGGCATTTTCTTCCCCAACTGAGTCAAGCATCTTTTGTCTTTCTTCTTCAATTTCGACATCCGTAATTTCAATGCCTTCCTCCTCGGCAAAGGTGCTAACAATTAAATTACGAGTAACTCGCAGCTCCGCAGACTCACGTAATGACTCTCTAAACTCTTCCTGTGTTTGTCCTATCTGAGCAAGATGAGCTTGGTAATTACGAATATCATTCCCATGTGTTTCACGAATTACAACATCTATTTCTCGCTCAACCAAAACCAACGGATATTCTATTTCAGCAAGCTCAATCATTTCATCAATCGCCTTCATTCGATAGCTATCATCGGCAGCACGTTGTAGATTCTCCAAAATATCAGAGCGCACACGTTCCTTTAAGTCATCAATAGTAGCCACATCCTCCAAACTTAATTGCTTCGCCAAGTCATCATCCTCATCTGGCAATTCCTCCTCCTTAATTTCCTTAATATTGATCGTAAAATTCGCAATTTTCCCTCGATACCCCTCTTGGACAAAATCTTCAGGCACAGCAATATCCACCTTCTTCTCATCCCCTACTTCCATATCAACAAAGGCCTCCGCAAGTTCTGGCAAAAAAAGCTGACGTCCTTCCACTAGCGGAAAAACCACATCTTTATCTTCTGCAAAAGTTTGATCCTCCACTGTTGCAAAGACATCCGCAGTTAGAATGTCACCCCACTGCACAGGACGCTCAACTGGAATCAAAGTAGCAAAACGCCTTCGCAATGCATCCATTTGTTCTTCAAACATTTCATCAGTAACTTCTACAGTCTCAGGTTCTACATACACATCTGTATACTCACCAAGCTGAACTGTTGGTTTTAACGGTAGTATCGCTTTGAACCGAACAGGATCTAACTCAAGCACTTCGATTGCAGGTTCTGCGATAGGCTCTAAATTTTCACTTTCAATAGTCTCGTTATAAATTTCAGGAACAAGTCTATCCAGTGCCTCTTGAATTAAACCTTCTCGTCCTATCCTGTTCTCAACAACGCTACGTGGAGCTTTTCCCGGACGAAATCCGGGGACCTTTAACCTTTTCACAACACGACGGTAGGCATCATTAAGCGCAGGCTCCAATCGCTCTTCATCGATCTCAATTTCTAAAGTAGCGAGACTCGGAGGAAGTTTCTCTAGATTAACTTTCACTGTTTGCCCCCTGGACTACAGGATTATACCGAACACTTGTCTTTTACTCGATCTTTAAAGTTATTAACTCAACTCTTTAAGCGCGGATAGTACGTGGTTCTGCTAAATCAACAAGCGAATCACCTAATAAATTCCAAGCAAAGAAAAAAAGAATTACAGGTATTGCAGGGGCAAGCAATAAGTGTGGAAATTCACTAAATGTTCTAATTCCCCCTGCTTCATTTAAAAGTGTTCCAAAAGAAGCCGTAGGAGGATCAACACCTAAACCAAGCCACGATAACGCAACCTCTGTACCAGCAATACCAGCCATACTTGCAGACAAGCCAACTAGAAATAAAGGAACCACACCTGGGAAAATATGCTTCCAAATAATTCTCCACGTGGGCGCAGCGATTGCTTCTGCGGCAAGAATGTACTCTTGTTCTCGAATAGCAAGAACTTGGCTTCTTACTATTCGAGAAGCTCCAATCCAAGCAAAAGGAACAACTGCGCCAACAATGATCAGAAAATCAACAAATAAAGGACCACTGTCACCAAAAAATGTATTCTCTTCAAACCAAAAACCCAAATCATTGATGTACGTTCTAAAAGCCGCACTAATAGCAATCAAAAGAAATAATGTCGGGATTCCAGAAAGCGTTTCACCAACACGCATGATAATGCTATCCAACCATCCACCTTTATAGCCCGCAATCAAGCCTAGTGTAAGTCCAATAAACAAGGAGCCTGTGATAATAACTGCGGTGGTAAAAATAATTGTTGTGCGAGCAGAGTAAATAACACGAGCTAACAGATCACGACCTAGTCGATCTGTACCCAATAAATGTTGTCCCGACGGTGGCTGACTACGAGCCTCTAGACTTAACGTTTGTTGATTTGGGTTAGGCAGAGGCAACAAATCTGCAAAAATCCCCGCACCGTAAAAAATTAAGATATACGTCACAGCAATTACAGCAATCTTTTTCCCAAAAAACCGATGAACATACCGTAAGAATTGTCCCTCCTCACGATCCTCAAGTTCTGGGTTCCTTTTCAATCCCGAAATCAAACCGCGCTCCTAACCACACCAATTCGTACACGTGGATCAACAAACCCATACGCAACATCTATCAAAATATTCACCATTACAAAAAGAAAGGAACCAAAAAGTACTAAACCCAAAATAATATCGTAATCATTCGCCAAAATCGCATCTAAACTTTCTCTTGCAATACCTGGGATTCCCCAAAAAAGCTCGACGAAAAGTGATCCTGCAAAAATCCCAGGTAAAGAAAGACCAATAACGGTTAAAAGAGGCAGTAATGCATTACGTGTAATATGCTGCAGCACAATCGTCTGGTTACGGAGCCCTTTAGCCCTCGCAGTTCGTACATAATCTTCACTCATGACTTGAATAATTGAGGCTCTCATAAACCGTGCAATTCCAGCAACACCAGGAAGTGCAATTAACAACACGGGCAAAATCATATTTTTATGAAACACACCCTCAAAAGACAAATCCACCCAGCCTAATTGCAGTGCAAATAGCCATTGGATAATTGGAGCAGAAACGAAAACTGGAATTGCATCAATTGCAAGCCAGGACCCAATTAATGCAGGGTCTCGATTTCTACCTCGATTTAATGCAGCATAAATACCAAATGGTATCCCTAAACCAAAAGCAATCAATAACGCAAAAAATCCAATCCTTGCAGAAACCCATAACCGAGGGAGGACAATTTCATTAGCAGTAAAATCTAGACGCCTAGTCGAAATTCCAAAATCACCCTGTACTAAATTTCCAATGTACTTCACATACTGAATCGGCAAGGAATCAGCATAACCATACTTTTCGCGTAGCACATCTGCGGTTTCTGCATCGTACTTCTGTCCAAGCAAAACTTCGACAGGATCTGTCGGAGTTAAGCGTAAAATTAAGAAAACTAAAATCGAAATGGCAAAAAGAACAAGCAGAGCTGAAAAGGTTCGCCTTATCAAATAAGCGCCGAGCCCATGGCTCATTTTTCCCTCTTATCTTTCAATCTCTACTGAGCTTCAATAGTTATATATCGATACTTAGGTACACCTATGGATAGATCTGGCCAATTCTGAACACATGGCTTAACAAGCAAATGTTGTACTGACCAAAAAATGGGAATGACTGCGGCATCATCTAATATAATTTGTTCTGCCTGCCAAAATAAATTATTGCGGCGCGTGTTATCTCGTTCAACACGGGCCTCCCCTAACAATTCATCTACATCCTTGTTTGAATACCCGAGTTCATTTTGAGTACTTCCACTCGAAAATAATTTGTGAAGGAAATTTTCAGGATCAGGATAATCAGCAATCCATCCAAGTGACGCAACCTGGAAAGTCTTGCGACGAAGTTCACGAAGGAATGTTGACCATTCAACTGCTTCCAACTCAACATCAAGGCCCAAATTTTCCGACCACTGCTGCTGGAAAACTTCAAGAAAACCACCAGCACTTGCAGCTGAACCAGGAAAATTCAATGTAATCCTCGGCATATTTCCAGCATATTTTGATTTTGCAATTAAGTCCGCTGCACGCTGTGGGTCATATGGATAAGAAGAAATTTCTTCGTTATAACCAGGCATCTCAGGAGGAAGAATACCGTCTGCAACTCGGAAACGATTGTAGTAGAGCACCTCATTGATAGCATTACGATCAACAGCAAGCGCTAAAGCCTGTCTCACCAAAGGATCATCGAATGGGGGTGTATTCACATTAAAAGCTATGTATGAAAGCGACATCTCTTTTGCTACTCGATATTCGTTTGCATACCTACTTTTTCCTTCTCTGTACGAATCTAGTTCTAAAGTCGGAACAAGAGCTACATGGATCTCATCATTTTCATATCTGGTAGAAAGTGAGCCACCACTTAAGTTAAAGACCACCGCTTCCAACTTAGGGGGATCAAGGTGATAGCGATCATTTCGGGCAAGCACAATTTCTTCTAAGGGATTAAAAGTACGTAATCTAAACGGACCTGTGCCATTCGGATTACGAGTCCAATTAACAGGATCACGTGTTAACTGTTCTTTATCCACTACAAATGCCACCGGATACGTCAATACCTGCAAAAAATGTGTTATGGGTTCGGTCAAACTAATCTGAATCGTTAAGTCATCAATTACAACTACCCCACGAACACTATCTGCTAACCCACGAAACTTTTCTTTTACACCAACGATTTCGCTAAGATACAAAAGAACAGTAGGAGAAGCGTTAGCTGGATCAGCAGCACGTTCGATACTGTATTTAAAGTCCTCTGCCGTTACACGACGACCATTATGAAATACTGCATTCTCCCGAAGCGTAAAGGTGTAGGTCAGTCCATCGTCAGAGACCTTCCAGCTCGCTGCCAAATCAGGCTCAACCGTAAGGTCTAAACCCAATGTGACTAAACCACTAAAAATCTCAATAATGTATTCAGCAGTGCCAATATCACTCACAAGAATAGGGTCGAGAACGGTAGCTGGTTCACCACCGTAAGTCAGCAATACATTGTCTCTACAAATAGCACTGGAACTTGAAGAACCCGGCAGGTCACTTTCGTCTGCACTACTCTGTGTCGCAGATTGCGTTGCTTCCGGGGTAACTTTGGAAGGAGCAGAGCCACCACCACACGCTCCTAGTAACACTACCGCTGAAAGAAAAGAAAAGAAGGTGAACAATGATGAACGAAACAACAATTTCATAGTCTGATCAATTTAGCAAAAAATATTTTCGACGGCATCAATCAATATACCTTCTAGTTATTTCCCAATTCCGGATCTAATTGCAAACCTAATTCCTTTAATTGTTCAGCTGCTACAGGGGAAGGCGCATCCATAAGCGGATCAGAACCAGAAGAAGCTTTGGGAAACGCTATAACATCTCGAATATTAGACGTTCCAATCAACTGCATAATAAGTCGATCTATACCTGCACCAACTCCCCCCATCGGAGGTGCACCGTAATCAAGCGCCTGGAGCAAAACCCCAAAACGTTTATTGATTTCACTTTCAGTGTGACCCATAAGCTTTAAGACTCGCAGCAAATCACTACGCTTATTGATCCGAATGGAACCACCACCAATTTCCTCACCATTCAGAACGAGATCATATTGTCGAGCACGTACACTAGAAGGATCTTTTTCCAATGAATTTTCCTCGTCTTCAAAAAACCCACTAAAGGGATTATGCGTCGCGTCCCACCGATTTTCCTCAACCTTCCATTCAAGCAGCGGAAAACCAGTTACCCACGCAAAGGCAAAAATTTCAGGATCTCGTAAATCCAAACGTACCGCTAATTCCTCTCGAACAAGCGCAAGTGTTTCTGAGACAACCTCATGGGAGCCTGCAGCCAAAAACAACATATCCCCATCTTTTGCTCCGGTTTTTTCTTTAAGCAAAGTAAGCTCTTTATCACTAAGGAAGCGGGCAACTGGTGAACGAACCTCACCGGTTTCTGAAAAACCGATATTAACCAAACCTCCTGCTCCTGCTGAACGTGCAACTTCAACTAACGAATCAATTGCGCGTCTAGCCATGCCCGACTGTCCCTCAACGCAAATTGCTTTTATTTGTCCATTATTCTCTAAGGCAGAACTAAATACTTTGAATTCACTTCCCTTAAATATCATCCCTACATCCGAAAATTCTAAACCAAACCTGAGATCGGGACGGTCAGTGCCATATTGCTCAATACAATCGGCATAATCTAACCGAGGAAAAGGAACCTGAGAAATTTTCTTGCCTCCACCAAAACGCGTCGCAATCTCTATATAAAGTTCTTCGACCAATGCCATAACATCTGACTCATCAACAAAAGCCATCTCCATATCCAATTGGGTATGTTCTGCAACTCGATTAGCTCGAAAATCTTCATCTCGGTAACATCGTGCAATTTGAAAATAGCGTTCTGCCCCTGCGACCATCAGAAGCTCCTTAAGAATTTGCGGAGATTGGGGTAAAGCAAAAAATTCACCAGGCTGCAAACGTGAAGGAACCAAAAAATCACGTGCCCCTTCAGGGGTAGATAGTATAAGAGTTGGTGTTTCCACCTCAATAAAATCCTTTTCTGAGAAAAAGTTTCGTATATAAG
>CAYFHW010000050.1:0-10202 GCA_964343095.1 uncultured Anaerolineaceae bacterium | reverse complement strand
GGTAGACGAGCATGATTTAGGATCATGTGCCGAAAGGCGTAGGAGTTCGAATCTCCTCTTCCCCAAGCCTGAGGTACTAATCCGATTAAATATAACGAGCGAAAGGGGCACATATGTCGCTTCTAGAAATAAATGGGCTTAAAACTTACTTCTATACACAAGAAGGCGTAGTTAAAGCCGTGGACGGCGCAACATATTCAGTCGAAGAGGGTGAAACACTTGGGCTAGTAGGAGAATCTGGTTGTGGTAAAAGTGTTTCCGCACTCTCCATCCTCCGCCTCATCCCAAATCCTCCCGGAAGAATTGTTGAGGGAGAAATCATGTTTCAAGGTCGCGACCTTCTCAAAATTGATGAGGAGGAGATGCGTAAGATTCGCGGCAATGATATCGCGATGGTTTTCCAAGAGCCAATGACTTCCTTAAATCCAGTGCTCACAATTGGACGACAAATAACAGAATCCATAGAGCTCCATCAAGATCTTAGTGGCTCCGGTGCCCGTTCGCGTGCAGTAGATCTTCTAGAATTAGTTGGTATCCCCTCAGCAGGAGAACGTCTCGATGACTACCCACACCAGTTCTCTGGAGGTATGCGTCAACGAGTAATGATTGCAATGGCCATGAGCTGTAACCCTAAAATTTTGCTTGCAGATGAGCCAACGACTGCTCTCGATGTAACCATTCAAGCTCAAATCCTAGAAGTTATGGCTAACCTAAGTAAAGAATTTGGAACTGCAGTAATCGTTATTACACATAACTTAGGCGTAGTTGCAAGATATGCTGATAACGTAAATGTAATGTACGCAGGAAAAGTTATTGAACGTGCTTCAGCTGCAAATCTTTACGAGACACCACATCATCCGTACACAGTTGGATTACTTAACTCGGTACCGCGACTCGACCAAGGTCGAGATGAAAAGTTAATCCCAATTGAGGGTAACCCTCCAGATCTAGCAAACCTTCCTCAAGGTTGTAGCTTTGGTCCACGTTGCGATTTTAAAGTAGATAGGTGCCTAGAAGAGTATCCTGAAGTAAGCTCTGCAGGTGAAGGACACACCGTAGCTTGCTGGGAATGGCAGAATGTCAGAAAAAGAGAGAGCAGTGCAGTCTAAAGACTAGTACAGTAGGAGAAAAGAGCTATGTCTGAACAAACAAGTACAGTAGAAACAATCGAAGCCGATAGCCAGGATGCTTTAGTCATCGTCAGGGATATGGAAGTCTACTTCCCTGTAACAGCAGGGCTTCTGGTACAGCGTAAAGTAGCTGATGTAAAAGCTGTTGACGGTGTTAGTTTCGCGGTTAAGAAAGGTGAGACATTAGGACTTGTTGGTGAATCTGGTTGTGGTAAAAGCACAACAGGAAAAGCAATTCTCCAACTCAATCGACCTACCGGCGGAAACGTAGAGTTTGAAGGCACAGACCTAACACAAGTAAAAGGACGCAGCCTCAGACAATTCCGTAGGCGCATGCAAATGATCTTTCAGGATCCCTATGCAAGCCTAAATCCACGTATGTCGGTGGGCAGCATTGTTAGTGAACCGCTCACAATACATGGCTTGGCCAAAGGAGAAAGAAAAGAGCGCATAGAGGAGCTGCTGCAAACGGTTGGTTTGAATCCCTATTTCTCTTCACGCTATCCCCATGAATTTTCAGGAGGACAGAGGCAGCGAATAGGTATTGCTCGAGCTTTGGCAGTAGAACCAGAATTTATAGTTTGCGATGAGCCTGTTTCTGCACTAGACGTATCAATCCAAGCACAGATTATTAACCTTTTGCAAGATCTTCAGGAAGAATTCGGCCTAACCTATCTATTTATTGCCCACGATCTGTCAGTTGTTCGGCACATAAGTGATCGGGTAGCTGTTATGTACCTAGGACACATCATGGAATTAACGGATAGAGATTCGATCTTTGAGAATCCACTCCATCCGTATACTAAAGCTCTTTTATCAGCAGTTCCGATTCCGGACCCAGCATTGGAACGAGAACGAGAACGAATAATCTTGACTGGCGATGTGCCGAGCCCCTTGGCTCCTCCGTCTGGTTGTGTTTTTCATACTCGTTGTCCAATCGTTGTTGACGAATGCAAAACAGAAACACCTGAATGGCGTAACGTAGGCACAGGCAGTGAAGAACACTGGGTCTGGTGTCATCGAGTTTAAAAGGTAAAAGTTCGAACATAAAAAGGGATCTGTACATGCAGATCCCTTTTGTTATGTTCGTTTTTAATCCGCCGAATTAAGCCATGACATCATAGCTCTCATCTCAGCACCAACTAATTCAACAGGATGTTCATTATCACGCCTTCTCATAGATAAAAATGATGAACGGCCAGACATGTTTTCCAAAATAAATTCTTTAGCAAACTTCCCGGTCTGAATTTCATCTAAGATACGCCGCATTTCCACTTTTGTTTCATCAGTAATTATTCGTGGTCCTCTTGAGTAATCTCCATATTCTGCCGTATCGCTCACGGAATACCTCATCCTCGAGAGACCACCTTCATATATCAAGTCAACAATTAATTTTAACTCATGCATCGTCTCAAAAAATGCACTCTCTGGTTGATAACCTGCTTCAACAAGAGTTTCGAAAGAAGCCTTAATTAATGCTGATATACCACCACAAAGAATAACTTGCTCCCCAAAAAGATCGGTCTCAGTCTCTTCCCTAAACGTTGTTTCTAATACTCCACCGCGTGTGCCACCAATACCCTTTGCATACGCAAGCGCAACCTGCTGAGCAATTTCTGAAGCATCTTGATGAACAGCTACAAGACAGGGAACACCTCCTCCTTCCGTAAAAACACGGCGCACTAAATGACCAGGTCCTTTAGGGGCAACCATAGTTACGTCTACAAATTCTGGAGGCTGTATTTGCTGGAAATGGATATTAAATCCATGAGCAAACATTAGCATTTTTCCTTCAGATAAGAATGGCTCTATTGCGCGATCGTACACATCCTTTTGCAACTGATCAGGAATAAGAACCATAATTATATCGGCTTGTTGTGCGGCATCTTCAACTGTACTTACACGTAATCCCGATTCTTCTGCTGGCTTCCAAGATGGGGAGCCCGGATACAATCCAACAATCACATCAAGCCCACTATCTTTAAGGTTTAATGCGTGTGCATGCCCTTGAGAACCATAGCCAACAACTGCAATTTTTCGATCTTTTAAAAGGTCTAAATCAGCGTCAGCATCATAATACATAGTAGCCATACTTTTCTCCTGTAATAAAAAAATTACTTAGGCATAATCACTTGGCGATGGTGCCTGTCACGACTGTATTCAACAAAAGGATTTACTCCAATCTCACGAAGCATCCAATACCGTTCTATAACGACAATCTTTTCCTCTACAACACGAATCCAATCTGCGTGTCGAGGTCTTCGTGGGTCAACTGCAAACTCAACAACAGCGTCTTTAGCCCCTGCGATACAATTTTGCATTCTCGACATTCCAAAAGCAGGTACCGGAGTAGCTTTCAACAGGCTAACAATTGCGTCAGAGCCAACAGCTGTTCCATAAACTGAATCAATAAAAACACTGTTTTCATCAAAAATCGCATCAGCAACTTCAGAATTATTAGAAAGTTCTAACTCACAGAATTTTCCCGCCAAATCAGCAACCGTTGACTCGGAGCCCCCCGGAAATTCATTAGCCTGTGAAAATGCTGCCTGTATAGGCTTGTCGATTT
This sequence comes from uncultured Anaerolineaceae bacterium, assembly GCA_964343095.1. Lineage (GTDB taxonomy): Bacteria > Chloroflexota > Dehalococcoidia > Tepidiformales > Tepidiformaceae > JAKUNN01. The sequence continues at coordinate 6,503 of CAYFHW010000050.1, read as the reverse complement.
CAATATCTCGTAACATTGCATACAAATGTCGGAGATTTATCCTACCATCCTCATCAACTCGAATTATATCTAAAGCACGCTGTGAGAATTGCCTCCAATCGTAACCTTTACCCAAAATTGTCGTACGCATAGCTGCAGTATCCCCGGAGCTTATAACTTCTTCTTCTGTGTACGTACAATCTGCATACCTTTCTAGTAACTCAGCCTGCCAATCTCTCACAGAGATATTGTCACTCAGGTTGGGACCACGAAATGAATGAAATTTAACGCCTGGCGCATGCAGGCTCTGGATATCGTTAAAGCGATCAAAATTTATCGCACTAGCAAGTTGCTCGACAGCGGAAATAACAGTACTCATGTGGACGGCATTGTAGCGTGCACTGAGTTTGAGAGCGAGGAAAACAATTTTTTTCCATCCATCTCTATCGATTTTGACCAAGGAAATTCATGGACACGAATGAGAACATCTCCCAAATTAGAAAAAAACCACCTAAACCTAAAAGAACAAAACCCACGATCGAAGAAACGCACACTTGCAGATTAATACATCTTTTTTTGAACCGCTACAATCAAATCGCAAAAAGTGGGTTCAAAGCTGAAAAACTCGTAATATCAAACTTACCTGACATAGACTCTCAATACACTTACATTATCAGTGAGCTTTAGACAAGGAAGATTTTGCAGTGACTACTAACCAAAAAACATCGGAGCACGATGTACTAACACAAGACAATGCTGAAAAAAGAGCACGCCGCATTTCAAATTGTGCTTACGAGATCCATCTAGATTTAATGAAGGGCTCACCAACATACCTAGGAGAAGTTACTATCACTTTTTCAGATACAGGTGGAGAACAGTTAGATCTTAACTTCCGCTGTCAGACAATCAACCAAATGACTTTAAACGGAAAGAAAATTAATCCTGAGTTCAAAGGACGAAATTTAGTTCTCCCAAATGCTGATTTAGAAGAAAATAACAAGCTTGAAATTAATTACACAAATGAATACGACCATGGTGGAGATGGATTTCATCAATTTTTAGATCCTGAAGACGGTGAGGAATATCTTTATACTAACTTTGAACCCTTTGATGCCCATCGCCTTTTTCCATGCTTCGACCAGCCTGACTTAAAAGCAACTTATCAACTGACAGTTACTGCCCCTGAAGAATGGGAACTAATTGCGAACAGTTTGGAAGAATCTACGCGACCAGCTAGCGATAACCGAATTACTAGAATTTATGCGGAAACAAAACCATTTAGTACCTATCTATTTGCATTGATCGCAGGACCGTACCATGCATTTCGTGATGACCATAATGGGACACCAATTGGCTTGTTTTGCAGAAAATCAATGGCGCAATATCTTGATACAGAAGAATTGTTCACCATTACAAAAAAAGGCTTAGATTTTTTTGAAGAATTCTTTGATTACCCTTACGCATTCGGTAAATACGACCAAATCTTTGTTCCTGAATTTAACCATGGTGCAATGGAAAACGTTGGAGCTGTCACATTCAACGAATCAATGGTTTACAGAGATCCTCCAACCGAAAACCAAAGGCGGAGGCGAGCAGAAGTAATTTTGCATGAAATGGCCCATATGTGGTTTGGAAACCTAGTAACTATGCAGTGGTGGAACGATCTTTGGCTTAACGAAAGTTTTGCAACTTTTATGTCTTACCTGTCGATGGAACAAGCCACTCGTTTCCAATCTGGCTGGCAAGATTTCAACGCTAGCATAAAAAATTGGGCCATGACACAAGACCAACTTATAACAACACACCCCATTGCAGGAAAAGTGCGCGATACAGATGAAACATTTTTAAATTTTGATGGAATTACGTATGGAAAAGGTGCTTCAGTTCTCAAACAATTGGTGGCAACTATAGGTCTAGATGGCTTTAAAGAGGGTATGCGCCAATACTTCCGCACATATGCATACAAAAATGCCACCCTCAATAATTTCTTAGAATCACTCGAGCAAGGAAGCGGTCAAAAGCTCAGAGAATGGTCCAAATTATGGTTAGAAACTTCTTCACTAAACACGATTTCAGCACAGTGGGATGCTAGCGAAAGAAATTTGACAGAAATTGAATTGATTCAAACTGCGCCAGAAAACTACCCCACGATCCGCCCACACACCCTTGAAGTTGCACTAATTAATCCAAACAATAATGTAATAAGTTCCATACAAGCAGTGCTTACTGAACAGCAAACAAAGATTCCGATCGAGATAAATCACCCAAAGCCATCTTTGGTTTTCCCAAACTACAATGACCACGGATACGCAAAAATATCCCTCGACCAAGATTCGATTAATTTCGTGAAAGCAAACCTCGAAACAATTACTGATTCGTTACTACGTCAACAACTGTGGTCATCACTCTGGAATATGGTAAGAGATCAGCAATTAAGTTCAGTAGATTTCCTAGGCCTCGTACGTACCAAAATTTCAATGGAATCAAATTTGGAGTTAATTGATGCAGTCTTGGGTCATGCCTCAGCTGCACTAGGGCGTTATGTACCCGGTGAATGGAGAGAACGAGAAGCACATCTCATGTTTGAATCTGCAAAGGATAGTCTCCAGAAAGTAACAAGTACTGATGAAAAAATTATCTGGGGGCGAGCAACAATAGGTTTTGCAATTAACCAAGAAGATATTGAGTGGCTTGGAAAACTTGCAGACGGTAAAGATACAATTCCAAACTTCCTGCTAGATCAGGATATGCGCTGGGCAATTGCAACAAAATATGTAGCTTTCAATTTGGAGGAAGCCAATTTACGTGTTGAGAAAGAACTAGAGCAGGATCCAACAGATCGAGGAAAACGAGCACAACTACGATGTGAAACTGCAGTACCGGATAGCACGGTAAAAGAAATAGCGTGGGAACGTTTCATAGGAGAAGGTTATGGGTCACGCTACCTAAACCAAGCTGCAATGAGTGGATTCAACTGGACACATCAACGAGAGCTATTGGAATCATATGTCGGGCGTTTCTTTGAACAAGTATCTATAGTTTTCCAAGAACGTGATCGGGAATTCGCAACAGTTTTTTACAGTGGCCTTTATCCAGCCTACGTTGTTGACCAAGATATCCTTGAGCGCTCACAGGAGTTACTGAATAGGACAACAGCTGACCAGACAGTATTGCAACGTATGTTACGAGAATCTATAGATACACTGGACCGTGCAATAAAGTGTCAACAATATGCCCGAACGCAAATGTAAAATTACACCCCAGGAAGGCGCTCAGCTAAAGCTTCCATAAGACCGTCAATTGGCACACGAATTTGCTGTTGCGTATCACGTTCTCTCACAGTCACAGCATTATCATCTAATGAATCAAAATCAATAGTTACACATAGAGGTGTTCCTATCTCATCCTGTCGTCGATATCTTCGTCCAATAGACTGTGTCTCATCATATTGGCACATCCATCGCTCACGTATCATTTTGTAAACTTTCTGAGCAGTTGGCGTCAACACATCTTTTTTTGACAGTGGAAGTACTGCAACTTTAATTGGTGATATAAGCGAAGGCAGTTTGAGTACCACGCGCTCATCGCCTTTTTCATCTAACTCAGTCGTATACGAATCTAACAGTGCAACAGCAAGGGTACGACTCAGCCCGGCTGCTGGTTCAATTACATAAGGGGTAATATGTTGACTCGTTGCATCATCAAAATAGGTCAATGATTGGCCACTATGCTGACTATGGGCCTTCAGATCATAATCGGTACGATTAGCCACACCTTCAAGTTCACCCCAACCCCAAGGGAAATTATATTCAATGTCAGTAGTCCCTGCAGAATAATGAGAAAGTTCATCTGGGTCATGGTCGCGAAGCCTTAGACGTTCTTTATTAATCCCAACGATATCGACATACCAGCGGAAACGCTCATCAATCCAATACTTATGCCACTCAGGAGCAGTTTCAGGATGACAAAAAAATTCCATCTCCATCTGTTCAAATTCCAAAGTTCTAAAAATAAAACGACCAGGAGTAATTTCATTACGGAAAGAAACTCGAGTCTGTGCAATCCCAAATGGTAGCTTTTTTCTCATCGAATCTCGGACATTTTCAAAATTAATGAACATACCTTGCGCAGTTTCAGGGGGTAGATACGCGGTAGAAGCACCATCTGCAACTGTTCCAACTTGGGTTTGGAACATCATATTAAAAAGTCGTGCCGAAGTAAGAGCACCTGAACAGTTAGGACAAATCAAATTACCGTCATCATCACGCGTAACATCTCCATAAACGCCCTCTTCAATATGATCAGGTCGAAAGCGACGCTGACAATCCTTACAATCCACTAATGGGTCTGTAAAATTCTCGGCATGTCCACTAGCAACCCAAACGCTAGGATTTGTAAGTAAGGCTGCGTCTAGGCCTACAACATCATCTCGTAAACGGACAATGCTCCTCCACCATGCCTCCCGAATATTTCGCTTTAATTCAACACCCAAAGGGCCATAATCATAAGTATTTGCAAAGCCACCATAAATTTCTGCTGAAGGAAATATAAAGCCTCGACGCTTAGCGAGTGAAACAATTGTCTCGAGGTCAGGAGCAACCATAGAGGTTACTTTAACCCGCTTAGTTGTTAGAAGTTACTTAACACAAAAATAATAGAACAGTTGTTCTTAATAATAAAAATGGTGTACTATCCCTGAGTAATAACAATTGAGGGATTAACGTGAGTAAAAAAGATAGCGATCGAGAACAGGCTTTAAACCTAGCATTAAGTCAAATTGAGAAACAATACGGTGAAGGCGCGGTTATGAAGATGGGAGATATGTCAACAAGAACTGCAGTAGATTCAATTTCAACAGGCTCTCTTTCTCTTGATATAGCTTTAGGAATTGGAGGTGTTCCGAGAGGGCGAGTCACGGAGATCTATGGTCCGGAATCTGCCGGAAAAAGTACACTTGCTCAGCACATTCTGGCCTCCGCGCAAGCTAATGGAGGGACCGTAGCATACATTGATGTGGAACACGCCCTTGATCCAGGATATGCCTCAGAATTAGGGCTTGATATAGAAGCACTATTCATAAGCCAACCAGATACGGGGGAACAGGCGTTGGAGATCTGCGAGGCTTTGGTGCGTTCAAATGCAGTTGATGCAATAGTTATTGATTCAGTTGCAGCCTTAGTCCCAAGGGCAGAAATCGAAGGCGAAATGGGTGATGCGCATGTTGGACTACAAGCGCGGCTCATGTCCCAAGCCTTACGCAAACTAACAGCCACGATATCACGTACTCAAACTTCACTTATTTTTATAAATCAATTACGCGAAAAAGTTGGAGTTATGTTCGGCAGCCCAGAAACAACACCTGGAGGGAGAGCACTTAAATTCTATTCATCTGTCAGAATTGACCTTCGGGGAAAGGAAAGTATTAAACAAGGCACAGAAATTGTGGGCAGAAGAGTGCGTGCAAAAGTAGTAAAGAACAAAATGGCAGCACCTTTCCGCATCGCAGAATTCGATATTATGTTTGAAACTCCACGTGGGATAAGCCGAACAGGAGATCTATTAGATCTAGCCGCAGAAAAAGAAATTGTACGTAAGTCTGGGGCTTTCTACAGCTTTGGTGAACAACGGTTGGGACAAGGAAGGGAAGCTGCAAAACAGTTTTTGGGAGAGAATAAAGATATATTTCAAGAAATTGAACATGCAGTGCGGGTATCCACCGGTCTAATTAACAATACCGACACGACGCCTGAAGAGTGGGCAAATAACGAGGAAAATCATGTTGAAAAAATTGGTAATCCACAAAATTAATTTTCCAACATGATGGAACAAAGATCTGACATAGATTCAGAAGTCGTCGTCTCAATTAAACCAAAAGGTAATCGTTATCTAATTCAGCTAGGCAACGGCGAATATTTGAAGTACCACAAAGAAGTTGTTCTTGGATCAGCAATTAAAAAAGGAACATTCCTAAGTGATTCATTATTAAAAAAAATAACTGCGAAAGAGCAGGAAATTGAAGCTCATGAATCAGCAATTCGATTGTTAAGCTTTCGAGCACGCAGTGTAAAAGAATTAAAAGAACGCCTGCAAAAAAAAGGGCTATACATCGAGATTGTTGATAAAGAAATCGATCGACTTCGCAATGTTGGACTTTTAGACGATCTGAAATTTGCAAAAGTATGGGTTGCCGACCGAGGAAGCGGAAGAGCACCTCGTAGCCGTCAGCTCCTAAAGCTTGAATTAAGTCAACATGGAATTACAGATTCCATTCTAGAAGAAGTACTAAGTGAAATTGACGATACTGAAAATGCCTTACAACTAGCTAGGAAAAAGGCGAGAAGTCTTAAAAACCTAGAGAAAAACGCTTTTCAAAAAAAAATGTATGCGAACCTCAAAAGAAAAGGCTTCGACTACGAAACTATCCGAGGCTCAGTTACAACCGTTTGGAACGAAATGAATGTGAATTCAGGAGACAAAAGATAGCTCAAAATCAAGGATATCGATAAGGTACTAGTGGACCGAAA
>CAYFHW010000049.1:0-10971 GCA_964343095.1 uncultured Anaerolineaceae bacterium | reverse complement strand
ATTGAAAATGATGCATCCGCGGCAGCTCTAGGGGAGTACACATTTGGAGCCTCTCAAGGATATCGCAATACACTGCATGCCACTCTTGGAACAGGTATAGGTGGTGGGATAATAATTGATGGGGAGCTGTACAAGGGAAAAGATGGCTTAGCTGGGGAAATAGGACATCTTGTTTTTAATCCATCAGGAAAGCAATGTAAATGTGGATCCAGGGGGTGCCTAGAAACACTTGCCAGTGGCTCTGCGTTCGCGGATCAGGCCCAAGTACTCATCTCCGACGGACAAGCTCCTATATTAGAATCTATTGCCAAAAGCCAGAAACCTACTGCCAAAATGTTATATGCCGCAGCTATCAAAGATGAAAAAGTAGCAATTGAAACAATTCAAAAAGGGGGCCAATTAATCGGACTAGGACTCGTTTCCCTTATCAATACCTTAAACCCAGACATCGTAACTTTAAGCGGAGGCCTGTTAAATATGGGCAATTTGCTAATTGGACCCTTACGAAAAATAATACAAATCCAAAAATATGGCCCGGCACAACAAACCCCAATTATAGAAACCCAACTAGGTGAAAATTGCGGCTTACTTGGTGCCGCAGCCCTAGCTCTCAATAAATTAGATGTTAGCCACCGGGCGTAGCAGTACGTGGTTGATCAAAAATAATTCGACGGAACGATTCAGCATGTTCAAACGATTGTTCACTCGCCTGCATTGCTGACATAACTCCAATGAAATCCACAACTTCAGGTCCAATTTGACTGGGATGTTCAAGCAAAGCATCTTTCTTAGCTTCAAGGGTCTCCGAAATGTCTACCCATACATTCGGGTTTTCAGTTGAACCCATCCACAATTGTTTCACTTTGTGCGTATCTAACCCTTCAGCTAATAGCTCCGGAAAAGTTAAGTGATCGCGTGCGCTAGGGAAAATAGCATCTACAGTAGCATCACCACTAGCCCTATGATCAGGGTGATTCGTATATGTTCCCCATAGAAAACGAGCAGTAGGGTCAAAGCAAAACACTACCTCCGGTTGGTATTTTCTTATTAACCGAGTTATATCACGACGTAAATCAAGCGTATGAACCAAATAACCATCCTCGTAACCAAGAAACTCAAAGTTCTTGACACCTAAAATCGAACCAGCAGCACGTTGCTCTGCTTCTCTAATTTCTGCAAGCTGATCCGATGTTATGGTCCGATCTTCTGTACCCTTATTTCCATTAGTAATGACCACATACGAAACAATACAACCGTGCTTCGCCCATTTTGCAACAGTACCCGCGACCATAAATTCCGCATCATCTGGATGTGCAACAACAACCATTGCACGTTCTGGAAAATAATTTTGTACATCTGTTAAATCAGTCATATGAAAGTATGTGCGTTTCTAGGCAATAAAAACAAGAAATATCTAGTTTTGTCATTACATAGGTTCCACTTATAGTGAAAAATGAAAGTATTTCAGATGCTAGGTAAGGACTACTCATATGCGATGATGGGAATGGGAGGAGGACAGGGACCAGAGGGAGATGAACTCCCACCAGGCATGGATTTACCAATACGGCGAAAGGTACTGATCCTAGCCGGCATTCTCTCGACAATGTTCCTAGCGGCACTGGACCAGACCATCGTGACTGTCTCACTGCCACGCATCGTAGAAGACCTAGGCAATCTAGATCTTTACGTATGGCCCTTCACTGCCTACATGTTGAGCTCGACGGCATTGGTGCCGATAGTTGGAAAACTCTCCGATATGTACGGACGAAAACCGTTCATTCTTGCCGGAATCATCATCTTTGTAACCGGTTCTTGGTTGTGTGGCGCAGCAGCGGATATGACCTACTTAATCGCCTTCCGGGCAGTGCAGGGTGTGGGGGCTGGTCTCATCATGACAACATCCTTCACATCAGTAGGAGACCTATTCGCACCGAAAGATCGCGGACGCTGGCTGGGACTGTTCGGGGCAACATTCGGAATAGCAAGCATCATCGGACCACTAGCAGGGGGAGCCCTTACAGATCATCTCACCTGGCGCTGGATTTTTTATATCAATATTCCAGTAGCAATAACAGCACTGGCACTAGTTGGCTTTGGGATGCCATGGTTCCGAAAACAGGGGAAATCTTCTATAGATTGGATTGGGGCAGCACTCCTCGTGGGCGTTACCGTACCACTACTGCTTGGCCTATCCTGGGCCGGTAACCAATACGAGTGGGGAGATCTACCTGTTATCGCGTCACTGGCCACGGCAGCGGTATTGCTAATGGTATTTGTGATGCAGGCTCGCCGCACGCAGGAACCAGTTCTCCCGTTGCACCTATTCCGAAACCGAGTTTACGCCGTTTCAGTGCTTACAACGATGGTGCTGGGTGCAGGTATGTTCGGCGCGTTGCAATTCCTGCCGCTATTCCTAATCGGAGTGCAGGGCTTCCCTGCGACGAACACCGGCCTTGTAATAATGCCAATGATGCTTGGGATGGTTTTCGGGTCGGTAGTGACCGGCCAACTACTGAGCCGGGGACGGGATCTTCGATTATTAGCGATACTGGGAGGCATAGTTTTGATCACTGGATTCTACCTACTCTCAACGCTAGAGCAGGCATCCTCTCCTTGGACCACACGAGGCTACATGGTCCTTCTGGGCCTTGGTATGGGATTCTGGATGCCTACATTCCAGCTGGCAGTGCAAAACGCATTGCCCCACTCCCAGCTCGGAGTGGGAACGGCCTCGGTTAATTTCTTTCGGCAAATCGGAGGCACATTCTCGGTAGCTATCCTTGGCTCGCTGTTGGCAAGCAAATTTCAATCGAACCTTGAAAACGCAATAGCCCCACAATTTAGCCAACTGCTGAACGATCCACAACGCCTGCTAAGTCCTGACTCACTGCAAAACCTCACAGCTCACATCGAAAAACAGAGCCCAGGGGCAGCGGAGACCGTGATCAACAACGCGCAGCTTGCGCTCGGACAGTCAGTAACCGACCTCTTCCTCATAGGAGTAGGAATTGTCGCAGTGGGCTTTGCAATAGGCTTGTTCCTGCCACGCGTCAAAATGCGAAGTAGGGAGGAGCTCATAGCGGAAGCTCAGGGCAAAGAGGCTCCCGAAGAATAGCCCCCGACAGGGACCCCATTTCGGGAAACGTACACTTCAACTTAAACCGAAAAACTGACAAATATGACAACTCCGTAATTTAAAAAAATATCTACCAAATAAAGCTGACATGACTTTTTGGTTATGGATACCCATAATGGTCGCATTGATTGTGGTAGTCGTAGTAAGAGTGACGTAAGTATTTTTACGATTACACTTTGCACATGTGGTGACCTGTAAATGGATCTTCAGTGGGAATGGGACAAGTGGACAAATGCAGTGATTTCAGGGAACGAGCTTATTGGTGCAACTTTGCACATGCGCTCAGAACCTATGGGAAGCATTGGCTATTGTCCTAATACAATTGACCCTCCTTTACATCATCAACTCAAAACCCTTTTTGTGGATTACTTAGAAAATCACCCGACTGATGGTCTTATTACAGAATGGCTACAATCCTTTGGGCCCTTGTATGTCACAGGGCCTTATCAATTCCGGACTGAAGAATTCGTTCAAGAAGCAGGGCACGTCTGGTGGATTAGCAGCGCTATTGTTGCTCTCAAAAACGGGACTAATGGAAAAAGAAAAATTGCAAGAATTTCCGTACCAAACCCTCTCATTAAAATTTTAGAAGCGAGCTATTTTCCCGCAAGTGTTCAGGCAAGAGCTAGCGGACTTCTCGAAAACCTACCTGTCTGGACTACAGATAGCTTCGATCTAGTTTCTTTGCTTCACGAAACAACTCATTACTACTTGACCAAAAATACACAGACCGATGAAAAAAATGAATTGCACCCAAAAAATTTGAGCGGCTTCATTTGGCTTCTTATTTATCAAGATTTAATACATTTGTCAGAATGAGTGAAATAAAAACAACCCTCACTTACCGGCTTAACCCAAAGAATTGGCAAGTGAGGGTGTCTTGATCTATTTAGTTTAGTGAGCCAATTATAACAGTTTTAAAAAATTAAAAAACTGTTGTTTACTCTATCTAGACCACTTTCTGATAGAAAAAAAACTAACTTTCCTACATTTTTTGCATTTCCTAACTGCCTTAGGATTCCCCTTTGCCTTGTACCTAATTCCACCACTATGCCATACAGATTCCTCAAGGCCACAAGATCTACATTCCATAACCCACATTTGAGACTCTTCTTTAATAGCAACGAATATCTGATGGGGAAGCACTATTTCCAGTATTCGTTGTAAAAAGCTCATCTTCTATCTAAGGCCATCCCTATCGAATGTATGCATCTAAAAGCCAAGGTCCACCATCAGTAAGCCACCACATTAAAAACAATGTAAGGCTAATGAATATAGCAACAATCCCGGCAAATACACGAAACATATTTTCTCTTGCGAAGATGCTCATATCAAAAGATTATCAACTTCAAAAATTCGTTACAACAAGTTCAGTTATTGCACCCCTTTTAGATTTTTCGCGATTAATGGAGCGCCGAGCCAAGACTTCTTGGATCTTAAAACCCTTATAAAGATCCTTGATGAAATCAGTGTTGGAATTACTCTCCATTACTAAACACCCTCTCTTAGAAAGAGCAGTCACAACCTCAGCTAATTCCATTTGTTCTTTTTCACCAAATGCTTGCGCTACGTAATTAGTAAACATTGCGGTTTTTGATAGTGGGTGATACGGAGGATCCAAATAAATAAAATCACCTGCTTGTGCCTTATCTAATAATACTGAGTAATGCCCTGTAGAAAGATCAGCAGAAGATAATGCACGACTTGCTGCTTTCAGTGTTTCTACCTGTAAAATTGAGGGTTTCTTGTAATTGCCCATAGGAACATTGAATTCACCCTTCTTGTTTACCCGGTAAAGCCCGTTAAAACATGTCTTGTTTAGATAAATAGTTCTTGCAGCTTTTTCAAGTGCAGACAAATTTTGTGGTACAAGTCCGCGCACCTGATAAAAATAATCTTTGGAATGAAGTTGTTGATGCTTCGCCAATAATCTAATAACCCCTTCTACGTCATCTCGCACCGCACAAAATGCATCTATAACCTCTCGATTAAGATCGGATAAAAAGTAACTACGTTCCTCTAGCCTTGCACTCAAGTAGAAAAAAACAGCACCACTGCCAATAAACGGCTCGAAATAATCACCAGACCACTCTGGAAAAAGAGCCTTATACTGTCCCAACAGCTTAGTTTTACCACCTGCCCATTTTAAAAATGGTTTTGGAAATACCTGTTTTTGCATATTTAAAGCCTAAACTTCCTACTAACAGCTCCACCACACATTCAGTTAGTATGATATCAACGGGGGTAAAATTATGTGTTTTCGATATGAAGCAGAGCCAGCAATTCCAAAAATAGCAGGAGCATCAGTAGATTCTGAAAATCTAATACTTCAGTCTAACGATGGAACTAATTTTGCAGCATTTGGTGCACGATCGGATAACCCATCTGGGGTAGGAGTTGTCATACTGCCAGATGTCCGTGGATTATTTCATTTCTACGAAGAACTTGCGCTTCGATTTGCAGAAGTAGGTCACAACTCACTGGCATTTGACTATTTTGGGCGTACAGCAGGCGTTTCAAAACGCGATGCCGAGTTCCCATTCATGGAACATATTCCTCAAACCACTGGAGAAACAATTTCAGAGGATGTAGGCAAATCTATTGAATGGTTACGTTCGCCTGAAGGTGGAGCATGCAAATCAGTCTTTACAGTCGGATTCTGTTTTGGCGGTTCCAATTCATGGTTGCAAGCTGCCAACGGACATGGTTTAGCTGGATGCATAGGATTTTATGGAATGCCAGGACAGGGCCTTAATGGTGCTCCGGGACCGGCACAACGAGCAAATGAAATGCAAGCTCCTGTATTAGCATTAATGGGAGGTGATGATCCTCACATCCCCGAAGAAAGCATTGAACAATTACGCTTAGCACTTCAAGGTGCAGAAGTTACACACGAAGTCGTGGTATACGAAAATGCACCACATAGCTTCTTTGATCGCACATATACCGAACACGCACAAGCTTCGGAAGATGCTTGGCGCCGATGTTTAGAATTTATTGAAATAAATGCTTCTAAGTAAAAAAACTACAGGATCGCAATGGGGTTAACCGGTGATCCTGTGCCACCCCGTATATTTAACGGATTCACTGTGAACATAAATTCCCAACAGTTCCTTTCAGCACATGCTTCGGCTAAAGGATTTAAGAAAGCATTATCTAAAAGAGGTAACCCCATATAAACAATTGCAAGAATATGAAGTGGCCCTCCTGGCGCAGGTGGGTCTTCAAACATACTGTACGGCGTTGGTCGATGATCCAACATATCCCAAACCAAGATTGAAGCATCATATTGCTTAAGCACGGGTATGCAATCCACTTGTAAACCTGGTGACGGTGGAACTCCGGGAATAGCCTCTGGATTATTTTCTAAATATCCGACCCGATTCCCTCGCACTAAAATTGCATCGCCTGGACGCAATTCAACACCTTCACTTTTTGCTGCTTCTTCCAGCTCAAATCCTCTTATAGGCTCATCAACACTTACATAGTCAACACCACGGAGACGTGGGATATCTAAAAGTACTCCACGCGTAACAATCCCTTGACTCCAAGCATCAACAGAACCAGACTTTGCACCTATAGATGTAACCTCACTTGCAGGCTTCCCATTCCACATCTTGCCTTCCCAAAAAATATGGCATAACGCATCTACATGTGTAGTTGCGTACCCGTGAAAGATCAAACCTATATAGTCCATAGAAACCTGTTCTGTGAACCGCATGAAATGCTGAAACGGATTAAGGTTACCTGGACCACCACGGGGGTTCAGCGGATAAGAACAAGAAACTGTTTTGCCAGTTTTAATCAGTGAAGCAGCCTCGAGTTTTTTACTCTCCGTAATTAAATTAACGGTTCCTGCATCATCATCTGGACCCCACCTACCCCAATTTGAACAAGTCTCAAAGTATTTGCGGACTTCCTCTTCAGACGGTACTGGCTTGTCTTGTCCTGCCATATTCAATCTCCTATGGAACTCACTTGTTTTGCTTATGCTCAATATAGTTAACTATCTGGATGAGGAGGAATTAAATCTACTGTCTCAATTATCTCGTATGTAGGCCCTTCTGGAGTAAGTGTTGAACGGATTAAGCTAACCGCATTAATATGCCAAAGCAGATCAGGCATTTCAACTTTACCTACTGCGACTTCAAGCTCGGCACGCCTTCGAGTCGAAACATTATCGCGAACTCGCCCAAAAGTGAGATGTGGTTTAAAAGGACGCTGATCCCTTTCAAAATTTAGAACCGAATATGCAACATTCATATCAGCAGTCAATGCCTCTAATCGAAGAATCTCTCCTGCAACCGCCACCCACATCACGCGCAAACCTTCACGTCCACCAAAAGTTCCAATATTAGCTAACTCAAGGGAAAATGGCGCGTGCCGTGCAGTAGCTTCACGCAAGGCAAGCCGCATAGCAGGCAATTTTTCACTCTTTACTTCACCAAAAAACTTAAGCGTTATATGTAAATTTTGCTCATTGATCCAACGGACATCATCACCACTAACATCACGTAATTCAGAAATCATGTTCATAATTTCTTCTCTAAGAGTTACAGGTACTAACACAGCAATGAACAAACGGGAGGTTAAAGTAGTAGGTTTAGTCATTTGTTAATAATACCCTTCTCGCGTTCAATGCACCGATTGCATACACATCTTTTTCACTGAGATCTTCAATAGCAAGCTTAAAGTCCTTTATTGGGTTCCTTAAAGGAAAATCTGAAGCAAAAAGCACACGGTCAACACCAACTAAATCTACAAGACGAGCAACACAACGCTCACCATATAACAATGGAGCTGCTGCAGTATCGAATAAAAGATTTGGTAGAGAATGCCTAATTTCAGGCATCTGTAAAAAAAAGGGGGCTCCTGCACCAAGATGTGCACCAATCATGACAACTTCCGGATGTTCTGTAGCACACATCAGCAAAGAATCAGGAGCGATCCCCCCCATCTTACCTGGGTAAACGTGTCCAAAAGGTTCACTGGTGTGCCATAACAAGGGCACATTGGCATCGCTGGCAAGTTCATATAATCTCTTCGCTTCAACATCTAAAGGATTCCAATTTTGAGTACCTGGTCGTAGTTCACCAAAACCACGAGCACCTAGATCCAAAAGCCGTTCTGCCTCACGAACCCAATTATCCCAACGCAAATTAATATTTACGAAGGGTATGATCGAAGAGTTCTCCTTAGCTACTTCCAAGAGATATTCATTTTGCGCACGAGCAACGGATTCTTCCGAAAATGCAAACCCCGCAGCTACTGCCCCACTAAAAAAATCATCTTCCATCATTTCTAAAAGTTGAGCTCCGTCAGCAAGTCGTGCTTCCGGATTACTATATAATTCTGCAAACCCTCTATCGGTCTCTAACAGTTTTTCCCTATTTTCAATTTGGTGGGGAGGGAATATATGCGTGTGCGCATCAATCACACCTGTAACTTCTTTCATCTCAAACAAACCACAAAACGATACTAACAGAATACCTGCTACGCTATTCCTATGGGCGTATTCATCGATGTAATAGTTAACTCCGACACATGTGCTAACGAGGAAAAGTGCCGTGAATGTGTTCAAATATGCCCTGTCGACATTTTTGAAAGGGAAACCGAAATGCACGCTACAATTCTAAACACCCAAGAGGACGAGTGTATCCTCTGTGATTTATGTGTTTCAGAATGTCCTGTTGATGCAATTTCAATCAAGAAACTCTATTAATGGTTTGTTGATCTAAAAACCTTCTGCAACCATAAAATATGAGCGCTTTCCTCTAATGCAGTTATCCAATGAAGCGCCTCTCGTAAAGAAGTACCACGTGCATAAGCACCATGCCCACGCAAAACAATGACAGGAAATTCAAGCAACGCAGTAGCTATTTTTTGCTCATAACCAATACCAGTATCAATCAAGGGAACTTCCTTAAGGTGAAAAAGACCCTCATAATCCCTAGGAATCAAACGATCTTTCTCAATCTCTAAGGACAAAGCAATCGCATGGTGTGGATGCGCATGTAAAACTGCCACAGTTCCTGAATCAGCAACAGCGTATGTCGTATTATGTAATAAAGTATCGGTCGACGGGATTGGCAATTCATACGCTCCATCGGGACGAACAAAACTAATATCTTCCGGGACAAGATGCCCAAGTTGAGTACCGGTTCCTGTAATCCAAATATTTGGTGATTCACGAACACTTAGATTTCCGCCATGACTTGAAACGAAACCCAATGCATAAAGATCACGGCCAACCTCCTGCATTTCCTGAAATATCTCGGATGGGATAGTCACTACACTACAACCTTAAAACTATCTAAACCTCTCTAAATTCACCTTCTACTGTTCCTGCATCAGTATCATTTTCTGGTGGCGGTGGTGGTGCACCGTTTGGTGCCGCACCCGGAGGAGCCCCCTCAGCTGGTGCCTGATCAGCATAAACAGACTCACCAACCCTTTGCAAAACATCATTCAGTTCTTGTAATTCTTTTTGAATAAGCTCACTATCATCCGCTTCAAGAGCATCACGCAATGCCTTAACTTTAAGATTTACTTCGTTCTTCAAATCTTCATCAATCTTTTCAGCGTTCTCACTAACTGTTTTTTCTGCTTGATATGCAGTTGAATCTGCCAAGTTACGCAGTTCTATACGTTCACGCTGCTTTTCATCCTCTTCAGCATGTAACTCAGCATCTTGCTGCATTTTTTCGATTTCATCATCAGTCAAACCACTTGAAGACTGTATTGTAATTTTCTGTTCTTTTCCTGTTCCCTTATCTTTCGCAGCCACTTGGACAATTCCATTTGCATCAATATCAAACGTAACCTCAATCTGCGGAACACCACGAGGAGAAGGCACAATACCGTCCAAAATAAATTTACCTAAAGATTTATTTACATTTGCCATTTGCCGCTCACCTTGCAAAACATGAATCTCTACACTGGCTTGATTATCTGCAGCGGTGCTAAAAACCTGACTCTTCTCTGTTGGAATTGTTGTATTGCGTGGGATCAGCGTTGTCATTACCTCCCCAAGTGTTTCTATACCCAAAGTTAGTGGAGTTACATCTAGGAGTAAGACATCCTGTACATCACCTTTCAGAACACCCGCCTGTATAGCTGCACCCATAGCAACCACTTCATCAGGATTAACTCCTTTATGTGGCTCTTTTTCAAAAAATTCTTGAACCCTTTGTTGAACCGCTGGCATACGTGTCTGCCCACCAACAAGAATAATTTCATCGACTTCTGACGGCTGTTTTCCGGCATCAGCAAGTGCCTTTTTCACTGGCTCTAAGGTCCCGTCTAGATGGTCTGCAACAAGTTGTTCCAACTTTGCACGACTTAACGTTAGATTCAGGTGCTTCGGTCCACTGGCATCAGCAGTGATAAATGGCAAATTGATCTCACTTTCCTGAGCACTCGATAATTCAATCTTTGCTTTCTCCGCCTCTGCCTTAAGCCTCTGTAAAGCTTGACGATCTTGCTTGAGATCAATTCCTTCAGAACTTTGAAATTCTGTAACTAACCAATCGATAATACTCTGATCAAAATCATCTCCACCCAAATGTGTATTTCCATTCGTACTCAAAACCTGAAAGGTACCATCACCTATTTCCAGGATTGAAATATCAAAAGTTCCACCACCCAAGTCATAAACAGCTATTACTTCATCATTTTTTTGATCTAAACCGTACGCAAGAGCTGCAGCCGTTGGCTCATTAACAATTCGTAGAATATCCAACCCCGCAATCCTCCCAGCATCTTTAGTTGCCTGCCGTTGAGCATCATTAAAATAAGCAGGGACAGTGACGACAGCCTCTTTTACTTCATCTCCT
>CAYFHW010000048.1:0-11054 GCA_964343095.1 uncultured Anaerolineaceae bacterium | reverse complement strand
GTTCGTAAATAACGAGTAATTGGCATAGCTTGAAGTGCTGTCATAGCACCAATTAGAGATACGTCTATATGTTGACCGATTCCAAAATTTGCGCGTGCAACCAGGGCAGAGGTTATACCAAAGGCTAGGAGCATAGCACCGATTTGGTCGGCAAAGCCGCCGATTAAGGCTTGCGGTATTTCAGTTGGACCACCACCTTGCTCAACCATAACTCCGCTAAAAGCTTGTCCGATATGATCGAATCCCGGCCGATTTCCCCAAGGTCCATTTCTGCCGAAAGATGATCCAGAGGCCAAAATTATATCTTGACGCAGATTGACAAGATCGTCGTAGCCAAGTTGCCATTTCTCCATTGTTCCAGGTCGAAAATTTTCAACTACAACATCGCAACTTGGTATTAGTTTGTATACTGCTTCTCTCGCAGATTCGTGATGTAGATCTAATGTAATGCTTTTTTTCCCTCTATTATGGGCTTCAAAGTAAGCTGAAAAACCATCTTTTTGTAGTCCTGTTGCACGCCCTGGTTCTCCTCCGGGTTCTTCGACTTTTATGATTTCTGCACCCATATCAGAAAGCAAGACTGTTGCAAAAGGTCCTTGTTGGTAGCGAGTGAAGTCAAGAATTCTAATTCCCTCAAGTGCAGATTGACTTGAAGGGGCAATTTGGTCTCTGTGGTTTAGTGCATCAGTCATGGCTACTCCAGTAACTTACATTTTTTTAAAAAGTGATAATCAATTGTAGCCTTCTGCGAAAGGGATAACATGATTTTTCAGTAAAGTGCATTATTTTATTTGCTCGTTAACTTATTTAACAAAGTTACGTTTTACTTTATGTGGGGTCGGAGTGAATAGATATGCCTGCTTTACAAGAAGCACCCCCAGCTAATTGCCCTAAGTGTAATGGGCGCATAGTAGTAGAACGAGATTGGCATGGTACTTATGGAAGCTGCATTACTTGTGGCTATATGCATGAGGTTCTTACCAAACCCCCAGTTGATGTTGTTGCAGAAGAGGCAGCGATGCCTGTTCGCCTTCGCCGTCGACAGCCGTCGCATGGCAAGCTTCGTCTTTAATTAAATATATTTATCAAGGATTCTCGGTGCCTAGTCAGAGGCATTTGTTGTGCTATCCGGCGGCTGGCTGTTAGTGTCGCGGCGTCGAGAAATAATCATTGGTGCAGCTTGCTGCAGTACAGGGCGTTCCCATGCACAAAATGGACAAATCGGCCATTCATTTGCTAAAGGCTTTTTGCAAGTTGGGCATGGTTCTTTAAGCTGCTCAGTACAATTTGGGCAGCGCAAATAATCTTCTCTCACTTGTTGTTGGCAGCTAGGACAAATTGACTTTGCCTGTAGGTCCTGCAGTAAAGTTTCTTCCTCTAACGTACGATCATATACAGTAGCCAATGTTTCCCTGGGGCGGAGCATCAAGTAAATCCAATAACCAAGTATGAAGGTGACCAAAACTAGAATCACACATATAAACTGAAGAATCGGATCCTTTGTTCTTTGACGAATATCTCTAAAAGTCCAAAAAACCAGTGATGCCCAAAGAATAGCGATATAAATAATTCCTGCGATTAGAAGAATACGTAACGATGCTTCCCACGATCCCCCAGGCCAAGTCTGGAGCATTGTCGAACCGAAATTGCTATTTAGCATTGAGAGATTATAGCATCGTCAGTTTCTAGCTCGGTTAGTTTCGCTGATAAATGCTACAATCGTGCGCCATGAATTTTTCTGTAGCAGATCTTAATGCAGAACAGTTAGCTGCTATACGTTTTGAACAAGGTGCCCAATTAGTTGTTGCTGGGCCTGGAAGTGGCAAAACTCGTGTTATTACCCATCGGCTTGCTTGGTTAGTCGAAAGTGGTCTTGTACAGCCTTGGCATATGTTAGCCGTCACGTTTACTAATAAAGCAGCGAGGGAGATGAAGGAGCGAGTTGAAGGACTCTTAGGGGACAAAGCTGCCGGGCTACAAATAGGAACTTTTCATGCAATGTGTGCGCGGTGGTTATCAATGTATGGTGGGGCAATTGATATTCCGGCAAATTATGCTATATACGATGCTGAGGATCAGTTGGCTCTTATGAAGCGAGTCGTTGACAATTTAAATCTTGATCCTAAAAGATTTGCACGTCCAGTTCTCTCTACTGTTTCACGTGCAAAAAATGATGCGCTTACTCCCGAAAAATTTCAAAAAAGGGTAGAAGAGGATTCTGCATCAAGTTATTTTCAAGAAGTCACAATACGTGCCTATAGGGATTACCAGAATGCACTTAGACAAGTTCCAGCTTTAGATTTCGACGACTTGTTAGTAGAGACCGATAGGCTTTTGGAAGTAGATTTGATAACTCGAGATCGTCTTGCAGCTAGATATCAGCATGTGTTAGTCGATGAGTTTCAAGACACTAACAGCCTGCAGTATCGTATTGCTCGTTCCTTGGCAAGTATTCATAGGAATATTTGCGTCGTTGGTGACCCAGATCAAACTATCTATTCGTGGAGGTCTGCTGATCCTCAGAATCTAAACACTTTTCTCACAGATTTCCCTGACGCAAAGACAGTTTTACTCAATCAGAATTATCGTTCTACGCAACCAATTCTGGATGCCGCATCGAATTTGATTCAACACAATAAAAATCGTGTCGAACGAAAACTTTGGACTAATCGTTCTGAGGGAGACCCAATTGGGCTTTATGTCGCGGGTAATGATGATGACGAAGGGGTTTTTGTTGCAAAAGAGATTCAAAGATTGCTGACTGATGAGGGCAAGACGTTGTCCGATATAGCAGTCCTCTATCGTACTAATGCACAGTCACGAGCATTTGAAGAAGCTTTAAATCGGTTCAGGATTCCATATCGTATTGTCGGAGGTATCCGTTTTTACCAGAGACGTGAGATAAAAGACCTTATTGCTTATTTGAGGGTTCTTCATAATGTGTTAGACGAAGCAGCACTTCTCAGAATTATAAATGTTCCGTCTCGTGGTATTGGTAGGACAACAATCGATCGGCTCCGGCGAATTGCTGACGGAAGTGAAATTTCACTTTGGGAAGTATGTGAATTAGTTGCAGATCACAAAACGAACGAAATTCCAGATCGTTCAATTCCAGCTATTTTGCGATTTGTAAATCTTATAAGAGGTTTGCATGAGGATATGGCCGATTTGGAACTTCCTGAATTACTAAAAAAGATTATTGATGATTCGAATTACGTGAATGTTCTAAATGCAAAAGCTGCACCGGAGTTGGAAGATCAACTTGATAATTTACAAGAACTTTTCGGAGTTCTCACTGCTTATAGTGAAAGGTCTGAGGAAATTTTTTCTGAAGATCCTGAACTTGAGGTGACTGGTACACCGCTCACTCAATTTCTGAATGATGTTGCTTTAGTTGCAGATGCCGATGAAATAGAAAGCGAAACTTCAGCTATTACTCTAATGACTTTACATACCGCGAAGGGTTTGGAGTACGGAACAGTTTTTATTGTTGGTATGGAAGAAGGTTTGTTGCCACACTCTCGTTCGTTAGAGGCGGGTGATGTGGCATCTATCGAAGAAGAAAGACGCCTTGCTTACGTTGGGTTAACTCGAGCAAAAGATCTTTTGTATCTCACTTATGCTAGTTATCGGTATCGTCAATTTAATGGTGGCCAACCTTCACGTTTTCTGGATGAGATTGATTTTTCACTTTTAAAGCAAGTAAATAGTGTGCGGCTACCGGTGTCTTCGATCGATTCAGAACCTGATGATGAAAAAAAAGATATAGAGAAAGAAACAATAAGTGGGCTTTGGAAACCTGGTGATCGAGTTCGCCATCCTAATTTTGGATCAGGTGTAGTGGTTGAAGTTCGAGAACGTCGTGACGATATTGAGGTTGCTGTGGCTTTTGAAAGCAAGGGGGTGAGACGATTGTTGCAGTCTTACGCCCCTTTAGAAGCCGATCCTAGTTAGAAGTCCCACGTTTTGGAACCATCACTTTCCGGACAAAAGTGAGTATTGTTTCATCGCGCTGATTGTAGCCTCGTGTTGAGACCGTTACGATTCCACGATCGGGCCGAGAGCTCGATTCCACCTTGTCGGTGACTGTTGTTTCTGCGTAGACGGTGTCGCCATGAAATGTTGGCGCTACGTGTTTAAGGGATTCAATTTCTAGGTTAGCTATGGCTTTCCCGGAAATTTCACTTACTGTCATACCAAAAATGATTGAATAAACCAGCGTTCCCACCACTACATTTTGTCCAAATTGTGTTTCATTTTCTGCGTAGTTTGTGTCTATATGTAATGGGTGGTGGTTCATCGTTTGCATGCAGTGAAGGACATCGTCATATTCAGTTATTGTTCGTCCTGGCCAATGTTTGAAAACATCCCCAATTGTAAATTCTTCATAAAAATTCCCAAAAGTTTCTTTTCCGTCATGTACAGTCATCAGTTTCTCCTCTATTAATTTGAGAAATTAGATTTGATATTCGCGCAGTAGATTGCGAGCAATCACTAA
This sequence comes from uncultured Anaerolineaceae bacterium, assembly GCA_964343095.1. GTDB lineage: Bacteria > Chloroflexota > Dehalococcoidia > Tepidiformales > Tepidiformaceae > JAKUNN01. Next base: position 6,556 of record CAYFHW010000048.1, on the reverse strand, counting down.
TTTTTGGATATCACTGGTTCCTTCAGCGATCACCATTACGGGTGCATCTCGATAATAACGCTCGAGTGGCAATTCATTGCTATAACCGACCCCGCCATGTATACGCATTGCTTCTAGAACAACATCTTGTGCAACTTCTGTAGCGTATAGTTTTGCCATGCCTGCTTCTAAGTCAGTTCTTTGTCCGGCATCTTTTTTTCGTGCTGCATCGAAAGTTAATAGGCGAGCTGCACGAATTTTTGTAGCCATTTCAGCGAGACGCAATTGTTGTGCTTGATGTTGTGCAATTGGTTTTCCAAAAGCTGTTCTCTGCTGAGCATAGTGAATGGCGTCTTCAAAAGCGGCTTGAGCTACGCCTACTCCACGAGAAGCAACGTTTATACGGCCGACCTCTAGCGCACTCATAACGTGTTGGAATCCGCTACCTTCTGATCCCCCCAAGATATTTAAAGCGGGTACTCTAGCGTTTTCAAAAGATAATTCTGTTGTTTCGACTCCTTTATATCCCAACTTTTCCAATTTACGTCCCACCGTAAAGCCTTCTGTTCCTGCATCAACAAGGAAGGCACTAATCCCCTTATGTGGTGGAGTTGTGTCCATCTCGGTTTTAGTTAGTACTAGATAAACTCCTGCCCTTTGTCCATTTGTAACCCACATTTTTTGTCCGGAAATTAGGTAATCATCACCATCACGCCGAGCCTGCGTCTTTATCGCCTGTGCATCAGAACCAGCATCCGGTTCTGTTATGCTCAAAGCTGCACGGATTTCAGGTTCAACCATTCGACGGAGGTAGTTTTCTTTTTGTTCTTCGGTTCCGTAAGCATTGATAGCCCATGCAACCAAAACATGGGTATTTAGGACCCCGGCTAAACTCATCCAACCTCGTGCCAATTCAATGCAAACACCTGCGTAGCATTCAAAACTTAAGTCGAGACCACCGTATTGTTCGGGTATTTTAATTGCGAACAACCCCATTTCTGCCATCCCTTTAACCAGTGGTTCTGGGAATTCATCAGCATGTTCAAATTCACTTGCAACAGGGACAACTTCTTTATCCACCCAAATCCCAACATTGTTCACTACTTCTTTGGCAATGGGGTCTAAAATGTCCGCGGCGTGGTCTCTTGGCATAATTATGTAGTGCTTGCCTCAAACGTTTTGGTATTCGGCTCCTTGGCGCCTACTAAAATTGCCATATTTCCGTCTGGATGTGCATTGTCCATCATTAATTGGTGACATAAGCCTGTTTCATCGAATTTAAACGTTCTAGAAAGGCAAGGATCAATTTTTTGTGCGCGGACTAAATCATTGAACGCTGTCGCTTCATCATCATTTGCGAAGTGCGAACCTTGCAGTCGTTTTTGACGCATCCATAGATACCGTAAGTCAACATCTGCGTTATATCCAGAAGTTCCAGCACAGATCGCAACCATTCCTCCAGTAGAGCAGACGAACATCGAGGTGGGAATTGTATCCTCACCTGGATGTTCAAATATAATTCGAGGATTTTTTCGTTCACCTAGCGCATCCCAAATTGCTTTGCCGAAAGAACGTGCTCCAGCCAAGAAGTTTCCCATTGCTTCAGTTTCTTCCCAGCCGGGGAGTCTACCCCAGTGTGAAAATTGTTTTCGATTGATATAGCCAGCTGCTCCCAGACTTTCACAGTAGGCGCCTTTTTCGTCGTTTGAAACAACTGCAATTGCTTTGCCTCCTGCTAAGGCAACCAGTTGAATAGCCATGGAGCCCAAGCCGCCTGCCCCTCCCCAAATCAAGACGACGTCATCTTCACGTACATTGTGTGGGCTCCAACTATGTAACATGCGGTAAGCAGTCGCACCTACTAAAGTTGGTGCAGCAGCTTCTTCCCATGTCAGATGTTGAGCTTTTGGTAGGCATTGGTGAGCTTGCACTTTTGTAAATTGTGAAAAGGATCCCCAATTCGTTTCGTAACCCCAGATACGAAACGAAGGATCGAACATAGGATCTTCTCCTGCCAATACGGACGGGGCCGAAACATCCCATTCTCCACAGTGAACGATTACCTCATCTCCAACTTTTACGTTTTTTACATTGTCACCAACGGCGTAAACAATTCCTGATGCGTCAGATCCACCTATATGGAAATCTTCAGCCTCTCCAGCTTTTTGTCTTGAAGCTATTACGTCGACCGGGCTGCCTAATGAAGCCCAGACATTGTTGTAGTTGACGCCTGCAGCCATTACATAGACAAGAGCATCGTCTGGTCCGACTTCTGGGATAGGAATCAATTCAGTTTGAAAAGCATCCTTAGGTTCACCGTAACGTTCTTGACGGATTAATTGGGCGTGCATTTTTTTCGGCACTTGGCCTATTGGTGGTGCTTCGCCGACAGGGAAGGATTCAGCCTTTTTATTTACCATTACACTCCTCACAGTGCGTCCTCAATGTCATCGATTGTACAGCCTTGTTTTCACGTATGGAATTATTGGAGAAATTCAGTGAAAATCGCTGTTTTTTTTATTGTACAGCTCATATAGCGACAGAATTATGAATAACTTTGTATGATTTTGAGACTACGTGCTATATTTCGTCAGCCCTTTAGTGAAAATTTTGTAAACTATTGTAGGTAAATACGTGCTTCACGAATATGGTCATATTGCTGTACTAGTAATTATCGCTCTAGTCTTTCCGGCAGGAGCGCTTGTTCAGTCTTGGGTTTTTCAATTCGTTCGTGTACGTCCACGGGTAAGTTCTGACCCTGTTAAAGAAGATACATACGAGTGTGGAATGGTGACTCGAGGCTCTTCTCTTCCGCAGTTCAATTTTGGTTTTTATGTTTTTGCTTTGTTGTTTTTGTTAATTGATGTAGAAATCGTTTTTCTTTTCCCCTGGACCCTTGTTTTTGAAGAAGCTGGTGCAGCGGGTCTTCTCAAAGTGGTCATTTTTCTTGCCACTTTTGTAGTTGGTGGTCTTTATGCTTGGCGGAAACGTTTATTGGAGTGGCGCTAATGGCTACTCGTTGGTGGTCTTCTACAGAAATTGCCGAGTCTTTATCTAAGCTTGTACCTGATTCAATTTCTCGTGTTGAAGAAAATGCATGTTACTTGGTCCCTGAAAAGTTGGTGGAAGCAATGATTGCCTTAAGGGATGATGCTGATAGTAATTTCGTGCATCTTACTAATCTTTGTGCAGCAGATTATTGGGACAAATTTGAAGTTATTTATCATATACAGTCCCTCGAAAAGAATTGTATCGCTTCAGTGAAGGTCGAAGTTTTAGATAGGGAAAGTCCTGTTTTGCCGAGTGTCACTTCTGTCTGGCACGGTGCCTGGTTGCAAGAGTGCGAAGCATATGATTTATACGGTATCCGTTTTGAAAATCATCCTAATCTGACTAGAATTTTATTATGGGAAGGATACCCTGGCTGGCCTCTGAGGAAGGATTTCTTAACGATGCCAGGTGGCCTTCAACCAGGATTAAATGAATTTTCAGGAACCGCAGCTAAACCTGAACCGCCGGTGCATACAGTCGAATGAGTGAAATAATTAAAACCGAACCGTTTGTGATGAATATTGGGCCGCAACACCCTTCCACACATGGTGTTTTTCGTGTGAAGGTAACCGTAGATGGTGAGCAAATTACGGATGCTGAAATGGTTATAGGATATTTACATAGGTCAATGGAAAAATTGGCGGAAGAACGGACTTACACGCAAAATATTCCGTTCACAGATCGCACGGATTACCTATCTTCGATGTCTAATAATTTAGGGTATTGCCTAGCGGTTGAAAAGTTAGGAGGCTTGTCTGTTCCAGCTAGAGGGCAGGCGATCAGAGTGATAATGGCTGAATTGCAGCGCCTCGCTAGCCACTGTATGGGGGCTGGTGCTTTTGCGAATGATACTGGTGCTTGGCAAACGCCTGTGATGTGGTTTAACCGTGAACGTGAGCGCATTTTAGATATTTTTGAAATGACTAGTGGGGCTCGCTTGACCTGTAATTATATGCGCATAGGTGGGGTGGCGTTTGAATTACGCTCAGGATTTGAAGAAGCTGTACGTAATTTACTGCCCCGATTACGACAAACCATTGCTGATGGGCAGGAGCTTTTAGCTGAAAATGAGATTTTTATTGCGCGTGCTCGAGATGTTGCTGTTGTTTCGCCAGAAACAGCGATTGGAGCTAGTCTAACGGGTCCAATGCTCCGTGGTAGCGGTGTTGCTTGGGATATCCGAAAAGCGGATCCCTATTCTGGTTATGAGAAATATGATTTTCAGATTCCTATTGGCTATAAAGGCGATGCTTATGATCGTTTTACTGTCAGGCTTGAAGAGATGAGGCAAAGTATCAAAATTATTGAACAAGCGCTTGATGATTTGCCGGGAGGTCCTCATAGCACTGAGGTTCCACTTGCTTTTCGTCCTCCGGCAGGCGAGGCCTATGCCAGAATTGAAAGTCCTCGTGGTGAATTAGGATATTACCTTGTCAGTGATGGTGGGCCTTCGCCGTTTAGATTCCATATACGTCCTCCCTCCTTGATAAACCTTTCGGTACTCAAAGAAATGACTGTGGGGGCCAGTGTGGCGGATGCGATTATTGCGCTGGGGTCTGTCGATATTGTTGTAGGGGAGATTGATCGCTAATGCTTCCTTTTCTAGCTACTGACCATTGGTATGATTTAAGAGATTTGGCGAATCTTTACCGTGTTGTTCTTGAAGGATTAGATCATATTTTTCCGACTGGATTGGTTTACGTAATTACAGCACTTTTAGGATTCGTTGCTTTTTTTGTTGTGTTTGTTTTGCCTTCTCAACTTTACGTTGGAGTTTATGGTGAACGTCGTCTTATTGGACGGATGCAATCTCGTCAGGGACCTAATAGGGTTGGGCCATTAGGTCTTCTTCAACCAGTTGCAGATGCAATCAAACTCTTACAAAAAGAAGCATTAACTCCGCGCTCTGCTGATCGCATCATCATGTGGGCTGCTCCTGTTTTGTTCGTGGCTCCTGCTATTTTAATATTTGCGGTTATTCCATTTGGACCACGTATGGTTTTTGCAGATATCCCAGTTTCCCTCATGTACTTTTTAGCAATTTCCTCCTTGCCTGTCATCGCTTCTTTCATGGCTGGCTGGAGCTCGAACAATAAATACAGTCTCTTTGGAGCTATGCGTATTGTCGCGATGTCAATTTCTTATGAAATTCCACTTGTATTAGGATTGCTTGCTGTTTCAGTTCTCTCTGGCACGATGAGCTTACAAGGAATGGTTTATTGGCAGCAGGATATACCTACATGGATGATCTTAATTCAGCCGATTGCTTTCGCTGTTTATTTTATTGGAGTGAGTGCTGAATTAAATCGCACCCCCACTGATATTGCTGAAGCTGAATCAGAAATTGTTGCCGGATATCTAACTGAGTATTCCGGAATGCGATGGGGTTTGTTCTATGGTATGGATATTGCCTATGCTTTGGGAGCCTCTGCTTTCGCAGCTACTATTTTTTTTGGTGGGTGGTCATTATTCGGACTTGAGCAATGGGTGCCGCCTTGGCTGATCTTCATTCTTAAAACGTACTTGTTTTACTTTGTATTTATATGGACAAGAGGTACCTTGCCGCGTCTGCGGATAGATCAATTAATGGCATTTGCCTGGAAGTTTCTACTGCCGGTTGCATTGATCAATCTTCTCGTAGTAGCAGTAGAACGTTTAATTTGGACTTCAAACGATTTGCCTGATGCAATTGTTTGGGCATTCGGTGCGGTGAATATTGTTCTGATGGTGGGAATTATCTTCATTTGGGCAAAAGTTTTTCGGTATGATCCAAAAAAGAGACCTACGAAGCCACGTCTTGTAAATGAACCGGGTGGATATCGTCCAGTAGATCTTGGGCAGGGAGGACCATCTTTATGAGTGGTTTCGGAATTACCGTTGCATTTTGGATTCTTGCCGCATTGACCTTAGCCTCTGCAGGGGGAGTTATGGCTTCCCGCAACCTAATTCACGCAGTTCTTTTTCTGATAGTTGCATTTTTGGGTGTTTCTGGATTTTTCATTTTGCTTTCTGCAGATTTTTTGGCTATGGCACAAATTATTATTTATGTAGGTGCAATTTCAGTTTTAATTTTGTTTGCGATAGTACTTACACCGCGCGCGGAGCGTGACAATAGCGAAACAAGTATGGTTTTGCCGGCTCTCTTATTGGGAACCACTCTTGCTGCCGTTTTGTTATTTGTTCTCTACGATACTGGTTGGAACGTGACTAATGTTGAACCAGTATTATCTGCTGAGGTCCTGGGGTCCGCTTTGTTATCTGTGTGGGTGTTACCTTTTGAACTTGCATCGGTTTTGCTGACAGCTGCTCTTGTAGGTGCACTCATGATCGTTCGAAGACAAGAAGATGAGGAAGGAGATAGCGTGTCGTGACTTTAACACTTGAACATTTTTTAACAGTTTCAATTCTTTTATTTGCTATAGGCCTCATAATTTCACTTTCGAAGCGTAATTCAATTGGTATTTTGATGGGTGTTGAGCTAATGCTTAATGCAGTGAATCTTGTTCTTATTACCTTTGCTCGGTTT
>CAYFHW010000047.1:0-11062 GCA_964343095.1 uncultured Anaerolineaceae bacterium | reverse complement strand
GGATGTCGTTACTGAATACCTGCACGATCTGCTGCGGCGCAGCAGGAAGGCATGGACGAAGACATGGTCATGGAAATGCTTGACCACAACAATTCGGATTTACCCGATGCAACAAAGGCAGCTTTAGATCTAACTGAAGATTTCATCCTGAATCATGCTGCAAATGTAAATGATGCGTTCATTGATCGTTTAAAGGAATATTTCCGAGAAGATCAGATTGTAGAACTTACAATTGCAATAGGAACGTGGGATTCAGTACATAAGTTCAATGCAGTTTTTGATGTTGATCCACCAGAACTGGACGAGAACGGACTATTCTCAACAGGTAGAGCTGATGTCATGGAAGACATGCGTCAACATTTAACCTGTTTAGGTGTTGAGGGTGATCCAGGTCATCCACTTCATGCCGAGCAACTAGAAAATAGTCCTGCTTAGCACCTTATTTCATATGGGAAAGTGAACCTTTTCCATATGAATAAGAATTCATATTGCTGGTTGCTTCACAAATAAAATAAACTCTACTTGTTGTATCGGTGCGGCAAGCGAATTGTGAAGATTGCACCTCCGTCCAAAGCATTCTCAGCTTGAACAGTGCCACCATGATTACGAACTGCATGTTTAACAATCGCCAAACCAAGTCCTGCCCCATCAGTTGCACGAGATTGCTCAGACTTATAAAACCTCTCAAACATCCGGTCTTTATCTTCCTCAGGGAAACCTGGGCCATGGTCTCGAACAGACAGTGAGATAACTGATAGACTTTTTTGTACCTCAATCTGAATCGAACTTCCTTTAGAACTGAAACTTAAAGCATTATCAATTAGATTGCTCACAATGAGGGTGAACATAGCCCGATCAGCCTCAACAACAACTGTTGAGTTAGAATCAAAGAGGACCTCAATATTCTCTGTTTCCAATATCGGTCGGTAATTTTCAATCACTGAAGAAAAAATCTCTGTCAATTTCAACATTTCCGGATGAACCGTAGTTGCACCAGATTCAATTCGCGAAAGATCAAGTAGCTCATCCGTCAAAGTGCGCAAACGCCTAGTTTGTAAAGTAATCCTTCCAACAAAGTCTTGAATTTCATCATTTTCAAGATCATCATTTTCAATACTTTCGGCAAGCATCAAAATAACAGACACTGGTGTACGCAGTTCATGAGAAACATTGTTAACAAAATCGCGGCGCACTTGTTCCGTCCTTTGAAAAGCAGATAAATCCACAAAAACAAGCAGTGCATTCCAATCACCACCACTTGTGACCGGAACTGCAGCTACACGATATGGAGATCGATCTTTTCCTAAATTAACTAGTCTTGTTTGCTGAATTGAATTCTCACCAGTTGCCAAATTAACGAGCTCATCAATTTCGTAGTCACGTGTCACTTCAATCAAGGGTCGACCAATTATCTCTGCATTTGGAACATCGAATAAAACTGAAGCAGCATTATTACAATATAAAACTTCCAGATTGCTAGATAATGCAACTAGCGGATCAGGAACAGCATTTAAGACAACTTCCAATCGTATCTGATCGGATTCAATCGTATTAACAAATTTCTCTAATTGATCGGCAACAGAATTAAAAGTATGTGTTACACGAGGACCAAAACCTTTATTCGCAATTGCACGCGCTGAAAAATTACCTTCAGCAAAATGTTCTGCTGCATTATCGATAGCTTTAAAAGCTGTTTGAACTTCGTAGGCTAACTTAAATCCAAAAATAAACAAAATCCCTACAACTAAAGCTACCAAAGCCCACAACACCACCTGCTCTGTCGCTATCGCAAATCCTAACAAGATGCAAAGCAAAGAGATGACTACGACAAGCAACCCAGATCTTTGAATTAAATCTGCCATCTACCTATTTTCCTACTTTTTGAACAGATAGCCACTGCCTCTTATTGTTCTGATCATCTGGGGGTTTGCAGGATTTGTTTCAACTTTCTGACGAAGCCATCTGATATGTACATCTACAGTGCGCACATCACCTTGAAAATCCGCATCCCAAACAGCATTTAAAAGTTGCTGTCTAGAAAAAACTTGGTCAGGATTTTCTATAAAAAACCTGAGAAGCTCATACTCACGAGGCTTCAAAAGAAGAGACTTTCCAAAAAGCAAAATTTCACGGCGTTCCTGATTAACAACAAAACCTTGTCTGTCATCAGTGAATTGAACTACAGAATTAAAATCTTTTCCCAATCGACTACGGCGCAAAAGTGCTTTAATTCGCGCTAATAATTCGCGCATTCCAAATGGTTTCGGAAGATAGTCATCCGCTCCAATCTCAAGACCTGCAACACGATCGCTCTCGCCACCAAGAGCTGTAACCATCAAAATCGGTACCACTGAATCCCGTCGCAACGCACGGCAAACTTCCGCCCCATTTAACCCGGGCAGCATTAAGTCTAAGACAATTAAATCTGGTTGATGTTCACGTGCGAGTCTAAGACCATCATCACCTCTGCTCGCTGTAAGAACTTCATAACCATCTTTAAGAAGACTTCTTGAAATGATCATTTGTAAATCACTTTCATCCTCAACAACTAGTATCAGCTTTTTGCTATCTTTCCCCATGCCCTTATGATAAACGCTTCCTATACTTTTCTCGTTGCTTGCATTTTTCAGAACAATATTTTGTGGATTTCCCCATAGGAGTGGTACTTGGTACTTCACGACCACACTTTTCAAAACCTACACAAGGTTTATAGGTCACGCCATCTAGTGCATCTCTTGCTATCAATGTCCAAACAAAACCCGCCAAACAAGTCGGCAAAATACCGACTGCCCACTTATTTGAACCTACGCGTTTTTTACGCATTTCTGGCACAGTAAATTGTTGTAGCTTCAAATTGAGTGATGGCGAACCTGTTATAAGATGCGACTGGCTAACATCCAGTAGAAGATATTCTTTCCCCTCCTCAATAAGAACTAAAGCCTGTCTAATATCTTCCCACTCTTGTACCCAAAAACGATTGTATCGAGAACCACCATGACGTAAATATGCTAAATAAGAAGCAATATTCTCACCTCCATCAGGATCGAAAAAGTCTCCGTATTTTTTTGCAAAATCTAAGACAGCCTTAGATACTCGAGCGGGCTCCAACATACCAGGGAGCTGATGCGTTATTGATTTCCATTCATTACCGACTCTCCGATGCAAATCCCAGTGCCTTTCTTTCCAAGGATCAAAAATAGGTGCACTAGCAGACCCATTTGAATTCTGGAAATCGCTCTGCCCAACAAATAATTTTTGCTTTGGTCCTCCAATTAACCAAACTGATTGAAGAATACTGTCCCGTCCGATATGTTTGCGCATAAAACAACCTAAATATTATTTTACCTGTTAAACAGTCTTACTAAAGTGTGAATTGTTTTTATTAAGGGAAAAAAGAAAAGAAAACATTTAGAAATATGTCCAATTAGGATGTTAGACTCGCTTAGACAGTGTATTAAGGCACTGAATACAAAATACTTGCCACAAAATTGAATAGGAGAGGAATATGCGAGCCTTGTTAGCAGTCTACGACAAGACCGGGGTGGTAGATTTTGCCCGTGAATTAGAACAGCTCGATTGGGAAATTGTTTCAACTGGTGGCACAGCAAAATTACTTGCTGAGGCAGGTATCAATGTACACCCTGTAGAAACTATCACTGGGCAACCAGAAATCCTCGACGGCAGAGTAAAAACACTACATCCTGCAATACATGCCGGCATTCTGGCTCGGCGCGACTTGGAAAGTCATGCCAACACATTGCAAGAACATGGTTTTCAACAGATAGATTTAGTCGCTTGTAACCTCTATCCATTCAAGCAGACAGTAACTCAAGAAAATGTAACTACAGAAACTGCTATTGAAAACATTGATATCGGTGGCCCTACAATGATCCGCGCCGCCGCAAAAAATTTCAGTGCTGTCTCAGTAATAATAGACCCGGACGATTATGCAGACATAATTTCAAGATTAAAAGATGGGGACTTAAAACCTGAACATCGTCAGCATTTGGCGTGGAAAGCTTTTCAGCATGTAGCATCGTATGACAGCACAGTTGCAGAATGGTTCTGGTCAATTGGTAAAAACACAGAACCACCAGAATTAACCACATCATTAAATTTGATCAACACACTACGTTATGGCGAAAACCCTCACCAAAATGCTGCACTTTATAAAGACGAAACACTAGCGGCCCAAAATGCTGGTGGCATCGCATTTGCGAAGCAGCACCATGGCAAAGAACTGTCCTATAACAACTACTTGGATGCAGATGCAGCTTGGAATTGTGTGAATGACTTTCAAGATTCAACGTGTGTCATCGTAAAACATACTAATCCATGCGGTGTTGCAAGTCGCGAGAACCTAAAGGAAGCTTACCAGCTTGCAATTCAGGGCGACCCTGTCAGCGCCTTTGGAGGAATTGTTGCTTTTAATAGACCAATTGATGAGGAACTAGCACGGGAAATTCGAGAGTTTCGCAATCCAAATGATGGAAAAACTCGAATGTTTTATGAACTAATTATTGCGCCAGAATTTACAGAACAAGGACTGGAAATATTGAAGGGTAAATCTAAAGATTTACGCATACTTGAAGCCAAGCCATTAGTTAAAAACCATAAGTCTCTACGGCAAATAGGAGGGGGTTGGTTAAGCCAAGATGCTGATTCAATAACACCCGAAGATATTGAATTAAATATTGTTTCAAAAAGAAAACCTTCTGAAAAAGAGATGGATGATCTAAAATTTGCTTGGCGTTGCGTGAAACACATCAAAAGCAATGCAATTGTAATCGCGAAAAACCGCCAACTGTTGGGAATGGGTAGCGGCCAGCCTAATCGTGTAAAAAGCCTTGATATTGCAATTGAAAAAGCTGGCGAAGAAGTAACAGGTTCAGCGTTGGCTAGCGATGCCTTTTTCCCATTTTCATGGAATGACGCAGTCGAACACGCTTGCCAATCAGGTATAACTCTGATTGCTCACCCAGGAGGAAGTTTACGTGATCAAGATGGTATCGATTGCTGTGACCAATACGATGTAGGATTAGTTTTTACTGGAATAAGGCATTTCCGTCATTAAAAAAACCCACAAATTATGGCGGAGAGGGTGGGATTCGAACCCACGAGAAACTTGCGCCTCTACACGCTTTCCAGGCGTGCCTGTTCAGCCACTCCAGCACCTCTCCCTACCTAAAAAACTATTCTTTACTACTCCTAACGCGATTCTTATTGCGTAAAGCATGATACCTTTTCCACAATTCTTTTTCTTTAAGCCGGGATGCTTGAATCGCATCATCTATGAGCTTTTCAAGTAAATCCTCTGTTGCATCATCACTATCAAAATCTTCAAAATCTTCACTGGTCATTTTTTTCACTTCCAAAAATACGGCTTAGTAGACGAAGTAACTGCTTCCATTCAAATGGAATTGCACGGTTCCTACGTTCATCTTCGAACAAATGATTGGCACCAAACATTAAAGTTTTCAAAGCACTTACTATTCCATAAATACGAATTATTGGCGAAACAACTGCTTCTCCAACAAAATCGGTAGTGGCCCGTACGCTCACAATAAGATCTTGAATTGTATCCACGGTTGGGCCAATGCGATCGCTAGCAAGTTTTCTCACAGTAATTACCAATCGAAGGAGAGCAACTAAAATAAGAATCAGGACCAGTATGGCCACAGCAAAAAACAAACCACAAATAACGAGAACGATATCGCGCCACTCTGCCCATGAATCTGGAGCTGCCCATGAATCTGGAACAGCATTATCAGGAATTATATTGGTCGAAAAATAACCATCGGTAAGTGCACCAATGCCAAGATATGCAAGGAACGCAACGACTAAAATAACGATAAGACCAAAACAATACCGTAACACTGAAAACCCCTGACAATTGTACGATGAGTCTGACGGAGGAGCCATTGGGGAAAAAAACTCCATGGACAGAATATAAGCTTAAAGCCGATGGCATTTTAAAAAGCTATCAGTGCAATTTGGTCTACCAACACAAGACCTTACGTGTACTTAGTTTCGTAATGCCAACGGGAAATGCTAGTTTTAAGACCCCTATAACAATACCCAAAGGGGCAATTTCATACGGATACTTCTGGCTACGGCGCCCTTATAACATCTACCGCATAAAACATAATGACAAAGTTATAGCCCATCGTTTTGATGCAATTAGTGGGCTTTACTACACGAATGATTCAGTCTGGTACCGAGATCTCATTCTCGATTGGTGGTTAACCCCCAAGGGCGAGTTAATAGAAGAGGACAGGGAAGAGTTACAGAACATGTTGGAAACCAAGCACTTTACCTTTAAAGATGCTGCAAAGGCAGAAAGAACTGGAAAAATAATTGAAAAAAACAAACAACGTATTATGAGAGAATTGAGAAGTATTGAAGAAAAAGCAGATCTTTAAATAGTGATTTTGCACACTGATATGAAGTCAGGGAGCGCATTGCAATAAGACACGGTAGCCTCAGGTAATGCGTATCGGCATTATTGGTTTACCACAATCAGGAAAAACAACGGTCTTCAATGCAATCGCATCCAGAAATGAGACCGTGGGGAACTTCGGAGTTAGAGAAAAACCTAATATTGCTACATCTTTTGTTCCAGATCACCGGCTAGATGAACTTGCCAGAATTTACAAACCTAAAAAAACCACTTATGCGTCCGTCGAATATCTTGATTTTCCTGCAGGCAACGCAAGTTTTGGTAAAGGTCATGGGCTTGAAGGTCGCTTTTTAAATGAGCTTGGCGCAATGGATGCTCTACTTCATGTAGTACGTGCTTTTGAAGACGGCTCAGTCCCTCACCCTAATGAGACTATCGATTTCGAAAGAGACCGAACAACAATGGACTTAGAATTGGCCTTTGCTGATCTTGCAGTGCTTGAACGCCGACTAGAAAGAATAGAGCCAGAAATACGCTCACTAAAACAAAGCGAAAGAGGTCCATTACAAGCACTCGTCTCGGTATTAGAACATCTAAAACAAGAACTTGAACAAGAAATCCCTATAAGAAATATTTCTTTGAATCCCGATGAAACTCGCCTTCTTCAGGGTACTAGTTTTTTAACTTCTTTACCTTTACTTGAAATCGTTAATATTGGTGAGGAGACATTAAACGAACAAAATTTAATTACAGAATCTCTCAAATCAGAAAATCATCAAAAAGGAAGAGCAATTACAACACTTTGTGCAAAGTTTGATATGGAATTAAATAGTCTTAGTGAAGAAGAAGCAAAAGAATTTCAGGAAGATATAGGCGTGTTAGAACGTGGCTATGAAGGTGTCCTACGACTTAGTTATGAGTTACTTGGACTGATCAGTTTTCTCACTGTAGGAGATGATGAATGTCGAGCTTGGACAATTAAGAAAGGACTATCGGCACCAAAGGCAGCTGGGCAAATCCATACTGACCTTGAAAGAGGTTTTATTCGAGCTGAAGTAATCGCGTGGGATACACTGCTAAATATAGGAACTGAAACCGAAGCAAAGAGACAAGGGTTAATAAGAACAGAGGGAAAAGACTACATCGTCCAAGATGGAGATGTTATGCATATTCTCTTCAACGTATAACTTAGTTATAACGCCTATAACGCTGTAAGCGACGCAAGATAGCTGTAGCAAGTGCTCTCCGCAAACTCGGATACACTTCGGTACTCAGTTCAGGGTTAACCTCTACGTTCTGGGGTGGTCCATATCGATCAGACTCAAAGCTTTCGGTTAACGAACGCATTTTTTCTTTCTGTTGGATGCGTTCCCCTAATCTTCCACCCCACTCACGGATAGTTTCTTCTTCGTTTAACGCAAACCCTGCCCACCCAGCAAGACGTTGAACAGAAGCAATATACCTAGATGTAGACTCAAGCCCACGTAAATTCCAAAGCCAAAACAACCGTCCAAATAACGCACTTATAGCTATAGCAGACAACAAACCAACGATTATCCAAATAACGAGTAACCAAGGTTGTTCTGTATCTACATCGCCCTTCAGTGCTGTAAGCAAATCATCTACAGTAAGATCAATTTCAGGGAGTGGGAGTGGGAGTGGATCTAATACCGCACTTTCACTTAAGGCCGTCTGATTATCTAACTCCTCAGTAAGTAAAACTGTAGTAGCAGGTCGATCACCCGAAGGATTGAACTCGACCCAACCGTATTTAGGAAAATAAACTTCAGCCCATGAGTACGCATCATTTTTTCGTACGCTATATGTCAGACCGCTAACATCTTCAATATCTAACGCATATCCAACAGCAATACGGGCTGGAATTCCCTGGGTTCGTAGCATAACAACCAGGGCAGTAGCACTTAAATCAAAATAAGTTGTCTGAGAATCAAAAAGCAAATAATCTACAACATCGCGACGAGCAGGAGCCTTTCTGAGGCTTAAATTAATTTCTAGCGCACGCAAATAATTAGTAATAGCGATTACCGACTCATAGGGGTTACTAGAACCTGCTTCGTCAAGAATTTTAAAAGTCTCCTCCCCAACCCGCATAGGCAAATCCTCAGGAAGCTGCAAATAACGATCCCGAACCCATGCAGGATAATCTGTACCATCACTCGAAAGTTGTTCAGGAGTAGCAATGCTATAGGTCCCTCTAGTGGTATAACTCTGCCCTGATCGAATACCATCTGCAGCAACAATACGTTCCATCTCCCCCAAATAATCTGTTGGGACGTCAGCTTTTATTGAAAGATCGCGCGCTCCAAGCGGTGTACCTAAAGTGAAAAGAGTGTTTTCATCATCAAAAGCACGTACTTGAAGTTCCACTGCGACGCGATCTCGATATGAAACGGCTTCGATAGCAGCTGTTGGTAATTCTCCTTCTGCGGCTAACAAAGTTTGATGATCACCTCTTTTCCACCCTTTTCCTGTATAAAAATCATATGAGGTTCCCCTCATTAACAACGGCCGATCACTTTGCACTTCGAAAAGCAAAGTTTCTCCTAATTTGATGTTGCCTCTGATAGCAAGTGAATCTTCGAATTTGTGAAAATTACCGCCAACTCCACGTAAATCATCAATTAGCTCTGAAATTGGTTCAAAAAAACCAACTATAGGAGTAGCAATTTTATCTCCTACTTTAGAAAAAGCTTCTGCTTGTTTTCCTAAAGGTACGGCCCAAGCAAAAACCACAAGCAAAATACTAAGCACAAAGGTGATTTGTAGTGACCGAATGCTAACAAATTCCGGATAATCTATATGTGCTCGCTCCCAGTGAACAAGACGACGCTGTATTGCCATCCTTCCAGCAAGTAAAAGAGCACCTAATGTAAAAAGGACAACGGCACCAGAAGGCTGTCCTTTAATAGTCGAAACAATTATTAATAGCCCGACTGCAGCAGGCACTATAGCAATTGAAATAATTCTCCAACGAAATATTGACCAAGCTGCAAGATATGAAAGGAAAAAACCTAACAGATGGACAGTCGTTACAAATGGTAAATTATCAGTGCTGATTTCTCCTGACCGTACATCCGTCCACCACATTGGCAAACGTAAACTTAAATCGACAATTCTCTCACCAAATCCAGGACCATCAGCATAAGACTGTACCGAAAGAACAATTAGTCCAAAACCAAGAATTATCACAATACCTTGTAGCAAAGGCCACACCAAGCGAAGCCGTGTCGCCAAAAGACCAATAATCAAACCACCTATCACGGTGGGATATAAGGGCGGGAAATTACGAACCCATTCAGCCTGTTGTACGGCAACAGCAACTGCAAGATAAATAGCTAATGAAGGAAGTAGCGTTATCCAGTCATCAAAACTCAAAAATATACGTGGCGCATCTACCGCCATACTTCTTAGGTTTCTAATACGACTCATCCTTGCCATACATCACCACCTGCAGTAGAAGCACTTAAAACTAAAGGCAAAGAATCATTTTGCTTAACGACATAGGTTAGTACACCAGAAGCAACTAGCTCGGCATACACCTTAGACGAGGAAATAGAACCGCCAAAAGAAACAGGATCTACTAACACTACGGCCACACGAACCCCACGCTGCACAAATGATTGCACCGTAGTTACCCAAGCTGAGTCAGTAGAAGAAGTAATTATTACTAGAGTTGTCTGTCTGCCAAATCGTCGTTGTTCTTCAATTAAAATGTTATCAAGAGGTACTTGGCCAACAGCATTCACAACGGCTAACGCCTCATAAATGCGATCAAGTAAACGAAACCCGCGCTCAGGTTCAATAAGCTCAAAGGTTTTACCATAAGCCATAAGCCCAACTGAACGATTAGCATTCACATATCGTCTCGCGATACTAGCTGAGATACGCACAATATATTCTTCTGTACTTTCATCCTCTGAACCAAACTGGACTGAAGATTCCATATCGGAAATAACCCAAATATCACTGGTCGGATCAAGTTCAAAAGTCTTAACCATAAGCTCCCCAGTATGAGCACTTGATCGCCAATGGATACGAGAAAAGGGATCACCCGGAGCATAATCACGGATACCAGATGCGTTCGGGGTAACATAGTGTGTTCTTCGCCTGAATCGACCTTCGCCAGGAAGATTAGCTGGTGGAGTTTGAAAATTCGGTAAATCGAAAACTTGTGGGTACACCAACAATTGTTGTGAGTTTCCAAATCGTTTTTCATAATTAAAAATTCCAAAAGGGTCACATCCAACAACGGAAACAGGGCCCCATTCATAAAACCCACGTCTAGTAAGTTTTGTCGTACTCACCCAATTTCTCAGCCTACGCATAGGTATCACAAGAGCACGACGATTGTTATGACCGGGCATATCACTTGGATCCTCACTTTCAACCCAAATACGTGGAAACCACGTTGGGTTCCTGATTTCGATAAGCTCTTCGACCTCCCCGCCAACCTGTCCTCTCAGTGATCTACGTTCAACCTTCACCGTCAGCCCTAATGTGTTAAGCCAAGCAAGTAGAAATGCAATAACTAGACTGAATCCAATAATGTAAGCCACTCGAAAAAGTAACCAGTAGCCAGTTGAAGCTGCGATTGCGATACAGGCAATCAACACTAAAAATAAAAAGCTAGCGGTTGGTGAA
>CAYFHW010000046.1:0-11369 GCA_964343095.1 uncultured Anaerolineaceae bacterium | reverse complement strand
TTCCAACGTAGGAACAGCTATCAGAGCAACAATCGCAATTGCCAAAAACAAAACACCACGCTGTACACGCGCAAACTCAGCAAGCCAAAAGGTCCGTCGATGCCTTGGAGCTCGTGTACGAATAACGTAACGAACCGAAGCTGTGAGAAGGAATGAGACGATTGTTGCCGCAACAATTACCGCAAGAATACCTAGATATTGACTCACCGAGATACCTAAAAAAGTATTATCAAACCACGCAGGACTAAGAAAAATCATATAAACAGGATAAATGATCTAGTGAAATTATTTTTGTTCTATAGAAAATAAACGCAAAATAAAATATTTCGCAAAATTGAATAGCGAACTATTTAAACCTATCTACCTCAAGTGAGTTAAGCGCCAAGCCCAAAAGCTCTTTAAGTAGTTCCCACTGAAACCAAGGATCACTTTCATTAAAATGACGCCAGCCATAATAAATAACACCCAGCTCAAATAACCAACGAGCACGAAAGTAATCCATACCCATAACAGAAACATTATTTAAATCCTCATAAAGGCTTATGAACGGCATCTTATTGGGGTCAGAAAAAGAAGCACCTCGCAAATTGGAAAGCGCTATCAATTGCCCAAGATCACTCCTCGCATCCCCAATGCGAGCCTGCTCCCAATCAACTACCGAAACAATTTTTCCAGTCCGAACTAAATAGTTATGAATGTTTATATCCCCCTGACAAAAAGCTAAAACACCGTCACTGGGAACGTACTTTTTTAAAACATTTAATGTGTGAGGTAATAGCCCTCCATCAGCCTCTTCCGCACCAGGAAACTGTCTCATACGCCTTTCAATCACAGCCAATTCCCTCAGATTGGAAGTCTCTAGGGAATCAGGGACATCTATAAATGAAAAAGATGGGAGCTTCCAATCGATTTTATGTATCCGCCCAACAGTCTCTACGAACGCAGTAAATATATTTGGACCTGCCTCGTGCAAATCCACTTCGCCCATATGTTTTGCATCAACCCACTCCATAACAAAAAAAGGAGCCCCTAACAAATCAATACTTTCTTCAACACCAAAAACAAAAGGAACTGGTATATCAGTTCCTTGAAGGGCACCTAAAATAGCTGCCTCACGACTGATTGAGTAAGGTTCGAAAATACCGTGTTCACGCTGCAATCTCAGCGCTATTGACTTCACAGGTGCATTTTCCAGCTCTATCTTCCAAGTACTATTAGATGCCCCTCCCGTGACGATACTCACATCGCCCAGCACAACTTTCTCAAAACCATTTTGCTTTCTAAGCCAAAGTTCGACAATTTGTTTTTTTAACACCATATTTTCAACACCGTCTAAGTATAAGAAGTAAAGCAAGCTAGTTTCTAAGGGAAAGACCACTTTTAATGATTTAAGACCCGCGGCGGGGTTGGAGTGTCAAGACATTGGCAAAAGATTGCATATTACGCATCAACATGAGCACAGGCGTAATCCAAGAAGAAGCATTTCCAGAGAAATATCATCTGCTTGGAGGACGTGCTCTGACTGCGCGCCTCCTACTCGATGAAACTGATCCAGATTGTGAACCACTGAGTCCAGAATCTACACTCTATATTGCCCCAGGTTTACTAGGAGGCACAGCTGCAACAACCAGCGGTCGCACTAGTTTTGGCTTCAAAAGTCCACTAACAGGTGGTTCAAAGGAAGCTAACGTTGGCGGACAAATAGGACATCGGTTGGCCCGGTTAGGTATACGAGCAATAGCTGTTACAGGTACTGCACCAGATGGATGGATGAGACTGGATATCGACAAAAATGGTGCAGTCATCTCAAATGCCAGCGATTTAGCAGGTAAGCGGAATTACCAACTTCATACAGAGTTAGTAGGAAACAAGTTACGTAACGCTGCGGCTGCAACAATTGGCCCGGCTGGTGAATTAAAGCTTGCAGCAGCATCAGTCGCTGTCACAGATCCAGAAGGAAGACCTACACGCCACGCTGCAAGGGGCGGTCCTGGAGCAGTGATGGGAGCTAAAGGACTTAAAGCGATAGTAGTTGATGATAGCGAAGCATCAAGAACAATTACTGCAACAAATCCAAATGGATACAAAAACCAAGTGGTTACATTCAGTAAAACTGTCCTTGATGATCCGCGTGTACAAAACACAGGAAAATATGGCACTGCCGGTGTAATTAAGTTTGTAAATCGTGAAAATGTTCAATCCCTACCGGTACACAACCACCGCCTAGGTGTCTGGTCAGAAGAAGAGGCTGCTCAGCTTAGTGGTCAGCATATAGCTGCATTAGGCGAAGAACGAGGCGGAAAAATGCTTCCATGTATGGCTGGTTGCATCATTAAGTGCGCAATTTTATTTAATAATCCGGATGGAGAGCATGTAACTACTGCTCTAGAATTTGAAACTTTGGCACTACTAGGATCTAACCTTGAGATTGGACCGGCTGATGCAGTTGCAGAACTAGATCGCCTCTGTGATGATGTCGGGCTCGATACAATCGAAATTGGTAATGCATTAGGAGTTGCGATGGAAGGAGGAGCATTAGATTGGGGTGATTGGGAAAGAACACGAAGTGTGATCGACATCGAAATAGCACAAGGTACCGAGCTAGGAAAAATAGTAGGGAATGGGACAGTCTGTACAGCCAATCACTATGGAATAACACGTATCCCTGCCGTAAAGGGACAAGGTTTGCCTGCATGGGAACCACGTACTTTAAAAGGGATGGGAATCACCTATGCAACAAGTCCACAAGGAGCTGACCATACGGCTGGAATGGTTACGGCACGAGAAGCAAGTGCCAAAACATTAATGCAACAAAGCCGACACGAACAATTAGTCATGATGGCAACCGATTCGGCTGGCTTGTGTCAGTTTACAAATGCACTTCCTTCTGATATCGCTGGACTCGTAAGCAAACAGTACGGATTAAACTGCACGGAAGAAGACGTGCTTGCTTCAGCGCATGAAGCAATCAAAACAGAAATCACCTTTAACCATAAAGCAGGCCTGGGCCCTGAAACTGATAGGCTACCTTCATGGCTCTACGAAGAGCCACTTGAACTTCCCGACGGACCATCAAAGTTTGATCTACCAGATGAAGTATTAGAACAAACCTGGAATAGCTAGTTACTCAAATTTAAACCTTCTTTTACGGTCATTTTTCTAGATTATTCTGTGCCGCAATTAAAAGATCTCTGACCAATGGTGCAGCTAGTGAATACCCCTCCGCGCCATTTTCAAAAACTACCGCCGCCAAAAATCTGGGGTTTTCCAAAGGTGTATAACCAACCCATAAAACATGCGTCTGACCTTCACCTTCTTCAGCTGTACCAGATTTCCCAGCGAAGTCAGTGAACCCACGGTTTTCAAATGCCCATCCTGATGTACCTCTACTGGATGTCACTAATTGAAGTCCATACTTGATGTAATTAAGAACCTCGCTACGTAAAGGCAAATATTTACGTATTTGTGCAGGTGTGTCTTCAGGGTTCCGGTAAATTAACAGTTGTGGGTTACGCAATTCTCCAACTACCAGAGCACTGTAAGCATTTGCTAATTGAAGAGGTGTGACTAACAAATCACCCTGACCGATACTCAAATTGACAGCGTCACCTGGGTACCAAGGTGCTGAACGTGCCTGAGATTTCCAAACAGCATCAGGAACAAGACCTTCTTCATCAATGAGCCCAATAACACCAGTAGAAGCACCAAACCCAAAAGATCGAGCCATATTAGGCAACGCATTTTCCATCTTTTCATACAAAGTCAGCCCAATCTCATAAAAAACGGGGTTACAGGAACGCATAAGAGCACGCGCTATGCTTAAATCACCCTGCGCACCTTCCCAGTTTTTACGCGGTGGTTCAACTCCATACCAAATCGCAGGACAAGGGATTTCATCAGAAATCGAATACAGAGAGCTTGCCAGCCCAGCGGCTGCAGTAACAATCTTGAAAGTTGAACCCGGCGCATACAGCCCCGAGCTAGCCCGGTTAGTCAACGGATACCCTTGATCACTGACATACATTTCGATTTCTTCAGCAACACGAAACTCGAATGCAGAAGGTTGAAAAGAAGGTGAACTATTAAGAGAAAGAATAGAATTGTCATGTAAATCAAGAAGTACTGCTGCACCTGGTTGGGCACCCAAAAGCTGCTCTGAAAGTACTAGTAAAGAACTGTCTAACGTGGTGTAAATATCTTGGCTTTCCACATAATCTTGCTCAAACAGAACAATCGGTGCCAAATTGGGATGGACAATCTCTAGCCGTATTCCAGGTCTACCAGCAAGTAAATTATCCATAGAGGCCTCTAAACCGCTAACACCTCTTCTATCACCAGACCTCAGTCCCATTGCCTGCAAATTAGCTAACTCATTTGCGGTATATTCGCCTGTATAACCAACAATATGAGCAGCAGCACTTCCAAGTGGGTGTAGGCGGAATTCTTCAATCCACATGATCAGGCCTGGATAAGAACGTTGTGCTGCAATGACGTCTGCAAGTGTTTCTTCGGTAACTTCACCGACCTTCACTCTTTGTTGTAGGTCAAGTTCACTATCAAAAGCCTCAGTAATTGCATCCTTTTCGAAACCAATTTCTAATAGGATTTCTTCGATTCCTTCGCGATTTCCGCGTCCCTGAATAATATTTCGGTCTATCCCGACGTATCTAATATCATCCGTAGTTGCAAGAATTAATCCATCTTTATCGTAGATATTTCCTCGCCTTGGTCGCTTTATATAGCTTTTAAATGCCCCTCCCAAAGGAAGATCAGGGTGGATTGCTGAAGGATGCCATATTACATAAAACTTACCATTTAATTCTGCCAATTTTAAGACAACTTTGTATTCGAATGTACCGTAATATCTAGTCCTTAAATCTATATGAAATGATGCGGTCTCAGCAGTAACATCCTCCACTGAAACAGTAATCTTAGTTAAGCTAGTAGCAGCTTCAAAGTTATTATAAAAGTCAGCAAAGACAGTATAAGGAGTCAGTCTTTGGCTATCCTCGTGCACCATATCGAACAAAGCGGAATAGTCTCCACTCATCCAAATAAGCGCAAAACGATCGGCAAAATCAAAGGGGTCACCTTCTGTGACTTCTGTATCACCGCTTTCTACTGTGCGCGCAGAAGGAGTAGAATCCTCACCACACTGGCGGATGCCTAGCACTACACCAATACCAATGAGAATCACAATCAGACCAAGCAAAACTACTCGTAAAGACATGGGTGCAGCTACTCGACTTCTTCCCGTTGTTCTGATTGTATCAGCGATTTGTTTTGCTTCGTGCTTGGGCAATAGTACAGATCTAAAAAATAGCGGCCAAAAAGCCGAAATAATGACTGAAGAAACAATGAACACAAGGGGATTTAGGATGGGTTTCTTAGCTCTTCCTAAAAGCTCATCCTGGAAAAGCTACGAAGAAACATTTAGGGAAACGGCCAAATATGGTGAAGTCATAGCGATAAAACGGACACCACCATGGGAAGAGTTCATGACCAATGCAATAATTTCCGAACAAACAAAAGATCTGACAATCCTAGAAAAAGAACTGGTAGAACAAAACAACCTAACCCTAGTTTTTGCAATTGATCCTTGGGACGGTGCGGTACAACGCACGCGAATACATCAACTCCCTACAGATTACGATCCACGAAAAGGTATTTTGGATACAAGATTGCAAACTGCGTTATCTAACTACGCAATCTATGTAGCAACAAACTACGAACCAGATTATCTGATTATCGGAGTTGAAATTAATATGCTCGCTATTAGATCTCCTCAACAGTTCACTGCTTTTGTTGAATTATATGAAAAAATTTATAGCGATATAAAAAAGATAAGCCCAAAAATAAAAATTTTTCCGACTTTCCAACTTGAAGACCTCTACGGACTACTCGACATACAAGACAATAGGTCCTGGGAGTCCGTTGATATCTTTTCCGGAATTATGGATGTACTTGCAATTTCAACATTCCCGTACCTAACCGATATCGATAGCACTCAATCACTAGAACCTAACTACTACCTCTCCCTACAACAACGTTTCCCTGGTGAAATTATGATTTTTGAAGCTGCATACCCATCTAAATCGGTAGATACCTATCCTTTGATAGGCACGGAAGGCGACCAAGACACATTTATTAAAAAACTTCTTAACGATGCGGAAATGGGCAGCTTCAGCACAATCATTTGGTTAGCTCCAGTAGATCCTTTCATTGGTAATACCGACAACAATAAAATTTTTCGGGACGTAGGATTGAAAAAAAAGACTGGAGAGCCTAAGGAAGCGTGGCACTCTTGGGCAACATGGACAAAACGTCCTTATATTCTCAAGAAATAAGCTAGCAAAAGAAAAAATAACCAATCAAAACTTAGTAAGAGCTCCCTGGCTAGTACTATTTTCACTTGAACCTAAATTTTTGATCCTCTGGAAAAAATATTGCTTTTCAATTAGCCCAACCAATTGTCCTTCATCTAATACAACGAGCTCAGATACACGACTACTCTCAAAAATATTAAGCACATCTAATGCCGAAGTATTCAAATCAACAACAGTCGCGGCATCACGTGACTTCATCACACTCTGTGCGGAAGCTTGCTGACGATCGGAAGACGAAAGAAATCTGACTTCGCGCTCTGTAATTAAACCCAAAACTCGTTCATCTAGAGCTACAACCAAGACACTCGTATTATTTGCGGTCATTGTTTCAACAACTTGGCTAAGTGGGGTACCTGGAGTCACAGTAATAAAATCTTTTTCCATCACATTCTGCGCAGTTACTACCTCGTTTATACCTGAAATTTGCAACGTCCGGAGTTCATGACGTGAAGAGCGTAAAAGGAACCAGCCCACCAAAATTGCCCAAATACCTGCCCCCAACCAGCCAAGAAAAATTACGACCCCTCCGCCAATAATCAAGCCCCAAGAAAAAGCAAACGCAACACGGGATGCGATGCGCGTTGCTTGTCTAAAAGAATTAGTTGTTTTCCACGCAATCGAATGTAATAGTCTTCCCCCAGCCAGGGGAAATCCGGGAAGACTATTAAAAATAGCAAGTAGTAAATTCGCTATACCTAAATACGCCAAAATTGCTGTAACTTGCTCATTTCCATCTCTAGAAAAGAACCACCCAAGTACCAACAAACCACCTAAAAGTAAACTGATACCTGGACCCGCAGCAGCAATTTCAAATTCTTCCCTTGCAGTTCTAGGAGGCTTTGATAAATGTGAAATACCTCCAAATCCAATGAGCGTAATGCTCGGCACAGCAAGTCCATTACGAAATGCGACCAAAACATGAGCTAAGGCATGTATAAGAACAGTAACAAATAACAGAACTGAGGCTGCAGCACTCACTATCCAACAAGTCCATTCCGTCCAAGTTTCGTAAAAACCAGGGAAAACACTTAACGCTAATAAGCCCGTCAAAATCGCAATAATTAAAAACCATGACTGGTGTATAGAGATTCCTATCCCAGCAATTGAACCAATCCGAATGGGACGCCCAAACATAGTTAAAAATTTCCCGCTAATTAACTTTCACTAGCCCGTGGCGAACTACTAAACTCAGCAGTTCTATGAGAACCATCACAAAAAGGCTTTGAGTCAGACTGCCCACACCTACACAAAGCAATTACATCTCTCTCCTCATAACTATTACCCTCTTGGTCGACAACATTAACGCCACCTTCAATTACATAAGGACCATCATCAGCTACGGTTATTTTGATCTCAGCCATCATAAACTCCTTTTCGGATAGCTCATTTCACATGAGATCACGATTGTCTGCCTTCAGAGACGGTTATTCAAGTTTTTTTACCTATATTTTGAATATAGCACTACTGCAACTTGCATCCATACGCTTCACCACCTAGCGTTTGTATATGAGTAGAATTGGATTACTTGTCCCTTGCTATATGGGAATCCTACGGCCAGAAGATATAGCTAGCTCACGTCGTATCTTAGAAGCATTAGGTGAATCAGTAGATGAAATAACAGGCTATTGCTGTGGTCAACCAGCATATAACAGCGGGTATAGAAAAGAAGCTCAATCAGTCAGTCGTAAAATGCTTCAGGTTACGCGACCCTATGAAACAGTAGTAATTCCTTCAGGCTCTTGTACTAGTATGGTCCGAACAGGCATACCAAAAATATTTGCTGGACCACGCGGGTTAAGTATTACGCAGAGAACCAAAGCCTTTTTTGACTTTGGCGAATTTGTACATTCACATCCCAGACTCGGAGAACTGAATCTCAACCTAAAAGGGACTGTTGTGTATCACGATTCTTGTCATGGTCGCCGAGAACTAGGTATAACATCCAAACTGATAAGGCTCCTAGAACACGTCAACGGCCTAAATCTTCGACGACTCCGGCACGAAGAGGAGTGTTGTGGTTTCGGTGGTGCTTTCACAGTAAAGCAACCAGAAGTCTCAGTAGAAATAGCTCGCACAAAATTAGAGGAAATTACGGAGACCGGAGCACAAATACTGGTTTCTGAAGATCTTTCCTGCTTAACACATTTACAAGCCACAGCAGAAGGGAATGGACGCAAACTGGAAACTTGGACAATCGCAGAGTTGTTAGATCGAGCATTAGATGAGTAATTTTCGAACACGCGCAAAACTGAAAATAGGTCATCAATCAAGGCCTGCCGCGACGCTAAAACCAATAGTACGAAATGTAGTTCGTGATTCACGTTTAATGCTTGCTGATAGGCCTGCTAATGCAAAAATGCATGCACAAGAAGCACGGAAATATACGCTCGAACACCTTGAAGAGCTACATACACAACTTAGAGAAAGCTGCGAGAGAAATGGGATAACTTACCATCGAACAGCATCTGCAGAAGAAGCGTGTGCACTAATTTCAGAGATTATTGGTCCAAGGGAAAGAATAGCCAAATCAAAATCAATGGTTGCCGAAGAGATTGGGTTAACAAATTATCTTCGTAAACAAAAAAAAGAGGTCTTTGAGACAGATATTGGCGAATATATCGTAGATATCGAAGGTCAAGGTCCTAGTCATGTTACTGCCCCTGCAATCCATTTAGATAGACATCGCATACAAAATTTATTAAATCAGGCAGGTCTAAACGTACCTGACAATTCACCCTTAACTCTTTCTCATGCTGTACGAAATGCAGTCTCGGATTTTTTTCAAAACGTCGATGTTGGAATTACGGGAGCGAACGCAGTCATAGCCAGTAGCGGAAGAATTATGGTAGTCGAAAATGAAGGCAATGTTGCCTTAGGGTTATCTACCCCTCCAATTCACATCGCGGTAACTGGTATTGAAAAAGTTGTACAAAATGAGCAAGCTGCCCTAGATATAGCACAGGTTCTCGCTCCTAGTGCCACCGCTCAACCTCTAACGGCATACACACATTTCATAAGCACTCCAACAAAAAATCAGGAAAGACATCTAGTCTTTGTCGACGCTGGCAGAACAGATATTTTGAAAGACGAACGCTATAGAGAAATTCTTTTATGCATAAGATGCGGCGCATGTATGAATGCCTGTCCTGTGTACACTGCGGCAAACGGCTTGTCATACGGCTCACCATATATGGGGCCGATAGGCGCTGTTCTTTCACCACTACTATGGCCAGAAAATTATTCAGACCTACCAGATGCATCAAGCCTATGTGGGCGATGCAGTGAAGTCTGCCCTGTCGGCATACCTCTACATGATATGTTACTCGACTTACGTGCTGATGCAGCAGATAAAAAGGCAAGTAAAAAAATAACAGAAAAGATAGTATGGCTATCCTGGAGTTTCATCTTTTCAAAACCGCATTTAGGCCAAGGTTTTGCTTGGCTAACAAAAAAAATGTTACGCCTCCTCAAAAATCTTCATCAACAAACGCCACTTGATCCAAGGCGGGTACCTGGAGCAAAACGCTCGCGTGACACAGAGATGTTGATCCCTCTTTTTGAAAAAGAATCCATACCAAGCAAGAAAGAAAATTTTCTCCAGCCGAGTTCACTCCTTGAACAATTCAATGTACAGGCAACTGAAGTAGGTTTTAAAATTGAGAATGAAGGAACTGCTCGGTTAGAAAGATGTTTAGTTTTAAAAGCTACGGGAGCAATAGCAGCAACAGGCAGTGTAATTTTCGTCGAAAAAGATCCATTTTTGAAGAAACTGATGGAGGCAGCAAACGTAACAATTATGCTGGAGAAGGAAACCATCGTTAAGTTCCCTTCTGACGCAGAAAACCTTATTGGAAAAAACGAAAATGCACTAATTATGACAGGAGCAAGTCGAACTGCAGACATCGAAAAGAAAATCGTCCGCGGAATTCACGGGCCTCAAAACATATCAGTCGTAATCAAATAAGTTAATCTTAGTACCTCCCAAAATATCTATGGATGTGTATCATTGCGCCAAAGAAAAGGAAATATCATGGAAGCTCGTGAACTGATAATAATCCAACATGACATAGCACATGAACAACTTGAGAGTTCCATGGATAGGTGTTCTCCTGAACTCTTCCAAAAACACATTGATAACTCATTAACTAATCCGATCGGAGCAACCTATGCTCATGCAATTTTTACTGAAGACGTGTTACTCCTTGGTCAAATGAGAGGATTAGAGCCTCTATTCGAACGTGGTGGTTGGGAAGCAAAAATAGGAACACCTCTGCCAGCTGAAGCCCCATTACTTGATCGTCAATGGGCGTTGGATTTTGAATTCAACAGAGAAGCTTGGCGTGAATATGCTGAAGCTGTCCGCGAGGAATATCGAAACTACGTCACAAGTGCGCCAGAAGAAGTAATGGAACAAATAATGGATTTCGGACCGTTAGGAAACAGACCTCTTTTGTCTCATTATGCTTCATTGGGTACCTTTCACATTAGTAGTCACCAAGGGGAAATTGCAGCACTAATGGGATTAGAGGATGAGCAGGGGCAAATCCTCTAATTGTTGAAAACTCAAATAAAATGCACCGAATAATTTAATGCGAATTGGACTTATATCAGACACCCATATACCCGAAGCACGTGCAGAACTTTGGCCTCAAGTTTATGCAGCCTTTGAAGGAGTCGATGCGATCTTGCACGGTGGCGATATTCATGATGTCGCACTTTTAGACACGTTCACTGCTATTGCCCCTACATGGGCCGCACGTGGTAACGGCGAGGACGGCTCAGGTGGGAGACCTGTACAACCTGATCATCCAAGCCTGAAAGAATCGTGGGACCTTAAGTTTGAAGGCTTCTCATTTGGCTTATTACACGAATTATATATTCCGGAAATCCCACCCCACCTTACCGTAGCGAACACATTGGAAAGAACTTTTGGACATAAGAATTTTGATGTTGTTGAATATGGTGACTCTCATGTAGAACGGA
>CAYFHW010000045.1:0-11394 GCA_964343095.1 uncultured Anaerolineaceae bacterium | reverse complement strand
GAAAAGGATTCTCAGTAAACCCTACAAATCCTGCAAAAATCAGACCACCTAAAACAAATATCAACAAGATTATGGAAACAAAATTCAACGAAAGTTCTTCGGTACCATTTCCCTGATCAGATTTCAGACTTAGTAGTAAAAATAGAGCAAACAGGGCCAGCGGAAGATTCAAAAAAAACACAAATTGCCAGCCAGCAAATAAAAGTAACCCACCAATTAGCGGACCTATCGCAGCAGTCGTATTAAGAAATGCCTCCTGAGTCCCTACAATAGAGCCTAATCGGTCAGTTCCATGAAAGTATTTGCGCAGATACGCCATTGGAGTAGGGATTACAAGTGCACAAGCAAAACCCATAAGAATTCTTCCTAAGACAAGTATTGGGAAGGACCATGCAAACGCCGCGAGTAGAGAGCAAGGAATAATCATCACAAGGCCAATAAGCATAATCTTTCGTGTACCAAAAGCATCACCTAAACGGCCTGATATAGGCTGTATTACGGCCACAGGAAGAAGGTAACCACTCACGAGGAGGGTCAGAGAACCTACACCTACATCAAAACTGTCACCTATCGAAGGTAACGCAATGGCAAGCATAGTTGAGTTAAGCACTGGTATTAAAGCAACAAGGCCAATTGTTAGTCGTACCTCTGGATCACTAAACCTAGAAAATAAGATATTGCGCATCAGGCACCAGTAATGGCACCAAGCTCCTCCCATTTCATTGCACGGCGAGCATTCCAATGTGCTACCCAGGAATCTGTAACACCTTGACCACCATGATGGTAGTCAACCTCCAAAGTCACTTTACCTTCGTCGTTAAACTCAAGTCGGGACATCCCCTCAAAAGTTACCCACTTACCATAATTTTCATCTTTCTCATCAATGATTTGTCCATAAGCCATCCAGAGAATTGCGACACCATGATGATCCTCAGCGGTATAAATTTCTTCAACTGGCACACGTAAAGTGATTCCGACCTTCTGCGACGCCCAAAATTTTCGAATTTCTTCTTTTCCCCTTAATGCCTCAGCATGTCCGGCAATATCACGCATAACTGCATCATCTGAGAACCACTGATCAGGACCGTATGGATCACCTGACCCCCATCCACCTTCTTCAAATAATTTTCTTGCTGTTTCTAAATCCTGCTTACTGGCTGGCATAAAACCTCCTCTCAACGAAAACAGTTTAATCACATAACAGTCCCCTCTGCATCCTTTATATCGAAAATTCTTAAACGACGCGTAGAATAGATTTTCTGGAGCAGCACGTTCATTGAATTACAAAGCCTTTTGCCAACAATCAATTTCCTCTTTTGAAGAGCGGGAATATACATGGTTTTTTTGTGGAAACGCAGTGTTTTTTTTGGGAATGGCTATGCAGCTCCTTTTGCGCCATCTTGTCGTCTACGAAATAACTAATACTGCTGCCTCATTAGCTTGGATGACTGTTGCTGCAGTCGTCGTATTGCCATTTATGGCCCCCATTGCAGGGGTCTATGTAGATCGACTCAACAAACGAACCATCCTCTTATTCACAGAAGTTACTTCGACCTTATTATTTTTGGGAATAGGAATATTAATTGTCAGTGGAAAAGTCGAGTTTTGGCATATGCTAGTTACTGCACCTCTATTTTCCATTGTTTTTGCTTTTTTTATGCCCGCAAGACAAGCACTTGTACCTGCACTAGTACCGAAACATAAATTAGCTAACGCATTAGCTTTAACGATGGGATCGAACACAGTAACGCAAATGGTAGGCCCAGCTATAGTAGGCCTATCTATATTTCTCACTGACCATGGAATCACAATGCTAATTGTTGCCGGAATGTTTGGTCTCGCCTCAATAACTGACCTGCGACTACCAAAACATGGCATGATCGGTAAACAAGACTCCGATCAGTCTGGATCCGTTCTACGTAGTTTCTGGACAGATTTAAGTGCACTCATTGACTACCTCCGTAATAACCAACTTGTCCCTCTGTTACTGGTATTCGGTATGGTTTTGCCTTTAATTAATTTCCCTCTGCAGCAATTTATGGTTGTTTTTGCGGAAAAAACGTTTGGAGATCCTGGATCAAAAGACTTCATTGCTGGCCTATTAATTTCCATGCTTGGTGTAGGAAGTTTGATTGGCGCACTTGTTTCAACTAACTCAGATCGATTCCCACACAAAGGACGGCTCCTAATGATAGGAAGTTTTACTGCCATTATCGCACTTGGCCTTTTTTCAATTTCAAATCACTTATGGATTGCAATCATCTTTTTAGCACTTATGGGGTTTGGGCAAATGCTTTTCCAAGTAACCAACAACTCTTCTATCCAGAGAATTGTTGAGAACAATATGCTAGGAAGGGTTATGTCTGTCGTAAGCCTGCAGTGGAGTTTACTCCCCTTGGGAATAATTCCTCTTGGCTTTGCCATAGACCATTTTGGACCTGGTAATTCATTTGGGATAACAGCACTCCTTTTATTTGCCTTACTAACCACTATGTTTTTCATTACCCCTCAAATTCGTACCTTATATATGAAACCACTTAAAAAAATAGAACTTTCTTTAGTTCAAGCAGAGAAATTGGTTGCAGAAGGAAAGTTAACTCCAGATGAAGCCAAAAAGTTAACTGGTGAAAATGAGATCTAAGCAAACCGAATTGGTTAGTCCAAATTGTCAATAGATTGCTGTAGAAGTCTTTCCATACAATCTAGCCCTTCGGTTAACGAAGCAGGACCTGGTTGTAGAATAATCTCTGCCGGAATTTCATAAATATTATGTTTTTGAATAGCAGGAATTTCCTGTAACTCCTGTCTTCCTAAAACAGCATTTACATCAAACGGTTTTCCACACCAGGAAGCCAAAAAAATTTCCGGACTTAAATCAGCAATTTCTTCCGCTGAAACTATTCGTTCCGTAGCACTTCGACCCCGTGCCTTTTCCTTAAATACATCGTTTCCCCCAGCAATTTCGATAATCTCGCTGACCCACTCGATGCCACAAATTAGAGGATCATCCCATTCTTCAAAATACACCTTTGGACGATATGAACGTAAGGAAACCCGATCTGAAACCTTCTCTATTTTTTGGATATAACTCGAAACAAGTGCCTTTGCTTCATCACGTTTTTCGACCAAACTGCCGATGTCCACGATCACTTCCAAGATGTCTTGTATGGAACGTTGGTTAAAAATCAAAACCTGTAAATTAGCCGCAATCAACTGTTTAGCTAAATCAGCCTGAATATCAGAAAACCCAATTACCAGATCTGGGTTTAGCGCCTTAATTTTCTTAACACTACCACCAATAAATGCAGAAACGACCGGTTTATTTTCCTTCGCCTCAGGAGGTCGGACCGTATATGCACTAATTCCTACTATTCGCTCCTCTTCACCAAGAGCGTAAAGGATTTCTGTAGGTTCTTCTGTCAAGCAAACTATGCGCTTAGCACCCTGAGGTATTTGCAATGTCGTCACTTCAGCAGCCAACTTTAATTATTTTGATGACTACCACAAAACATTTTTTCTTCCCAGACTCTTTAGGAACCCGTCCCTGACAACTCTTCCGTCACGTCCTCAGCAGTGATTTTTCCCCCAACGGAAACTATTCGAACAATTTTATCGTCTTCCATTAATGCTTCAACACTACCTGTAGCACGATCGGATCTCCACCCTTTAGGATAACCAAACCCCTGTTCTTCCAGGGTTTCTAAGAAGAAATAGCTCATAGTCAAAGGATCGTTATAAAAATCACGGCTAGTCCAATCTGTTGCAGACCGTGAAGAATGTCGCATTCTTTGAGAAGCAAATTGAGTGATGTCTTTATTTATAAATGCTTTATCTGCCATTGTTCCCTCATGTGCAGTATAGCAATTAACAGGCCATCTCTTCTACTACTAAGTAGAAGTTGCTATCTCCTTCAATCCTTGCTCCAGTGTATGCCAGGAAAGAATTGCGCATTTAATTCGTAAAGGAAACTGGACTACTCCCTGGAGCGCTTCCAAGTCACCCAAATCAACATCATCTATCACACCTTCTTCACCTTCTTCATGGATAGCCATCATGGATTTAAATGCCTTACTAATATGGTGTACTTCCTCGACTGATTTCCCTTCTATCAGTGTCGTCATCATTGAAGCTGAGGCCTGGCTTATGGAACAACCCTGTCCGCCAATGCGAATTTCCTTTATTACGTTGTTCTCCATATCTAAAAAAACCTTTATCTCATCACCACACATCGGATTGAAGCCTTCTGCCATATGTGCAGGTGGATCAAGTTCACCACGATTTCTTGGGTCTCGATAATGATCCAAAATGATCTCCATATAGAGCTCATCAAGTCCATCCATTGCTGGTTCCATAAATCAACGTGCCTCGAAAAATTTTCCTGCAGATTCGATACCTGTTACTAGGGCATCAATGTCCTCTTTTTCATTATAAAGGTACAATGAGGCCCGGATAGTTGCATTAACATTTAAAAGTTTCATAAGTGGCTTTGCGCAATGATGCCCTGCTCGTACACATATACCTTGCTGATCTAGCACTTGACTCAGGTCATGCGGGTGTATATCTCGATAACTCATCGAAAATACACCGGTTTTTAAATTAGCATCTTGTGGTCCATAACAAGACAGGTCGCTTCCAAATCTTTCACTTAGTGTTTCAATCATATATTGAGTTAGCTCATTACCATGTGCCTGAACATTCTGCATGCCTATACTTGTGAGATATTTTACAGCAGCACCAAGACCAATTATTTCTGCAATTGGGGGCGTTCCTGCCTCAAACTTCCAAGGTAAATCATTAGTCGTAAATCCTTCCTGCGTAACATTCAAAATCATTTCACCTCCACCTAAAAATGGCGGCATTTCCTCAAGAATTTCTCTTCTGCCCCAGAGAACACCTATGCCGGTCGGACCACACATTTTATGGCCACTAAATGCTAAGAAATCACAACCTATATCAATAACATCTGTTGGCATATGGGGTACTGATTGACACGCATCTATAAGGCACAAAGCCCCTGCCTGATGCGCAGCATCTGCAATCTCCTTGATAGGATTAACTGTTCCAAGAACATTTGAAACAGCAGCGACAGAAACAAGCTTTACACCATCCATCAAGACATCCAAATTATCTAAATCTAACTGGCCATCTTCAGTAAGGGGAATCCAACGTAATTC
This sequence comes from uncultured Anaerolineaceae bacterium, assembly GCA_964343095.1. GTDB lineage: Bacteria > Chloroflexota > Dehalococcoidia > Tepidiformales > Tepidiformaceae > JAKUNN01. Next base: position 6,220 of record CAYFHW010000045.1, on the reverse strand, counting down.
AATTCCTTTTTCTGCTACTAATTGATGCCATGGAACAATATTTGCATGATGCTCAAGTGCAGTTATAAGAACCGCATCACCTTCATTTAAATTTTTTCTACCCCAAGAATACGCAACCAAATTGATTGCTTCTGTTGCATTTTTTGTAAAAATTATCTCTTGATCTGATTTTGCCCCAATAAACTGCCTCACACTTGCCCGCGCATCTTCCATCGCGATTGTAGCCTGTTCAGCAATTTTGTAAGCACCTCGATGAACATTTGCATTTATATCTTCGTAATAGCTATTGAGCACATCAAGAACAACCTGAGGTTTCTGTGAAGTGGCAGCAGAATCAAGATATACGATCTGATTACCATTTACTTCACGCTTCAACAACGGAAAGTCGGATTTTACTGCAGACGCATCTAATCCTTGGAGCTCACTTTTTTTGGAATCAACCATTATTAAAGTTTACTCTTCTTTAGTGATAGGTGTAACAGTTACACTAAGTACAGTAGAAACCCTTATAACAAAAAAAAACCGAGGATTCAGAAGATGAACAAGTTGGCAATTGGCATAGGTATCGTCATTTTTATCTTAGGTATTCTAGTCTTGTTAGGGTGGTTAGCATTTCATATTTTTATATCAGAAATGCATCTCGTCCCTAAAATTGCCCTTATTTTACTTTTGGGAGGAACCTTATTAATTTTCTGTACAGTTCTTACGAATAGGTTGAGAATAAGAAAGTCAGACCCTTACAAAAATGTGGAACTATAGAAATGGTTGATAGAAAAGAAATAATTATCGTCACTAGCCCAACTGTTCCGGGGAAAAAAATTGTGAAGACACTTGGCTTGGTGAGAGGCAACACAATCCGCGCACGTAACGTCGGTCGCGACATAGTTGCTGGCTTGCGTTCCTTGGTTGGTGGTGAGATTGATGAATACAGAAAACTTCTTGCTGAAAGCCGAGAACAATCCATAGATCGTATGCTTGACGAAGCAGAAAAATTAGGGGCAAATGCAATTATTAGTATGGAATTTAGCACATCTGTAATTATGCAGAATGCAGCCGAAATGATGGCCTATGGGACGGCTGTTATTGTTGAAGATGAAACATAAATTATCCAGACATTACTATCCACGAACCCAATGAGGTAAAGGTGGAGAAGTTTTGGATGCAGCCCGGGTGTTTGGCAGATCTTCATTTAAAAATTCCGCCTCGCCTGCTGGTGTACCGTATTTAAAATTACTTGCATTAATCGCTTCAGTGTCTGAAGAAAAAACCGCCCCTGATTCAGCATTCCGTTTATACGTTTGGTTCTTGCGATAATATCTTTGCGCACAAACTCTTGAGCAATGAATCATTTTTCGACCCAAGGGTGAAATATTTGGAACCTCACGACCACATGAAACTGCGAGTCGCTTCGATAGCCTCTCCTGCTCACCACCAGGCAAAACTCTATTGCCAGTACACGGAGAATATGTAACAGAACTTGTAAGATCACGCGCAATTAAAAGCCAAAGCCAACCGGCCAAGCAGGTTGGCTTCAGGAAAAACTCCATTGTTTGGGAATCAGGCTGTTTTACAGATGAATCTGGTAACAAGGGAATGGGAATTGTGAACTTTTGTAATTTTGTACTAATTACTGACTTCATATCATCTTCTTGATCATGAGGAGGGCTTAATCGAGGGTTAACAAGTATTTCAACATCCCCGGCATCTAAACAATCCACAGCCTCCGCAATCTGCTTCCACTCCTGAATAAAGTCAGTATTATCTTCGGTCAAATATCTTGAATGCTTTTTACTGCCTGTTGGATCAAATAAATCACCATATTGAAAAACAAACTCTACAACCTGTTTAGAAATATAAAGTTGCAAATCATATTCCGATAACCGCCTCAAACCCTGTGGCTTTGAAAACAGTAATTTACGGTAACAATCTCGGATCCGGCGATGTATATCCCATAATTGTGCACTCCAAGGGTCCAGAGTTTTGGATTCCGCCCCATCAACCCCCAAAGCAATATTTTGCACAAACCCGCCTTGCATTATAAAAGTCATGTATTATCCGTTATTTTTTATTCATCTTTAGAATAACGGATAATACATGACTCAACAAAGCTTAAAGGAATACAAGCTAGTTGATTATACGAAAAAGTGGCAACGTGATTTCACTACTCACATGTTCAAAAACTACCGTCACAGGTAATCCAATATGTATATCCTGAACATCTACATCTACTAAATTAGAAATGATATGTGGTCCCTCATCCAATTGAATATTGACAGTAGCAAACGGGGTCTTCCCATCTAAAGCAGGATGTACCGGCTGATGTGTCACCACATATGAAAAAACCACCCCTTTCCCAGACATTGGGACCCATCGAAAATTAGAACCACCACATTTCTCACACATCACCCGTGGTGGATGATATAAGACAGTACAAGAAGAACAACTCTGCACTACTAACCGTTCCTCCTGAAGCTCCTTCCAAAAATATTCTGTTGTCGAATCCGGAACCGGTAAGGGCAAACCTGAAATTCCTTGATGCCAATCCTTAGCCACTAATCGCATTCCTTTCCAGAATTATCGCACCAGTTCCAACTCCAGTATCTACAAAAGAAAAAACTGTGTTTTCCACCTGAGCAGTCGAATCCCCTCTTATTTGCCTGACACCTTCAATTAGATGATTCATACCTTGTAAATAAGCCTCCGACAAGTGCCCCCCTGATGTATTAACTGGAATTCCACCACCATTCCACAACAAGCCACCCTCCTCAACAAAAGGACCACCCTTGCCACGTTCAAGAAAGCCATAATCTTCAAGGGCAAAAATTACAAATGGGGAAAAATGATCATAAATTTGTACCACATCCATATCAGAGGGAGCTAACCCTGCTTGTTCCCACAAACGTGGACCTAGCTTTAATGCCGAGGTATCAATAAAGTTTTTTTTCGAAAACCCAGACTGTGCAGCAGCACGAATAAGTGCCATTGGCTTTTTTAAATCACGAGCGCGTTCGGCAGAGGTAAGGACCAATGCCCCTCCACCATCAGTTTCCAAACAACAATCAAACAGATGAAAAGGATCTACAACCAACCTTGAATTCTGATGATCTTCTAAAGTCAGAGGTTTTTCGAAAAAAGTAGCTTTAGGATTTCGATTCGCGTGCATTCGCTCACTAACAGCAACCATCCCAAACTGCTTACTAGTTACCCCTGTTTCGTACATACGACGCTGCGTAGTCATTGCAAGATTATGCTGTGGTGTTAACAACCCAAATGGTTCAGTAAAAGCAGCACTACCACGACCCTTCTGACCAGTAACCTCACCTCTGCCATATCGGCGACCAGATCTCCCATTCACACCACGATAAATTACAATTACGTTCGCTAATCCGGAATAAATTGCTGATGCCGCACTAGCAACCAAAGCAGCTCCAACATTCCCCGCTAAACGTATTTCACCAAACCATGCTAAGTCTTTAATCCCTAAATTTTCTGCAATTGTCCCCTCAGCCGAAGTGTCAACCGACCAACGCATTAGTCCATCAACCTCGCTCCGATCAACACCGGAATCTTGTAGTGCAGCTTGAATTGCCTCGAGAGATAACTCTAACTCACTACGTCCTGATAAACGTGAATACTCAGTCTCTCCTATACCTACAATTGCTACTTGATTTTTAAAACTCATAGACTTTCTGAACATATGATGGAACTTTCGAACAGTCGAGTAAACAACAGAAATAACTAGTGCAAAAAAATACCTTTTTGGCTAGGATGACTGCACAGATATAAAAACACGTACAGTATGGAAACAGTTATGAAAAGTTCGGACTTCTATTTAAAACCACTTACGATGAGCTACTTTTTCTTAGAAGCACTGGAGGATGCGGGCCACGCAGCGCCGCAGGGCTGGCGGAAAGTTGGCCAGGATGTTGAAGTGTTAACTTTAGACAATAAAATCCTACGAATTTCTGTTAGTGGTGCTGCAATGACCGGTTCAAATCGTGTTGCACCGACAAGGGCTGAAAGAGCAATTGGAAAAATTACCATTGTGGACATTTCAGATGAATTCACCCGGACCGCCTAAATAAAAACTTCTTTGTTTGACTCGAAAAATTACGCTACTCTGACCATATGAGGTTATTTGCTCTCACAGTGCTTGGATTGATCGTTTTATCTGCAAGTTGCGGGCAAGGAAATGGGTGGACCCAGGAACTTATCACTAAGTACACCAACTACTGCCAAGAGACAGGTTTGCCACTACAAAATTCAGGCCAAAGCCAAACTCCTCCAGAGTACTGTGACAAAGTTATGGCCTGCATCGTCCCACGAATATCTGCCAGCGAATATCAGTACCAAGAAAGTTTATGGATTAAAACTGGAGACAGCCCACAGGGAATTGCTACCTTGATACATAAATGCTCGAATGTTGCCCAAAACATAAAGCAAGGCAACTAGCCTCAAGGTATTCCACTCTATTTCACTGAAAATTAGTAATTGCTTCTATGGTTTGCATTACGACGTGCAGTAATACGGCCTACTAATAAGATAGTCAGTCCTCCTGCCAGAAGGCCTACCGGAATAGCTACCCATTCAGGAACATCCAACAATGAACCAAGTAGTCCAGCTATGAAAATAACTACAGCTAAACCAATTACGGCAAGTCCAATATTCTGAAATACAAATAACCTAGTCATAACAACCTACCAATAAACCCGCAGTAGGAGAATAATCTGAGATGAACTATCACACCACCTATACAGATTGTTTAGTTCGCAATCGCACAGGCATTTCGTACATCCCTCTGAGCACTGCATGATTTTTAAATTTTGGCCGCACACCATCTAATTCGATACCTTCAAAGCGATCCAGCAAAGCTTCAAAAGCAACCATAGCTTCAACTCGAGCCAATGGTGCCCCTAAACAGTGATGAATTCCCCTACCGAAAGCAATGTGACTAGTTTCAGAACGATGAAAATTAAGATTATCGGGATCAAGAAACTGTTCAGGGTCACGATTGGCTGCGCCAAGTAGTAGCAGTAACGGTTGTCCTTTCTTAATAGTCTTACCACCAATTACGACATCCTCTAAAGCTGTCCTTCTATCTATCTGGACAGGACTATCAAAACGCAATAATTCATCTACAGCAGGACTAATCAGGTTACGATTCCGCTGTAATTCATTTAAAGAATCAGAATCTTCAAGCAAAGCCAGTAATCCATTCGCAATCAAATTGGTCGTTGTTTCATTTCCCGCAACAAGGAGTAATCGCATTGCAACTAACAATTCTTCTTCAGTTAAAGATTCACCTTCTTCTTCCGCAGCAAGCATCACACTCATCAAATCCTCACCAGGTGAAAGCCTACGCTGTGCAATTAAATCCTTAAAATAGAGACGCAACTCTTCTCCAGATGCCGCAGCTTCATAAAAAAGCTCCGTCGTCGTCGTCGGCTCAAGTATTCTTGCAATTGAACTGGACCAATCACGAAATTTCACTCGATCTTCACTTGGTATTCCAAGCATTTCAGCAATGACAATAACAGGTAATGGATAGGCAAAAGCATCAATGATATCTACTGGTTTTGAAACATCCATATCATCTAACAACTCGTCTACAATCTCACGGATCCGTGGCCGCATTGCTTCAATAGAGCGAGGCGTAAATGCTTGCGCAACCAAACCTCTAAGCCGGGTATGATCAGGAGGGTTCGCAAACAACATCGGTAAAGGATCTTCCTCAAACGGACGGAATTCTGGCTCAAAACGTCCTACCGCCTCATCACTATTCTCAAAGCGTTTCCAATCTCTGAGAACATTATCAATATCTTCATATTTCGTAAGAACCCAACCAACCAATAATGGACTCCAATGAACAGGGTCCTTTTCTCTCAATCGATCGTATTGTGGATATGGATCCTGATGAACTGCAGGCGACAAAGGCGTATGGCGTACACCACTCTGCAACCACTCAACAAAACCAAAACTTTCCGCAATAGCAGGAACAAGATATTTGTTTACTACAGACATTCTGCTCAAAAAGGTTGGTATCTTCATAATTGGATTCTGTCAGACATTCGCGTTAACTAAAAGATTGGAATCGTAGTAGCATTTCTTTAATCTTCTTCGTTATTACGACTCCTCTTCTTATCAAAAACACCTTTTTCGTAATTCGGAAGGAAACCCAATACAAAACCATCTAATCCAGCATCTTGAGCTAAATTCATCT
>CAYFHW010000044.1:0-11500 GCA_964343095.1 uncultured Anaerolineaceae bacterium | reverse complement strand
GGAGGTAGTATTCTCACCCTGAGTTATTATGGCTCAGAAAAAGCCGTGCCGAAGTATAACGTAATGGGAGTTGCAAAAGCAGGCTTAGAATCATCGGTACGTTATCTGGCATCCGATCTAGGACCAAAAGGAATACGTGTCAACGCTATAAGTGCGGGGCCGATCAAAACATTATCTGCTAGCGGGATAAAAGATTTTCGCAGTATGCTAAATACCTTCCCTTCATTAGCACCATTACGACGAAATGTAACTCTAGAAGACATTGGTGGAGCAGCAACATTTTTAGCTAGTGATGCCTCAGCTGGTGTCACTGGAGAGATAATGTATGTGGATGCTGGGTATAACACGGTTGGGTTATCTCTTTTAGAAAAAGATGAGGGATAACAAAAAAGATGAGGGCAATTGTTATTAGTAAACCAGGTGGGCTTGATTCACTTATTGAACAGGACATTCCCGAACCATTATCCGGCCCAGATGATTTATTAATAGCTGTCCATACTGCAGGACTTAATCGAGCAGATATTATTCAACGGATAGGAAATTATCCACAGCCTGGCATAAAACCGAAATTTGAAGTACCTGGGCTCGAATATGCAGGAGAGGTAATTACAGTAGGCGATCGTGTTGAAGGTTTTAAAACAGGTGATCACGTTATGGGGCTACTACCAGGAGGAGGTTATGCTGAATTTGTTTCTGTCCCTGCTAGCCTTGCAATACATATACCTCAAGAAATACCCTGGCATATCGCTGGCGCCATCCCAGAAGTCTACATCACCGCACATGATGCTCTAACGCAATGCCAATTGGTCGCAGGGGAATCAGTTTTAGTACATGCATGCGGATCCGGAGTTGGTGTAGCAGCAATACAGATTGCAAAAACCATGGGCGCTTCAATAGTTTTGGGAACCTCTAATAGTGATGAAAAACTTGAACGTGCACGCACACTTGGATTGGATGTGGGAATTAATCCAAAAAAAGAAAACTTTAGTGAAAAAATTATGGACGCAACCAATGGAAATGGAGTAGATGTTATCTTGGACGTCATCGGCGCATCCTATTGGGACCAAAATTTTCAATCACTGGCTACAAATGGAAGAATTATTCTTGTTGGTTTAATGGGAGGTGCAATTATTCCAAAAGCAAATATAGGCGGGCTCTTACAAAAACGAGCTCGCATCATAGGCACCACATTAAGAGCGCGTCCGCTAGAGCAAAAAGCAATTGCAACAAGAGCATTTGAAAAAAGTGTTCTACCTCATATCACAAACGGAAAAATTAAAATTATTGTCGACAAAATATTCGACCTCAATGAAGTGGCAAAAGCTCAAGACCACATGGAAAAAAATGAGAATTTTGGGAAAATCGTCTTACAAATTAAAGAGTGAACTCTACAGTTGCTCTCGTTGAACTGCGATCTTTCCAACCATGCCATCAATTTCAATATCACTTGTAAAGACGAGCGGGTTTTCCGGTGGAATAGATTCTTCTAACTCAGTACTAAGCGTCTCATCCTGAATATATTCAGCATAGGCGACTGCGGCTTCCTTTAGATTTTCATCCCCTGTATACCAAGTCTTAATACGATCACTTAATTCAAAATCAGCAGTCCTGCGAAGATCTTGTACTCGTCGAATAATCTCTCTTGCAAGGCCTTCAAGGAATAAGTCTCGTGTTATATCAGCATTCACAACAACCGCATATTCCCCTTCGGATGTTGCGACATAGCCTTCACGTGGGCGATGTTCCACGAGCAAATCATCAGACTTAAGCTCATGACCTAAAATAGTAACAACGCCACCATTTTTTATGCCGTTTACTATCATTTCAGGGTCACTTTCCGATAACTTGGCCCGTAAAGCATTTAGCTCTTTCCCAAGACGAGGACCTAATACAGGTAAATTTGGTTTAATTTCGTAGGTAAGCACTTCTGAAACATCAGTCATAATTTGTACAGACTTTGTATTTAACTCCTCAAGAATAAGCGCTGTATTTCTCCTTAGTGTTTCCTCCTCCTGATCAGAACGAACAACTACAATAACTTCCCCTACAGGCTGTCGAATTTTTAAAGCCGATTGAGCACGAGCAGCGCGTCCTAAGGAAGCAATTTTCCTTACAAGAGCGATCTCATCGCTCAGAACTCGATCAATTTTTTCATTCTCAATTGTTGGCCAATCTGCCAAATGTACACTTTCAGACGAGCCTTCGGGAACAAGATTCCTCCAAATTTCCTCACTCATAAACGGAACAAATGGAGCACATAAACGCGCCAATGTTGTTAGTGCCACATATAAGGTGTAGTACGCGCTTTGTTTCGTTCCATCATCAGCTTCGGTTCCTCTCCAAAAGCGACGCCGGGACCGCCGCACATACCAATTACTTAATCCCTCAACAAATGAATCAATCTGTCTCGTAGCAGCGGTAGCATCATAATTCTCTAGAGCTTCAGTTACATCTTCAACCAGTAAATTAAGCTCACTTAGTAGCCATCTATCTAGATCAGGCGCTGGAATTCCTGGTTTCTGTCGAGGATCCAGCCCTTCGGCAGCATCAATATTTGCATATGATACAAAAAATGAATATGTATTCCAAAGTGTTAATTGAAAACGACGCAAACCTTCTGCAACTAGATCAGAACTAAACCGCCGTGATGCACCAGCCGGAGCAACATTGAACATATACCATCGAATTGCATCAGCACCATGAGCATCAATTACGTCCCACGGTTCGACAGTATTTCCCTTGCTCTTAGACATTTTAAATCCTTCTTCATCTAAAATGTGTCCGTGCGAAATTACGTTTTTATAGGCATTTCCTTCCGGAATTGCCTTTACAGAATTTAACAAAGTGGCTTCAGCGTGAAGGGTATAGAACCAGCCACGGGTTTGATCGATTCCCTCACATATATAGTCAGCAGGAAAATGTTTTGTAAATTCTTCTTGATTTTCAAAAGGATAATGCCATTGGGCATAAGGCATAGCTCCACTATCAAACCAGGCATCAGCTACTTCAGAAACACGATGCATTAATTTCCCGCACTCAGGGCAATCCAAAGTAATAGCATCTATATAAGGGCGGTGTAAATCAGCAAGTGCTTCGACCTCTGACGGAGAAGTAGCCATCTCTAACAATTCACTTCGTGAACCTATGCAAACGATAGCTGCACAGCTACTGTCTTCACAACCCCAAAATGGCAAAGGCGTACCCCAATAACGTTCGCGGCTAAATGCCCAATCAATATTGTTTTCAAGCCAATTCCCGAACCTGCCTTGCTTAATATGATCAGGATGCCAATTAATCAATTGGTTACCTTTAATTAATTCTTCACGAACCCTTGTTGTCGCTATATACCAAGAAGGCTTCGCATAGTAGAGCAATGGTGAATCACAACGCCAACAAAAAGGGTATGTATGTTTGATAACTTCACTTTTAAAAAGAAGACCTCTCTTTTCAAGATCAGCAATTACCTTAATATCAGCATCTTTAACAAAATCTCCTGCTCCTGGTAATTCGTTCTGAACAATCCCTGAACGATCTACTGGCTGAATAAAAAGAAGGTTATGTGAACGACCAAGTTCAAAATCCTCTCCACCAAATGCCGGTGCAATATGAACAACTCCAGTACCATCTGAGAGAGAAACAAAATCTGCTGGTATTACTCGCCTAACAGTATTAAGAGCTTCATCTTTATCTAGTTTCTGTAGTAAACCAGACTCATTAAACTGAGAGACATCAATACCTAGTAGCTCTGGCTGATATAAGGGCTCATAAACTAAACCGGTTAAAGAACTACCAGGAACGGAATCAAGAAGAGAATGATCTTCTCCCAAGATAGATTCGGCAAGCTCCTGTGCAATTATTAGCTTTTCACCCTCATGATCATAAATACCATAGGTAGCATCTTCATTCACTGCTAAAGCCGTATTACCCGACAACGTCCAAGGAGTTGTGGTCCATGCAAGTAAAAAAAGGTTGGCGGGTTCTATATCTTTAAAATTTCGCAGACTCTCTGCACTCACACGAAACTTTATATACACACTTGGATCAGAAATATCTTCTTTATAACCAAGGGAAACCTCATGATCACTCAAACTTGTTTCACACCTTGGGCAATGTGGTGTTGTTCGATAATCCTGATAAATCAACCCTGAATTCCAAAGCTGCCCGAAAATCCACCACACGGTTTCTATGTAGTCATTGTGATACGTCACATACGGTTTTTCTAAATCGGCCCAAAAAGCTATTCGTTCACTAAGACGTTCCCACTCAAGCACATATTTACTCACACTATTTCGGCAACGCTCATTAAATTCTGCTATACCATAGGCTTCAATTTCCGGCTTTGAACGAAGTCCTAATTCTTTCTCAACTTCCAATTCAACAGGAAGTCCATGTGTATCCCATCCAGCTTTTCGGGAGACACGATACCCTCTCATCGTTCGGTAGCGTGTTATTAAATCTTTTAATACACGGGGTAATACATGATGGATACCGGGGCGAGCATTAGCAGTAGGTGGACCTTCATAAAAAATAAACAGGTTCTCTTCCGGGCGCTCGTCAACACTCCTTTGGAAAATTTTATGTTCTTCCCAAAATTTTAAAATCTCTGTCTCTAAATCAGGAAAGGAAACTTTTGAGTCAACAGGGTTAAACAACTAGTCCACCATCTAAATAGATAATCTCGGGGACGGATATACTTTACCCGCGGTACCACCCCGGTTCCTGCACAAAGCAAGCACTCAGATGTAAGTGGAACAAACACCACACACGCTTTATAACGGTGCTACCCGTCCAAATCTACTAGCCACATTTCTCTGGCATTCGGTTGGAAACTCTAGAGGGATTTTCGTTCTGTCTACTTACCCACTTCCACCATACTGGGCTCGCTCTAAGCTCAAGCAGAACTACTCTTCTCCGTCATCGCCTTTGTTGTTAGTGAACCAGCGCACTGGCGAAAGGTCAATCTTTATGTTGAAAAAAGAAACCTACTTACAGCAAATCCAAGGAGAAAGCTGTAGAAGAAAGCATCGAACCCATAGCCATAATTGCAAGAGTCAAAATAAGACCAGTGATACTAAGAGCCATAGAAACACGACGCAAACGAAGAACACGAGAATTTGCAGAAGCATCACCATTTGCTAATTCTTCAAAAGCTTCAACCTGTGCAGGGCCAACCACAACCATATGCATACCTACAATGAGCAGCATGACTGCAAAAATAGACATCTTAACTACAAAGATTAGTCCAAATCGGTAATCAAGAAAGCTTGCATCAAGAGCGATATCTTCACCATGCCAATCCCTCCACGTAGCAATTAGATACGAGCCAGCGATCACGATAAGCACAATCCCGACACCACCTAAGTATCCGAATCGTGTCGTAATCTTACGCATCGCACGAGCTCTCGTGGGCAAATCCTCTATCAGTTTAGAAGTTGGGATCCAAGCGAAGGCAAGGAAAAATTGTGGGCCCACAAACAAAGCTATACCTAAGATGTGTACCCAAAGTGCACCGACGTGTAAAAAAGTGTCCATAGCCCAGCAACCTACCAAATCAAAAGAATCTAATGTTTCAGAAATGAACTACATCTAGTATAACGAATAGGCTCCAAGAAACTCTAACGGGGCAAAACACGAAATTCAGAAACAACCCTAACGCATACACGACCAGGTTCCTTACCATTCTTTTCGCGAATTTCCCCTTCACCAATTATCTCTTTCTTCGCAGAATCGCCATTAACCCAGCATTCGACTTCGTAAACTCCTCCAACCAACAAAGGCCTCTTAAATTCAAATGTCGCACTTTTAGTTAAACCCAAGCCATGAGCATTTGTTACAACACTCCACGCTAAACCATCATCTAGCAAAGACATGGCTATTCCACCATGCGTGACGCCTGGTGCTCCCGTATGGTTATTACCTGGCTCAAACACCGCATATATATGCCCGTTTAGCTGATCCAAAAAATATGGAATCCTTAGCCCTTCAGGGTTTTCAGGATCACAGACATAACAAAGAGTCTCTTGTAATCCCCACTCTTCTGCAACTAAAGGAACTCGAGTAAACGGCACCTACATAGTTTACCAAGCATCTGTAAGGTCATGGTTCTATACTCTCTGTACATGAGCAGCGAAATTGAGCGTGAAATACTAGGTTACAAGTCGAGTGCTGATCGACTTTTAGAAAAAACAGCACTTGAACTAGAATTGCTTCTAAAAGAGGCATGTCTCGCATTACGACCATTCCCTTCATTTCCAAACGCATTTTTTACTAACGCCATTGAATGTGACCCAAATGGCAAAATTGCGAACGGTGATCATGGGTGCATAGTAGTCACCGATAACGGCGAATTACAGGAGCTAGATTTTGGTGTAGACCACGAAGCAGTTGAAATGCTTGGATCTTGGGACCCGGTTTCCTCTAGAAAAGAAACCTTAAAACCACTTGATCTCCACCCACGTGATTACATACTTTTTGCTTACAGCGGATTGACTGCTGTTACCGAAGCATTACTTGAAAAAAATAGTCCAACACAGATAATTCCCGAAAAATCGGAGGAAAATCCACCAACTGCTGAAAATCAAACCCAAACAGCAGATTCATTAGTAGAGGAAGGCAATGTCTATTTCACTGTCGGTCAATACAATTTAGCGCTGGATCGTTACACCTCAGCACTAGAACAAAAACCTCAGCACGTAAGTGCACTTTACAATCGAGGAAGAGTAAACAGCCACCTAGGTGCTCTCGAAGATGCATTAGCTGATTACAACCAAGTGCTCAATTTCGAACCCGAAGATCTCGATACACTGAACAATCGAGGGCTTTTATACATGCAAAAAGAGGAGATCGATAAGGCCCTGGAAGACTTTGAAACAGCCCTGCTATCCGATGGAACTGATACAGCCGTATTAATAAACAAAGGCTTAGCGTTACTTAAAAAAGGAGAAAATCAAAATAGCCTTCTAAGCTTTCAGCAAGCAATTAAACACGACCCGGAAGATTCAGCAGCACATTTTGGAACTGCAAAAGCATTTATTGCATTAAACAACCGTGATGAAGCACTTCAGGCACTTCAAACCACATTTAATCTGGATACTAGTTATATTGAGGAGGCCTTTGAAGATCCTTCATTTTCACAATTAGCAAACGATTCAGATTTTTTGGATATTATCAAACTTGTTATTCCTAACTTTCGCATTATTGGAGAAAAAAAATGAACTGGTACGTACTGCTTTATGACTATGTAGCTAATGTCGAAGAACTTCGAACCCCTTTCAGAGAGAAACACCTTGAACTAGTGAATAAACACGCCTCAAAAGGTGAGATTACTCAGGCTGGTGCTTGGAAAAATCCCGTCGATGGAGCTGCGTTCATTTTTAAATGTGCTGACAGAACAATCCCAGAATCGTTTGTCCAGGCAGATCCGTATGTAGAAAATGGCATTGTTACTGCTTGGGAAATTAAAGAGTGGACTGTTGTCGCAGGATCGACAGTTGAAAAGTAGGCAAATCAACGCATCGCGCTAATAAGTGCCCAATCATTCTCTAAGTAACTTTCCAAATGAATAAATCCTGTACTGGAAGCAACATCTTTTATTCTTGGAACATCATCTTTCAAAAAACCACTTAACACTAAACGAGAGTCAGGTTTTGAAGCTCCTGATGCAAACACTGGAACGAGTTTTTCAACCGCAACCGCACTGATATTAGAAACAATTAAATCGTACTGTTTATCAGCAAATTTAAATTCTCCCTCATGGACAGTGATTTTCTCTGCAACGTCATTCACCACACAATTGGACTGGGCAATTTTTACAGCACTTGGATCGATATCCCATCCATCAACTGAACCTGCACCTAAATATGCTGCGGCTATCGATAAAATTCCAGATCCTGTTCCTACATCAAGAACGCTCTGACCTTCATGAACATACTTGGATAAAGCATTCAGGCATAATCTAGTCGTTTCATGATGTCCTGTACCAAAAGCCTGGCCAGGATCAATACGTATAACAGTTTTTTCCTCCTCGTTTTTAAAATCTACCCAAGAAGGTATTACGGCGACTCGCCCAACCACTATAGGACCGAAGAATTCACGCCAATAAATTTGCCAACCCTCATCTTTAATAGGACGTACAGTGATTTCAATCGGTAAATCAACGAACTTTTGCCTCAAATTTTCAATAAGAACTGCACTTTTTTCTGCTATGGGCAGCCAGACACGTAATGCCTGGGGTTGAGACATATCTAATCTATAGCCATCTTCACTCTGATCTCTTGTAACTGGTTCCTCTACCGCAACGCCTTGGGGAGAAATGCCTAAAAGGTATGCACTTACTAATTCACTTAACTCAACGGGAGTTAAAACCGTCAACTCAACCCATCGATTTTCCATATGTTTTTATGCATCACCAGAGACGGCATCACGTAGCCTGTCAAAAAAACTTTTCCGTCTTTCTGGAAGTGAAGGTGTCCCCAAAGTCTCTGAAAGTTCTTCTAACAGAGATCTTTGCCCTTCATCCAGTTTATCTGGAATGACAACACTAATTCTAACAATCATATCACCTCGACCACCTCGATTAAGATGATGAACCCCTTTACCGCGCAAAACAATTTCATCTCCCTGTTGAATTCCACTAGGGACATCAATTTCCACTTCGCCATCTAACGAAGGAATTATCACTTCTGCACCCAACGCGGCTTGCGCTATGTTTACAGGTAAATCCAAAATGACATTATCTTCTTGTCTATAGAAGCTTTCATGCCTATCAACCTCAACCACCACGTAAAGTCCACCAGGCGGACCACCTCGCAAACCAATATCGCCTTCCCCTGTTAATCTGATTTGCAATTCATCTGTTATACCGGCAGGAACAGTAACACCGATACGGCGTTTTTTTTGAATCCTTCCGGCTCCTCGACATGTAATACATGGAGATGTAACAACTTGACCTTGCCCCTGGCATCTTGGGCACACACTCACATTAACAAACTGGCCAAAGATACTCTTTTGAGCACGCCTAACCTCACCTAAGCCATTACATTCCGTACAATTTGATGGTTCACTACCTGGGGCTGAACCACTACCCTGACAATCGTCACAAGGTTCCTGGCGCTGGTACTCAATTTCTTTTTCAACACCAAATGCAGCTTCTTCAAAAGTTAAATGTAGCCGCGCCCTAAGATCTGCTCCTTGTTCTGGCCCTCTTCTCCGCTGTCCTTGCCTCGCACTTCCACTAAAAAATGCATCAAAGATATCTCCAAGCCCATCGAAAGATGAAAAGCCTTCAAAACCAGCAGGGCCACTACCCTGTGAAGCATCTACACCAGCCATCCCAAAACGATCGTATGCAGCCCTCTTATCAGGATCACTCAAAATTTCATAGGCCTGTGTAATTTGCTTAAATCTCTCTGCAGATTCAGCACCAGGATTTTTATCAGGGTGATACTCCATCGCTAAACGACGATAGGCACGTTTGAGATCACCATCGCTGACATCGCGAGGTACACCCAATGATTCATATAAATCTTGCTGTGTATTTGGCGGCATACAACTACATATTAGCGTGCTTATTCCTTCAACGCTTCACGCGCACGGAAGAAGACGCGATCAAATGCCTCCTCGGTCAAACGCCCGGTAAACGTATTGCGCTGGCTAGGGTGATATGAATCAATCAACAAAACACCCCCTGGCAAAATTGCCTCAGCAGCATGGCCAAAAGAAGGTTTCGGACGAATAGAAAATTCTCGACAAATTACATCGTGTGCATACGCACCAAGAGCAACAACAACGCGTAAATTTTTCAAAGCATCCATTTCTCGTCTTAGGTAAGGCAAGCAACGATCTCGTTCAGTAACAGTAGGCTTATTATCGGGAGGGGCACATCGAACAGCTGCACTTACCCACGCATCAGAAAGACTCAGTCCATCATCACGGTCATAACTAAATGGTTGATTGGCAAATTGTGCGCGATACAGGGCACCATATAACCAATCCCCTGATCGATCACCCGTAAACAATCTACCCGTCCGGTTTGCACCATGTGCAGCAGGAGCCAATCCTAGAATAAATACCTGAGCGTTTGGATCTCCAAACCCAGGAACACCTCTCCCCCAATACTCTTCATCGCTATACGAAGCCCTCTTCTCAAGTGATACAGATTTCCTCCATTTCACTAATCGTGCACAACGTCTACATTCAGAGATATCTCTATCAAGAACGTCTAAAACTTCCGGTAGACTATCTTTCTTGGACATTTCGAGCATCATAAAGCACAGAAAGAACCCATATCCATGCAAAAATGGCGGCCACTAGTAGACTCCACCCTAAATTTCCGGAAATCCAACCAATGCAGGCCAAAATAAGCCAAATAGCTGCCACATACCCAAAAGATTTACTTATTCTAAAATTTTTAGAAGTGAAATTAGGCACACTTGCCAGGGTACGACTGCGGGCATAGATCCCTGTCAAAAGACCTGCAAATACAAGTGCGAATAATGGCAACTGTTCCATCCGACTTAGTATACGTTACGCTTATTTTTCCTGGTTTAGCATTCGTATCCGATAACTAATACTTAGTACGAACAAGCTAAAGAACACCAAAATGAAGACGCTATAAGAATTAAAAGGTGAAGCAGTGTTTAGTTCCAGATCAAACCCTGAACCCGTATTAGGAGGAGCAGGAACAACAACCTCAGATACAGATGTGTCTACACTTACAGCTGTATCCACATTCAAATCAAGAACATTTAACTGATCGTTCTGCCAGGTTCCAGATTCAGCTGCCTGAAAACCACTTACAACAAAAGCAACAGTCACCCCTGAACTACCACAGGAGTCAGTAGCGACAACATCAAGAACATATTTACCCGCGGCATTTACGGTCCCTGAACCACAGGGAACTCCGTCTATTGTCGCAATAACTGTTGTACCTATTGGAGCCTCTTGTCCATTAATGGTTGCTGAACCCACAAATCGTGCTGGCGGCGTGGGTGGCGTTTGAGCACTTGCAGTGAATGCCAGCATTCCCGACAACAGCACAACTAATAAAACAACAGCACAATATTTAGAAAATTGGGGAATTAAAAAAGAGGAGTACTTCAAAATAAAATCACTCCTCTTTTAATAAAGTAGTGGAGGTGTTCAGTACTTCTAAGAAATACCAAACACCTTCACAAAACTCTTTATTGCATTGTGCCGGCAGCTACCGAGTAGACCCAGTAGATACCACCAGTTGCAAGTTCTGATAGGTCATTAGCACCAGGGATGCCAACGCCAGCTGGGGACCACATGTTCCAAGCCTGCGTTGTAGCATTCCAACCGTAGACAGATGTTACGGAAGCATTTACAGCAGTAGCTACTGACTTCGCACTACCTGCCCAACGGATAAGGTTCCAACCAGACTTCAAGGAAACAGCAACAGTTGATGTTGTTGATCCATAACTGATATCTGTGCTGGCGACAATCTTGCCACCACTAATAATGGCAAGCGTACCTGAACCAC
>CAYFHW010000043.1:0-11628 GCA_964343095.1 uncultured Anaerolineaceae bacterium | reverse complement strand
TATGATGCCTATATCGTTCGACTTCGCTGCGTATGCTACCGGACTCACTGCAATACCATTTAAAACATTCATAACTTTGGCATTCCTAGGTTCATTAATTCCAACATCGGTAATTGTATTATTTGGAGATTCATTTACTCGTTCAAACAAGGCTTTATTAATTTCAATAGGACTTATTGTGCTATCAGTTTGTATACCGGCAACAATTTTTTACGTTCGATACAAAAACCGATTTGGAGGATTGCCTGGGATAGCAAAAAGACTTAGGGAGTATCTTGAGGATTAAAATTAGCCCTGCGGTACTTGATTAGAAAAAAGTGCATCAAAATTCGTCTTAGATAAAAATAACCAAGTTAGAAATGCAGATATCAAAGAAATGCACGTCGACAAACCAAATACCCAGAAAATACTTATGTAATCGCCAACAAAACCAGCTACTAATGGCCCAAGTAACATGCCAATGGCATAAATTGCTTGGTAAATCCCCATTGATGTCGCTCGACTCGACATAGAAACGGCTAACACAGCTAAAGTCATCAACTGAACATTTAGAACACCTCTCCCTAAGCCACCGAATGCTTGACTCATAACCAGCAAAATAGGAGATTCAATAAATGGCACTACCACCACAGAACAAGCGATAACCAAAAATGCCGACACAATTAACCAACTAAATTCCATTTTTTTCATTAGCAAAGGGACCATAAGAGAACCAATACCAGCAAAAGTAAACATGGCAGCAGCTAAATAGCCATTCTCCATATCGGAAGCATCTATCGATCTTGCATATATCGGAATAAACGTAAATGTAGTTGCAAAAGCAACAAATTGCGCAAGTATCCCTAAAAATGAAGTCTTTAAAAGCAGAGGTGTTCTTGCGACATTGACTGCTGTTTTCCAGTCAAAGCCTTCGTCAATTTTTTCTTGCGGTTCTGGGGAAAACCAAAATAGTACGATGCCTACGCAACCAGTTATCAAACCAGCATAAAATGTTGAAATAACCCCAAAATATTCAACTAGGAAACCACCTAGGAAAGTAGCTACTACAATGGAAAAAGTTGTTATAGCCATGACTCGAGACATAGCTTCACTAGTCCTAGCTTGATCCCAATACGAAACATACAGGACACTAATTACCACCCATCCAGCAGCGGCTACACCAGTTATAGAACGTGCAACAAACAACATAAGCGGAGATGGCGCCAATGCAAGTCCTAGCGCACCTATTACTGATGCGAAAAACGCTATCAATGCAAATGGACGTCTTTTTCCAAGTAAATCAGCACCAAATCCAATAGGAATTCTTAGAAGCACCTGCCCGATAGCGTATGATGCCACCACCAGTCCTATGATCGTGTTTGATGCCCCTAAATCTGATGCACGAATCGGTAAAAAAGGAACATACAAATATAACGACAGCCAAAACATGAAAATGGCGAGTGATATGCGGCCTGTTTGGCCCCAATAGCTGAACATCTCATATACGCTAACCAAAAATCTAGTTGCGTGGTATTTCTCTACTCATACTACCGACCAGATTACAGATCCAAGCATCCC
Source organism: uncultured Anaerolineaceae bacterium (assembly GCA_964343095.1). Classification (GTDB taxonomy): domain Bacteria; phylum Chloroflexota; class Dehalococcoidia; order Tepidiformales; family Tepidiformaceae; genus JAKUNN01. Next base: position 10,071 of record CAYFHW010000043.1, on the reverse strand, counting down.
ATCCGACACAATGTTCTAACTAACTAAACCAATATGCTGCAATTTTACAGGTACAGGAAGAGAAAACAGTAATTGATCATCACTATTTTCAGCTTTCCCGCACTACAATCTTTTTACATAGGCCAAAGATTAAAAATTGCTTCGTCTACTGCCGGAGGCAAAGCTTCAGCCTTGCTCAACTCTGCCTTCCAATATGACTCACCTTCTTCGCTTCTTAACCAATCCCAAAGCAACTCTTGTTCTGTTTTTCTAATTATCTCTTTCATGGAAACCTCTCGAATCCGAATTTACAAACGAGGTCAGACCTCAAGTAGACATCCCGCCTACCAGGCCTTCTTATGCATACGAGGTTAGCTGTCGGATTCGGGCGGAAGGTTGCCCTAAGAGCAGTGCTCTATTCACCCCAAAATGGGTTCCCCGATGTAGTTTAACTACATTCTGCAAGTGATTACGTTTTAACGTCATCACTGTGTAATAGAATATCATTTACAACCGTACGGTAAAAAAAAGTGATTTTAAGTGTTTTCAGGGTCCGTACCTCTATTTAGCCAAGCGCGCGCAATTTGAAGTTGCTCAAAAGTAACTCGTTGCCCCAATTTTTTGTGCATCGGTGAGAGTGAAGAAATTCGCTGTCCGTCCGCAGCACTACGAACTCGCCCCAGAGTTGAACTATCTACCCAAGGAGAAATATCTGTGACAACACCCTTCCCAATGAGTGTCTCCAAATGTTGCACTACAACTGAACGCAACAGACCAACATCATTTGCAATTTCACGCAACCCCTTACCCTGATAAGCAAGTTTCACAATGTCTCTTTCAATACCAGAAATTTCAATTTTTTGACCTTTATCCACTTCCTCATCCCTGAAGCCTTGTGACAAATGTTTTACCTCGTTGATTAGAGCAAGAAACTGGCTGCCATATCGGTCAAGTTTATTTGGTCCAACACCCGTAATTGCCAAAAAATCATCCTTAGTCTTAGGAAGGTCACGAACCATCTGTACCAAAGAAGCATCATTAAAAACGATATATGCAGGAACGGATTCAGAGTCTGCAATTTCACGACGCAAATTACGTAATTCTTCAAACAAGGGTTCACGCATGAAATGAGTAGAGTCTTCCGTTTTTTCGATTTCAAGATTTAAGCGCGGTGATAAACAAGAACTACAATTCATGCAATTGCTTGGAACATTATTTTCACCAAAGTAACGAAGAATGTTAGAACGTAAACAATTAAGGTTTTCGGTAAATTCCTGCATTGAATTGAGTTTTTCAATTGCATAGCGCCTATGTTCGTATACGGCACTTGCATCAATTTTTTTTAAATCAATACGATTCCGAATTCGAACAAAATATCCAGTTTTAGCTATCGCACCTATATTTTCAAAGAATTGAATTGCAGCATTCAATCCTGCAACCTCCTCGCCAGGGAAAAGATCGTTAACAAATACAGACTCACCATCATTCTCAGTTAATTTTTCATACACACGTACTAACACTTCCTTAGTCGGATGCGCCATATCAATAAAAAATTCTCTTATTCGACGATCGTGAGGTGCAAAAAAGAGCATGCACTCAGCAGGCAGTCCATCTCGCCCTGCCCTGCCCGCTTCTTGGTAATAAGCTTCTATAGACTCAGGCATATCGTGATGGATAACCAGCCGTACATCTGGCTTATCTATACCTAATCCGAAGGCATTAGTAGCCACAATTGTCGGTAAAGAATCTCGTGCAAAAGCGTCTTGGATCCTGATACGATCTTCAACTTCAAGACCAGCATGATAACGAGCACACCGAATCTTTTTATCCTGCAGCCATCGTGTTAATTCTTCAACACGCTTACGTGTTGCACAATAAACAATAGCTGACTCACCATTGTTCTTTTCTAAAAGCTCAGCAATTTTCTCTTTTTTTTGTTTCTGATTACGGACACGTACAGTACCAAACTTAAGGTTCGGCCGATCGAATGAAGAAACCAAAATATTTGGTTTCACTAAACCTAAACGTTGAACAATGTCATTCCGGACTTTCTCATCAGCCGTAGCAGTAAGTGCCACAATTTGAGGAATCTCCAAACGCTTTCTGAACGCCCCTAAATCATTATATGACGGCCGAAAATCATGACCCCATTCACTTATACAATGAGCCTCATCAACTACTAACAAAGAAATTTCACAGCCAGCCATAGCAGAAAGAAACTGACGGTTGGAGAAGCGTTCAGGCGCAACGTATAGCAATTTAATTTCCCCCGTTATAGCCCTGTGAATTATGTCTGATTGTTCAGAAATACTTTGATTAGAATTAATTGCATCACTCGCAATTCCCTGCCTTTCAAGAGCATCAATCTGGTCTTTCATAAGTGCCAACAAAGGGGAAACTACTATCGTTAAACCCTTCACCATTAAAGCAGGTATCTGAAAACATAAACTCTTACCAGCTCCAGTAGGTCGAACAGCAAGAGTATCCACTTCACTAAGCACTGATTGAATTACTTCAAACTGCCCTGGTAAAAAATCCTCATACCCAAATACTTCTTTTAAAATACTTAAAGCATCAGAAGGTGGGGGAAAACTATTGTTCACCATGCTAATTTATCGTAGAGCTCTACTAAGCGAGATCCAGAAAAGCTTAAAACTCAAGGGAAGTAATGCAAAAGAAAAACAACTGGTCACTACAAATAGCGCATCTTTATGCTGACGTAATGAATATATATGGCGATCGTGGAAACACAATAGCGCTTAAATTTCGTGGAAAATTGCATGGGATAGAATGTCAAATTGCAAAAATAGAGCGCGGTGCCCATTTTGCCCCTCAAGAGTACGATATTGTTGTAATTGGTGGCGGACAAGATCGCGAACAACAACATATAAGTGAAGACCTCGTAAAACACTCCAAAGTAATTGAACAGGCCGTGGTTGACGGACAGCCGATGCTTGCAGTTTGTGGCGGATTTCAACTTTTTGGAAATTTCTATCAACAATCAAATAGTCAAAAAATCCCTGGAATAGGAATTTTTGATATGGAAAGCGTTCAGCCAGAAGAAGGATCTGAACGTTGCATAGGAAATGTACTTTTAGAAACGGACTTCGGAGAAGTAGTTGGATTTGAGAATCATGGAGGAAGAAGCTATCTGAGCAAATCACAAAAGCCCTTTGGAACAGTCGTAAAAGGAAACGGTAACAACGGTAAGGACAACAGTGAGGGAGCTCGAACGCACAATGCTATCGGAACATACCTGCACGGAAGTTTGCTTCCAAGAAATCCGGAGATTACCGACTTCCTACTTGAAACAGCTATAAATCGAAAGTATGCAAATCATATCACTCTAGAGAAATTGGAAAGTTCAAAAGAAAATACTGCTCGACAAAAGGCACGTAGTAGAGCATTAGGAAGGCATTAATTGCTAGATAATAGGAAATTACCAGTACCCGATTAGCACTCTCAGGCGTTGAGTGCTAATATTATTGACTACTACAAAAGTTTTGAAAGGTTTGACCAAGGGGTTAGAGAAATGGCAAAGCAATTATTATTTGATGAAGACGCAAGACATTCCATGAAACGTGGCATCGATGCATTAGCAGATGCGGTAAAAATCACGTTAGGACCAAAGGGACGAAATGTCGTCTTAGATAAAAGTTTTGGTGCTCCAACTATCACAAATGATGGAGTTACAATAGCAAAAGACATAGAGCTAGAAGGGGCATTTGAAAATATCGGTGCGCAATTAGCCAAAGAGATTGCATCCAAAACAAATGATATCGCAGGAGATGGCACAACTACAGCAACAGTTCTTGGACAGGCAATTGTACAAGAAGGACTAAAAAATGTTGCTGCAGGTGCAAATCCCATGTCGCTAAAAAGAGGATTAGAAAAATCAGCTTCAGCAATACTTGAAAGCCTGGCAGATAGTGCGATTAACATTTCGGAACGTAAAGAAATGGCCCAAGTCGCATCGATTTCAGCCAATAACGACTCTGCAATTGGTGAGCTCATTGGCGAAACAATGGAGAAAGTTGGGAAAGATGGTGTCATCACTGTAGAAGAATCAAAAGGTATTCAAACGGAAGTTGAATACGTCGATGGTATGTCTTTTGACCGTGGCTACATAAGCCCTTACTTCGTAACTAATCCTGAGCGCATGGAAGCAGAAATTGAAGACCCACAAATCCTGATAACAGATAAAAAACTATCCTCTGTACAGGAATTACTCCCCTTACTTGAGAAGATCGTTTCTCAGACAAAAAATGTCATGATTATTGCTGCAGATGTTGACGGTGAAGCTCTTGCTACACTGGCTGTAAACAAGCTTCGTGGAACAATGAACATTTTGGCAGTAAAAGCTCCTGGATTCGGTGATCGCCAAAAAGATAACCTTGGTGACATAGCCACATTAACTGGAGGACAAGTAATTTCAGAAGATATAGGTCGAAGTTTTGATACTGTAACTCTTGAAGATCTTGGCAGTGCACGCCGAGTGGTTTCAACAAAAGAAGAAACTACCTTAATAGAAGGAGCGGGCAACAAAGAAGATATGGATGCTCGTATTGCTCAAGTGCGTGCGGTCATGGACGAATCTACAAGTGACTGGGATCGAGAAAAAGCACAGGAACGCCTAGGTAAGCTCGCCGGGAGCGTTGCTGTTATCAAGGTTGGTGCTGCGACTGAGGTAGAACTAAAAGAAAAGAAGCACCGTGTAGAAGATGCACTAAGTGCTACAAGGGCAGCAGTAGAGGAAGGTATTGTACCTGGTGGTGGCGTTGCACTACTTAATGCAGCTCCTGCCTTAGATAGTGTAGAACTTGAGGGTGATGAGGCTACCGGACTTCGGATTTTGAGGAGGGCCTTGGAAGAACCTTTAAGACGAATTGCGATCAATGCCGGTGATGACGGTTCAGTCATGGTAGAAGAAGTGAAAGAGCTCAAGCCTGGAGAAGGCTACGACGCCCAAAATGGTGAATTTGGAGATATGGTTGAAAAAGGAATCATTGATCCTGCGAAAGTAACTCGAGCGGCCATTGAAAATGCAGTTTCGATTGCCTCGATGGTACTTACTACGAATTGCCTAATCACGGAGATAAAAGATGATGCACCAGCACCAGCACCTGCAATGCCACCTGGTGCGCCACCAATGTATTAATCAATCATTGGGTTTTAATTAATCTAAAGAAAGAAGAGAGATATAAATCTCTCTTCTTTCTTTTATTGTCTTACATGTTTTCGGTAAACAAGAAAAAAGAGCTGTAAGAAATTATCTAGCCGCCAATGTGAGACATCTCAACACGAATGAGATCTTGAGTTGCGGCTGTTCTTAGTTCTGAATATTTATCTGTTCGACGACCCCACAACGAAACAAGTTCCTTCATGATTTGATCATCACTAGCATCGGTACGAAGCAAAGAACGAAAATCATAGCCCGTGGATCCAAATAAACATGTGAATAATTCACCTTCAGGGGACAGCCTTGCACGCGTACAATCACCACAAAAAGGTTGTGTGATCGATGTAATGACACCAAATTCTCCAGAGCCATCGAGATAACGATAACGTTGAGCAACTTCACCACGATAATTGGCCGGAATAGCTTCTATAGGTAATTCAGCGTTAATTACTTCAAGAATCTCTTGCGCAGGAACTACTTTCTCGAGGCTCCACGCATTTGTGTTCCCAACATCCATAAATTCGATAAACCGTACTATATGGCCAAGATCCTTGAAATAACGAGCAATAGGAACAATAGACTGTTCATTAACCCCACGCTTTACAACCACATTGATCTTAATTGGCGTCAATCCCACTTTTTGGGCTTCTTCAATCCCTTTAAGTACTGTCTGCACACTAACAGTACTGTCCGTCATTTCCCGAAAAATATCCTCATCCAATGAATCCAAACTCACTGTTATGCGACTAAGCCCAGCATCATATAGTGGCGCTGCAAGCTCTGCCAATAATGCTCCATTTGTAGTAAGAGTCAGATCTTTAAGGCCTTCTAGTTTTTTAAGATTTTTAATCAACAAGGGTAAATCTCGCCTCACCAAAGGTTCGCCCCCAGTTATGCGAATTTTCTCTACCCCAGATTCAACAGCAATTTTTGCAAACCGAACAATCTCTTCATACGTAAGCAACTCATCGCGATCCAAAAATTGAAAATCCGGACCAAAGACCTCACGAGGCATACAATAAACACATCGGAAGTTACATCGATCGGTCACCGAAATACGTAGATCCCTAAGTGGGCGTCCTAAAGTATCTAAGTTATCCATAGGCTTAACTACGAATAGCTTTCTTTGAAAGTTCCTCTGAATACGCACGCAATAGTTCATCGTATCTAGACAATCTTTCAGCAAGATGTGCATGCATTTTTTCCATTTTTTCCATTTTCTGCTCAAGCAAAGCCATTTGACTCAAAGTAACCTCTCTGGCAGTACGCACTGCAGATGCCTTGACAGCTGCATCAGCATTTTTTATCCAATTTGCACGAATCTCTGTTTTCACGTCTTCCGCAGCTAGCATTTCCTTGATATCAATTAGAGAAAATCCTAACAATTCCTGCGTTTCCTGGATTCTTTTAATCCTTTGAATATCTTCTGGGGAATATAGGCGGAATCCACCCTCAAGACGACTAGGCGGTGGCAATAATCCTTTCTCCTCGTAATAACGAAGAGCTCGCTTAGTCACACCTGTAACTTCAGCAGCTTTGCCAATGCGTAGATAATTCTCTTCTGCAAGGTTTTCATCGTTAGGCATGATCAAAGTTTACAAACTGAACTGGTTTCGTCAACACGCCCTTAAACACATAACAGAGCAACTATATGAAGAGATCGTAAATAAGTTGTCATTCTCTAAAAATATTTTTGAAAGAATGCTATGTTTTAAACGTTGAAGCAAACTTCTATAAAAGCTTCCGTACTTGTCTTTCAAGAGTAAAAAAATACATCGGGGTACCCATGCCTAGCAGCGGCTTGTCTAGTAAAGAAGCACCCAAACTTTGGAAAAGTGTACTCGGACGTCTTGAAATTGAATTAAACAAACCAACCTACAAAACTTTTTTGGAAGAAACAGAAGCCGTCACATTTGAGGGAGATCAATTAGTAGTAGAGGCTCCTTCAATTTTTATATGTGATGGCCTAAATAACAGATTAAAAATAACGATTCTACATGCCTTAGCTGCTATCACCACAGAAAAAATCGAGGTACTTTTTATCCCAAAAGGGAAGCATAAAGCAGAAGGTATCCCAACAAGAACTAGAGATGTGATCGGAACAATTCAGGAGAAACTTACCCTGGACAATTACATCCAAACGACTGGCAATAGGCGTGCAATATCAATTTGCAGAAATGTGATAGACGAAATTACTGGCGCAATCTCGCCAATTATTGTTTCAGGAGAGTCAGGATCCGGAAAAACCTACCTGCTTCACGCAATCGCGAACGAAGCAGCAATAAAAAACTGGCCTATTGGAATTTTCACTGCTGAAGAATTTACAACAACTTTTATGGATTCTGTAAGAGATTCAAAGTTAGCAACATTCCAAAAAAAAATGCGTTCACGAAAATTATTGGTAATTGATGACTTCGAAGAACTAGCTGGAAAAAGTGGTACTCAGAAGGAATTGATGCGTACTATTGATGCAATCAATTCAAATAATGGACATGTCATTATTGGGTGCTCAGGACCTTTAAAAACTTTCGCAATTGTTGAAAGTTTAAAATCTAGGCTAGAAGCAGGGATTAGTACAGAAATAACACCTCCTTTTGGTGAAGAACAACGAGATTTTATCTATGCGCGAATACAAACATTAAAAACTTCGCTTCCCAATTGGGCTGTAGAGAAAATGATTAAAACAAATTTCAAAAATATCCGAACATTACAATCAACAGTGCATGGTGCAATTATCTTAGAGAGAGAAAAAGTACTAAGACCTGAACAATTCGAAGCATTACTAGTAGCTAATCGGGAAAAAGATCCTAATAAAGCATCCATAAAATCACAACTCAGCACAATTACTCAATCATTTGGATTAACCGAGGAAGCTATAAAAGGGCGTGGCCGCTCTAAAAAAGAAATAGAAGCCCGTGCAATAACCGCAGCCAGCCTACGACGACGAGGTTCTAGTTATGGAACAATCGCAGCTTTATTAGGTGGGCGTGACCGAAGCACTATTCGGGGATTAGTACATCATGGCGAAACTCTTGCTGCACATGACTCAAATATCGCCAAAATGTTAGCTGGCCCCTAAAAGGCAGCTGCTACAGGCTTGGACCATCACCATAAACAGGATCTTCAGCAGTGACACCCTTCGCAATTAATCCCTTTATCACCGATGAAGTTAATCCTAAATCAGCAAAAATCTCATTGTTGTGCTGTGCAAATAAAGGAGCAGGTCTATAAATTTTGGCCGGTGTTTTTTCAAATCTCCAAGGAAAGCCAGGAAAAAGGTGAGTACCGGCAACGGGATGACTAATCATGCGAAAAAAACCACGCTCATTTAGATGGTTGTCACTAACAATTTCCCAATTGGGCATAACAGGTGCAGCAATTACATTTTCAGATTGCAAAAAGTTGGCAGCACTAATGTGATCGACTTGCAAAGCCCACTCCTGGAGTACTTTTTCAATGTCCTCAGATACAGCTTCATAATTTTTTAACAAATGTAAGACACGTATTGCTTCCTCCTCCGTATGTAAAGAAACTGCGAGCCAACAGTCAGAACCAGCAGTGGGAAAAACTCCCTGAAAATAAAAAGAATCAGAACTGTTGCCACAAGGGGAAGGAATAACATCGGAGCTTGTATAGGATAAAAGCTCCTGACTAAAAAAAGGCAACACAGCTTCTAACAAAGATAAATCGATCCATTGACCTTCCCCATCTCGTCGAGCTGCGTGAATAGCGGCAAGTATACCTACCGCCGCATGATTACCGGCCGTAGGATCAGCATAAAATGAACCGGTAGTGTAATAATCTCCGTCCTCATAACCGAGAACACTCGACAAACCACTAATAGTTTCGATATTGCTCCCATATGCACTGTAATTGCACTCTGGGCCAGTAGCACCAAACCCAGACAGCGAACACATTACTAATGAGGGATTAACTTCAGACAGATCATCGTAACCAATCCCCAATTGTTTCATTACTCGTGCAGCGTTGTTCTCGAGAACAACATCTACAGACTTCACAAGCTGAAGGAATAAAGACCGCCCTTCATCCGTAGCAAGATTCAAGCAGATAGCTCTTTTGTTACGATTAAGCTTGTTAAAGTAACCGGCTCTATGGTAGTGATTCGGCCAAAAATCGGCAGGAACATAAGCTAAAGCCCGTGTAGCGGGCTTTGTATGCAATTCAATCTTTAAAACATCAGCACCAAGATCCCCAAAATGTCTACCAGCTATTGGTCCTGCCCAATTTGCTGTCACTTCAATCACACGGATGCCTTCCAAAGGTCCATGTACTGACTTAGATTCACGAGCCTCAGCACTATTTTTCCTCCGAGCTGGCCACGAAAAATTCTTTCCTAAAATAAGATCAGTAGAAGCGCCTAAAACTTCTGCTTCAGAGAACTGACCACAAGGCGTCCGAGATAACTTGTAAGGGGATCCTGGTGCGATAATGTTTTCCTCTCCTACTGAAATCGAAGAAAACCAATCCCTAGCATGTAGCTGGTCACTCCGTAAAACATCAGCCATATCGTTCAGTGGAGTAACTGCTATACGGAATTCCTGTGCTGCATGATAAATTTCCTGCTTGGTACGATCTTTTGCCCATCCCGAAAAAGCTTCTATAACCTCTGCAAAACGTTCCTGCCATACTTGAGGTTGTTGCCAAGTTTCATCTTCCAAAAGATCAAAGCGTTCAATCAGCGCAAATAAGTTTGGATAAGGAACTAAATGAAACAGAAAAACATAGCCATCCAAGCAGGAAATAAAGGTAGCTCCTTCCCTCCTTTGTACTTGCCCTTGATGTGTCCAAATCGTTGTTAACCAAGCATGATCACTCAAAATAGCTTCTTGATGAGAAAGTTCAATAAGTTGGCCTTCGCCGGTAGAGCAAGCGTTATAAAAACCTGCTAAGCC
>CAYFHW010000042.1:0-11878 GCA_964343095.1 uncultured Anaerolineaceae bacterium | reverse complement strand
ATTTCTTCGCCAAGCCCGTTATTACCCTTTGTTAATGAAATTCTCTTTGTATCCGTCGGCAAATTGTCCTCAAGCCAATACAAAGCCTCGCTAATAATTGGAAAAGGATCAGTTTTCCCTTCCTCCCAACGTTTTTTCCATATTTCAAACTCCAATCGCATTGACTGACTAGGGGAACTAGGCACAGGCAAAACTTCATTCAGGCCATACTTCTCCCAATCTAAAGAGTGTAGTTGAGCAAGCCGCTCAGCATGCTTAAAGGCAGTATGCTTACGAATTCTATCGCCTTCTTCACCTGGGAGATCGACCCCTTCCACCTCTGTCTGTCCATCCACAAGCTCTCTCACCATATGAGCACGACCTTCAGCAAAATCAATCCCTTTGTCGAACCACAAAGGCTTGGCTATCGGTACTGGTGAACCCCAAAGCTTCTCATAAACACCCCACTCAACTTCAAGTGGAACTGGGACACCACCACCACTTGGCGGATTAACCCGAATAACCAAATTGCAATCTTTCTTGGCTGCTTTACCTTGTTCTGCAAAAACAAACCAAGTTTCGCGGGACATGCCAGGAAAAGTTTGATAACAAGACTTGACCTGCGTTTCCTCACCAAACTTCTCTGTGAGATATCGAGCAACAACAGCCAATTCCATTAACTAAGTCCGTATTTCTTCACAACACCCCAATTAATAACTGGTAGATGTCCATAACCCGGTTTGCCATTCACAGTCAGTTTGACAGGTTGCTCTCGATGCACCGGCCTTATTGCATCTCCATTCGGTAAAATAGTTTCTTCGGGATGCGTAACGTCATAGACATCATGTTCATAAACCTCTCCACGGTACGCTCCTAACGATAGACCATCATTGTAACCACCATCATATCCAGTACCCTTAAAGACCCAAGACCGACCTGCAGCTTCTGCTTGAATATCCCATTTCTGGCCATCACTAGTCGTCACCATTAATTGTGCTTTGTCAAAGACACGAGTACCTGGGACGAAAGAGATATCATGTTCAAGATCGGTAACAAAGATCACGTCTTTACCAGAGCCATCTGGCCAAGACATATGACCATCAATGTTCATTCGTTTCCCCTCACTATCTTCAGCCATTTGAAACTGACCACCCATCTCCTCAGTTGTAAATGCAAGCCAAATAAAAAGTGAGCCTACACCTGGAGGACGAGGTCCAGTCTGGGGCTCAAACCCTCCAACACCTGGACGTACACCCCAGCTATGATCACGAAATGTATACCAATTATCCACATCTATCTTTTCTCCCCCCACGTCAAGCCAGCCATTCATCACTCCTACCTGATCGAACCTCATATAATCCTGAGAAAGACGCCCATATGAACGTGCTATGTGATACCCCTCCTCATAGGGAGGTGTTAAACCCGTATAAATAACATCGAAACTCGTGTTATGTTCACCAGGATCTAGTTTTATACGCAGACTCTTTAACGGCTCAATAAATTCAACGGAAACTGGACCATTAACCATATCATTTACATCTGGTCTTAACGGGCGGGCAACTCGCAAATTATGTTGTGACTCACCATGTTGAATACATGCAAAACCCTCAAAAGTGTTCATGTTTTTATACTTTGCAAGACCCATAATGACATTCGCAGCATCTTCTTTATGAAAACCTACAACCATACGATCAAAAAAACGGTGGTCACTTATATTGGTATTGTCAAAAGTCGCAGCAACCTGATGCAATAAGGTTTCGTCTAAATCAGTTAACATCTTGTTCTCTCCGTTGATTTTGCCCGAGTGTATGCGGCAAACAGCAAAACGTCTAGACGGGGAACTACCTCAACTTCCTAAATGTCTCCCGAATCCCCTGCAGGACAGCATCCGGCTCTTCATATGGAGCAAAATGACCACCTGTCGGATGTGTATTCGTATAAACCAAATTGTAATACTGCCTATCTTCCTCAGTTGGTCCTTGGCCAGTATCAGGAACAAGGTATGTAATCCCTGTTGGTGCCTCAACTACAGGGGTTCGATCATGCACAGGCTTCCAACTTTTGAAGCCCGACTCATGATAGTAACGTACAGATGTAGCAAAACTTTCAGTAGCCCAATAAATTGTCATAGTCGTCAATAAGTGTTCTTTAGAAAAAGCGCGCTCCACATCACCATCACAATCACTCCAATTACGTCGTCTCTCTAATAGCCAGGCGAACATTCCTACGGGAGAATCATGCATGGCATAGGCAAGGCTTTGAGGATCATTTACTTGAACCGCTACGTGGCTTGAAAATCGACGCATCCTATCAGCAATAGTTTGGCGCAAATCATAATCTTCAATCGCATTAATGTTTCCACCGCCAGGTGACCAAGGGGTTACCGTATCAAATAAATTAAGTTTATAAGTACCAGTCAAATGAATACCAATAAGCCGATCTGCGTACTTGTGCCCTAACGCAGAAGTTGTAAGTGCGCCCCAATCCCCACCTTGAGCTGCAAACTTCTCATAGCCCAGTTCATTCTGCATTAGCTCGACCCATAAGTCTGCAGTTGTTTCGTAATTTATTCCTGACGTTCTAAGAGGAGTAGAAAAGCCAAAACCTGGTAAGGAGGGAATAACTACGTCAAAAGAATCTTCAGGATCACCCCCGAAGGAAACAGGATCTACTAAAGGACCTATAAGTTTCTTGTAATCCCAGAAGGTCCACGGCCAACCATGCGTTAAAATTAGTGGGATTGAATTTGGCCCCCTTCCCTTTTCATGGATAAAGTGAATCGGCAAATCATTAATTGTTGTCTGGAAATGGGCAAATTGATTAATCTCATGCTCCTGCGCACGCCAATCAAAACCATCGACCCAATAATCACAAAGTTCTTTGAGATACTTCCCATTCGTCCCATACTCCCAATCAGCATTATCAAAATCATCAGCCCAACGAGTATTCCGAATTCGATCCTCTAAATCATGGAGAACTTGTTCGTCAATAGACACTTCAAATGGTTCAATGCTCATCACATACTCCTATTCCTATAAAACAAAAGTAGTGCCCTAATCAGGGCACTACTTTAAACACGTCAAACTAATCTAATAACAGATTAGACGGCTGGTGCTGTACCACGAAATTCTGGCTTGAAGCCCTCACCAGTGAGACCAGTCTCACCCTGATAAACACCTACAAACTGTCGGGTTTGTATATACCATTGACCATCAATCCGTGTATATGTGTCTTGATAGCAGATACAATTTTCAGAAGTATTACCTTCACCAAAATGTAAAAACTCACCTAAATACCATCGGCCTGTTGCTGTGTCACCAGTCACATCATCTATAACGCCACTGTAAACCTTCATATAGACCATCGGGATTCCGGCCATAATACCGTTCCAAAGTGGAACCAGATTATCACGACCCTTATGCACTTCACCTACATGCCACTCACCATCTGGCGCCCAGGTTTCCCCCCAGGCTTCGCCATCAAAACGATTGACTGCATCTACATATCTTTCTGCGACCATACGTAATTCTGTATAGTCTGTTGCTGTTGGTTTTCCCATTTCGTTCTCTCCTTTTTATAAGTAATTATCTCAATTAATGTGTGAAGCCTTGCTCAGCCCGCTTTGCACGATACTTTTCCATTCTGTCAGAATCACTAGAAAGCATAGGACCAAGTTCATCTTCATCAATTGTTCCAGCAAAATGACGACCTGCCTTTTCACCGTCATAGGTAATCCACTTTTCAGGTGTAATTTCCAAAATGACACGTAAAGGCGAGTCAAGCATTTCAGCAAAATTAGCAGCAGCTTCAGCATTGCCTCCACTTACACGATCACCTAGTGCAGGATAAAACCAATCCTTAAGCTCTTGGTTATTCTCGTGCACCACCGCACGTCCTTTTGCAGTAGCAGTCCCAGACGGACAACCACTATCAGGTGCAGCAGTACGACCACTTACAACAACCGAACAACGTGGATCTCGACGTAAAGCAGCAACACGATGCCGGTGCCCAGCACATGTAATCCAAAATTTACCATCATGCCAAACATAAGCATGCATCACGCCAACCGGCCAACCATCCTTTGTGGACCACATAAGGACACATTCACCTGACAGGCTACAAATCTTATCTATTTGCTCATCGGTATATGGATAAATCGAAACTGTTTCATGTTCATGTGTTTGAACAAGCGCCATTTAATTCTCCTTTGAAAAACTTTTAGAATACGGATTGTACACCTCTGAAAGTACATTGGGGGTATCAAGTCTCCAAACTTGCAGAAAAAAAGAAATCCCATACGATCAAAACCGAGGTAACTATGACGCAAACACCTAACACCCTAGAAGTTCTTCAGTCTGGCCTAGCAACATTACATCGAATGCTCGATGAAGCAGCATCTGACATGACACTAGAACAATTAAACCGAAAAAGTAGCGATGGTGGCGTCTCTCCTTTTTTCAGTCTTTGGCACTATGTGCGCACAGAAGACAACATTATAAATTTTGTTATTCAACGTAAGCCCACAGTCTGGATAGAAGGAGAATTTGACACACAGCTTGGACTTCATAGAACAGCACAAGGGACAGGTATGACTGAAGAAGAGGCATCACAACTTAATCTAAGCAATCTCAAACTCTGGCGTGAATATCAACATAAAGTTTGGGATGCATCAGAAAAGTATCTTTCAACAGTAACAAGTACTGAATTACACTCGCAAACAGTAGCAATAAAACCACTACCAGAGATGTCTTTATACGACGGCCTATTTAATGTCTGTCTAACTCATGGCCTTAGACATGTAGGTGAAATTGAATATGTTCGTGGCGTTATAGGCCTAGGTGAACTCGCATTTATTGAACGAGATAAATCATTAGATCGTTCAATAATGCAATCCGAGTCGTAACTAAATGGGACAGCCAACAATATTCCTTGTAGTAAATATAATTGGCGGCGTACTCGTACTTGGTAGCTACTTAATTTGTTTTATCCAATTTCCTGAAGAAAGAACCAATCTTTGGGGCGAAGTCCCAAAAAAGACTCAACAGAAAATCGTACCTTTTATGCTTTTGGCTGCGGCTGGGTACCTAATAGCCGGTTGGTGGTTTTGGCAAGTAATTGAACCAAATTCCGTAAATTTCCCTGGTGGATTTACCTACGTGGGTGTTATTGCTTTCTTTGCAATATTATTAGCTCTTTCAACCGCCTGGATGCCTGTAGCAGTCCTAGCAATTAAGAAACGTTCCAACATATGGAAAAACATAACTATTGGTATTCTTTCAGGTGTTTCAATTGCAAGTTGTTTTATTCTTTTCTTGGTATGTACCGCAACAGTTGAAACAAACATTATTTCCGTAGGACAAGTCCTGGCAATTGTTGGCTGGTCCTTCTTATGCTTTCAAACTGTTATTTTGGACGGAATTTTATGGGTATTAAAATTCCACCCGGATCGAATCCCACTAGCTTGATTTTGACTAAGAACGTAGACTCCCACAAATAGTGAGGTAAAGATGTCAGTTATTGGAGATGGTCCTAACCCAGGCTTAGCTCAGTTCGCAATTAGTGTTAAAGAAATTCCCAAAACAACTCGCTTTTACATTGATGTTCTTGGGTGTTTACCTGCTGGTGGTTTACTTGTATGGGGAGAGCGCCTAGCGACTATTCAAGGCCTTGAGGATCCAACAGCTGCACTTTGGTGGGGAGTAGACAAACAAGATTATGTTCAAATGGAGTTCTGGCAATATAGTCAGCCTCTCGCCCGGACCCGTCCTCATGAATGGAAACCTTGTGATATCGGATATACGCGTATGGGTTTCGTCGTTGATAACTTTGATGCCACTATCTCAGCACTAGCAAATTGGGGAATCGGCACACTAACTCCACCAATGGGTCCATCGGGTAATCGCCGTGCAGCTTTTCAGGATCCAGATGGAATTCTCATCGAATTAATTGAACAAGATCCTTTGCTTGGTACTACAAGGGATCCACGGTGGTCTGCTTCTACTACATCTATAAGAAGTATTAGCCTTTCCGTTCCAGATATTGAACGCGCTTATCGATTTTGGATAGACACAATTGGGTTGGAAGTTATCTCTCCTGACACTTTACACACACCAGAAATGGAAGCGATATGGGGATTACCCGATGCTAAAAGTGAACTGTTCCTTGCGCGCGCTGGCGATGGTTTAATCGAAGTTCAACAGTATAAGGAACCTACACCACGACCAAAACCAGAAGGATCGCTACTAAACGATCAGGGAATTCTTAATGTTGCACTTGGCTGGCGAGCACGTGAGCCCTTTGAAAAAATGTACCAGTCTGTTCTTGACGCAGGCTATACAATTAATTTAGAGAGAAACCCGGACGGACCATTCACTTCAACATATCTTCTTGATGATCAAAATTTTTCTTTAGAAGTTTTTTACTGTGATCCATCGATGGATAAGCCTCTTGGGTTCGAGCCAGATTTCGGAATTCGCAATGTTAGGCCAGGAGAAGAGATGGGCTAGCAAATCTGGTAGCTCGTTCAAAAATTGTAAATTCTAAAAATTACTGCTTTTCTGCAGTTGCTCTTGCTCCGTCTGTAAACGCCGCTTCTTCCGTCCTGCACGTGAACGACATTTTTCTGAACAAAAAATTGGTCTTCCTCCAACAGGTGAGGAAGAGGGGACCTCTCTTTTACAAAATTCATATTCTGGACACCAAACATATCTAATTTCATCAATCGCATCTCGTGCTATCAACGCCCATACCCATCCAGCTAAACACGTAGGACGGATAACCGGAACAATACTTGACCGGGAACCTATCGCCTTGAAATCCAGGATTGTGTATTGCTGAAGTTTCATTGACAACACAGACTCACTAGCACCCAAATGTGGATTAATTAGTTGAGCTGATAAACGTGCGTCCAATAAATTTACTGCTTCAGCAATTTCCGCCCATTCACGCCACCAATCCTCTGCCTTTGGAGACTTTCCTGTCACTGGGTGATGACTTGGTGCCCTACCTTTTAATATGCCTTCTGCAGTATTTCTACATGTAGCAGCACGATCTTGATACTGTCTCACTCGCGGAGGTAAAGCCATACTACTGTGCTCTCGATAATCCGCAGATTTCGCTATCAACTCCATTTCCGCAGCTTCATCAAGTAAAGAACCTGCCTTGGACATCATGATATTAGGTTCAAAAAAATCACCAAACTGTTGAGCAAAGCTAACTATACATTCCCAAATCTTTCCCCCATCAACAACCTCAGAATCTTCTACCAAATACCATTGCTCCTGATAAGTATCTCTAATCTTTCGATGCAAATCCCAGAGACGTAACGTCCATGGATCATATGTGAAAACTGGATCAAAACTACCTGCTGGAACCGCATCAATTACCCGACCATCTGGTATTTTTTTAAGTGGGATTTCATACTTTCCTACTTCTTGTACAAGTCCTCTGGTAATAAAAAAAGCAGATCGCAAAAGAATTACTCCCTAGAACATAGCCTACATTTTCTACGTAGATAAATCTTCAGATTTAATGTACATATCGGTTTAAAAAGTTACCAAACTGCAACAGAGACTCACGCGTTTCAGGAACTTGATTTGATTGAAACGCATGCCACATTCCTTCCCATTCTGCATATTCAACAACGCAATTGCTACGTTCTAGCGTATCTCTCATTGATCTTGCATCAGCAAGCAAACATTCATAAGTTCCTACATGAATCATCACTGGTGGACAACCGCTAAAATCACCGAGAATCGGCACTATATAGGGATTGTCATAAGATTCATGTTTTGCGTAATAACCCATCAAAGACCAATCTCCATGCTTCTTGAAATATTTCAGGAAAACTGGACCCAGAGTAGGATCTTTATCTGCCATTGTTTCACTATATGTTTCACCGCTTGCTGTAGGATCTGCCCAGGGTGACATACAAATAATTGCAGCGGGCAAGGGAAAACCAATTTCTTTAAGCTTTAAAATCAGGACCAGAGCCAGATTCCCTCCTGCAGACTCTCCAGCCAATCCTATCTGATGCGTTGCGTATCCATAATCTTGAACTAATGATTGGTAAACTGATACTGCATCGGCAATTTGTGCAGGGAAAGTATGTTCAGGGGCTTGTCGGTACGCAGGAACATAAACGGTCATCCCCGACTCCCTTGCCAGGTGAGTTGCTAACGGATATGAAGCCCTAGGACTACCAAAAACAAAAGCACCACCGTGAAAAAACAACAATGCTTTATTTGGATCCGAATTTGGCGTTGTTACTCGCCACGTTTTCACTCCAGCTAAATCGATAACCTCATAGGAAGCATATGAAGCCTTCTTTCGGTAGAACGCTAACGCAACACATTTGCGCTGGAGCCATACCTTTATTTTAGACTTCCCACGAGGATCATATGAAAGTAGCCTAACCATCCTGCCCAGCTGTTTTTTTCGCTTCCGAAGTTCAAGCGATTCTTTACTTATCATTCATAACCTTTGATTGAAATTACACATATATATGCAAGGATTGATACATGCTAATTAAAAAAATTCAACAACACAGCAATAACCTGGCAAAAAAGGTTGCACAAAAACTCGTACGTTATCCAATACTAGCCCCTGTAGC
Source organism: uncultured Anaerolineaceae bacterium (assembly GCA_964343095.1). Classification (GTDB taxonomy): domain Bacteria; phylum Chloroflexota; class Dehalococcoidia; order Tepidiformales; family Tepidiformaceae; genus JAKUNN01. Next base: position 3,288 of record CAYFHW010000042.1, on the reverse strand, counting down.
ACTCCTGTTGATAATTTTGTTTGTTACCCCCTTTGCACTATTCCAACAATCCTTACGTTCACTAAAAAAACTTTTTACAATAGCCAAAAAGAATTTATAAACAAGTTTGCAGTCAAAAATAGATGTCCAACTGTAATGATTTGGTATAAATTTACGGAAACTTTTAGGAAGACTTATGGCAAGCGAAGTTTGGAAAGAAGAATACGACCGCAAGTGCATGGCTATTAGCGATGCTATGTCCCTAATAAAAAATAATGACTTGGTTAGCCTCGCTGTGTTAGCTCCCGGTGAACTCAGTGCAGCTCTTCACGCCAGGTCTACGGAACTAGAACAACTACACATACGAACGCTCGCACCCACTGCAGCTCAACTCTATGGGGAAGATGTCAACGGTGAACGAGAAATTGAAGTATTTATTGGCGAACCTTTACGTCCAGTGCATGATAATCAAATTGCAACATACCTACCTAACACCTTCATGCTAGGTATGAAAGCATCCGATAGTGGGCGTGAAGATGCACGTTTACCTGATGTTCATTTAACAAGCTGTAGTCCTCCTAATGAAGCAGGATTTGTGCAATTTGGCCTACATATGTGGACGAGAAAATCATACGCAAAACGTTGTAAAACAGTCATAGGAATGATTGACCCAAATACACCCACTGCCCATGGTGATGTATGGATGCATATAAGTGAATTTGATGCATTCATAGAAAATGCCATCACAGCCGTAGATAAACCTGCCGTAAAAGAACGGATCACAAGCCTTGCAAACCCTGATGACCAAGATGAACTACTCGGACTATTGGAACGTGCCAGTACAGATCAAGTAGCCCTCGCCGAAAAAACGTTCCACGTAATGCCACCCAAAATTTTAAAACAAGCGTTTGGGTTAACGGATGTAGATGATTCCGCCAAGCAAATAGCTAACAATCTAAAAGCTATCATCCGAGACGGAGATACTATTCAAGTTGGTGTTGGTACACCCAGTGCACTTATGTTCAAAGCCGGCGCTTTCGATGAAGCAAAACATCTTGGCTTACATAGTGAATTAGGATCTCCCGGATTGGCACAACTCTGGGAAAAAGGAATTTTAGATAACTCCAAAAAAACCTTGCATCCTGGAAAATGTGTCGCTGTTGCATGGACAGGATGCGATGGAACCGATCTGAGCATCATCAGCAATAATCCTGCTTTTGAAGTATATGATCCTGATTACCTACTCAATCCGATGTTAATGGCCCAAAACTCACAGATGACATCAATCAATAGTGCTGTTGCAGTAGATCTTCTTGGACAAATCGCCAGTGAAGATCGATTTGGGGGACACATGATCAACGGTACTGGCGGACAACCAGACACACATTTAGCTGCTAGCCTCTGCCCTGACGGACGCGCCATTACTGTCCTAAGATCAACAGCGCTAAACGGAACAACGTCAAAAATTGTTGCGAAACATGAAAGTGGAACCCTCATAACAATTCCAAGATACCTAGCTGACACAATTGTCACCGAATATGGAGTTGCTCAGCTATTAGATAAAAATCATCGTCAACGAGCAGAGGAACTGATTTCAATAGCTCATCCCGACTTTCGCGGTGAATTAAGGAAGCAAGCAAGCGAACTATGGGGCTTATAAGCACTGGTATTTCTTAAACACGTTTTTGAGCACAAGCTGCCGAACAGTATTTAGGCCGCCCACCCGATGGTGAAATACTGGGGACCTCCCTAGGACAATCCTCACTGTTTCCTGCGCAAGGAGAATAGCTAATCCCCTCAAAAACATCCCTAGCGATTAACAGCCACAGCCAACCTGCCAAAGACAGCGGCTTATAGGTACCTTTCCACTTGTTAGCCTCTTCACTTGATTCGTGACGACTCCATTCAAGCACAGCAAAATGTTTTAATTTATGAACTAATACATCAGAACAAAGTGCTGTTACTTTGGAAGGATTGCCAGAAATTACTATCTCCACAGCCAAGGCAATATCACACCACTCACTCCACCAATCATCAAGAGAAGGGGGTTTATGTGTAGTCGGATGTAAACGAGGTGGATCACCATCCAAAGTTTTTTTAATAAGTGCTTGTTTTTCTACAATTTGATTTTCCAAAACCCCTAAATTCTGATCATCCCAATCTGCACGCGCCTTGAAGGTTGCGACAGCATCACCTTCTCGAAGTGAACGTACTGCAGCACGTTCTTGGTCACTCACCTTTTTCAGTTCAGCTAAAAGAACATCTACCTCATGCATTTGTTGAACTACGAAACGCATTTTTGCATTTGGCTCAAATAAATCTCCATACAAAGAAGAGAATGATTCAAATGCCTCAATTTTTTTTGTATTCGAAACTTCACCACCATCGATCAAATGAATCACATCATCTTCTTCTCTGGGAAGTGCTTTGTGGAAATCATATAAACGGCGATGCGTATCCCAATACTCAGACCCCCAAAGGTCAAGATTTTTACTTTTTTGAGCATCCAATGACTCATTAAGTTGCACAGGATTGAAACTATGAAGTTCCTGAATCAAACCATCAATTAACCAATCAACCATTTATCACCAAAAATATACTCCCTATGTAATAAGGGAATTTTTATTAACTTTTCCAGACTTCATAACAACTCCAGTAACCAAATGCAAAATCCCCAAACAAGACAATACAACAAACAGCATTTGGAACGTTGAGATACTAGGCATTTTACCAAGTACTGATGCCATTACAGCAAGACCTACAATCGATCCTAAATAGCGGAACATGATAAAAGTGCCAGAAGCTGATCCTGCTACATTTGGAGGCCATGCCTCTAAGGCCGCGGCATAACGTGCAGTAGAAGCCTGTCCTAACCCAAGCCCTATGCAAACAAATGGGACTAACAAAACAATGACAGGCGCCTTCAGAATAATAGCCAGCATCAAACAACCAAATAGCATCAATACTGACCCAAGCACAACAGGGAATCGCCTCCCATAGCGATCAGAGAGTATTCCTCCCAGAGGTGAAGAAATAAATGCACCTATGCTAATCCCAATCAAAAGCAGACTGCTAATTTGATCTCCAATTCCTCGTACTTCGATTAAATAAAGAGGAACACCAAAAAGGAGAGAATAAAAAATGAAATTGGATAGAGCCATACCGATAGCTGATACCGCATAATTACGTCGAGTAAAGAGAGTGAGATTAGCAACCTCATCACCAGTCCGACGGAAATATAACCAATATGCAATCGCCGATATAACAGAAACAAGGACGGCCGCAATTGCAAGAAAAGGATTCTCAGTA
>CAYFHW010000041.1:0-12233 GCA_964343095.1 uncultured Anaerolineaceae bacterium | reverse complement strand
GTTGTAGAAAGCACGTACTTTATCTTCGGTTTCACGGACGACGAGAATTGACTCACTACCAAGTTCAAAAGTGAAGTAATCACCAGGATTAGGAATATCCTGTAGGCGACCAGCCCAATTCCAAACCTTCGTCCACATACGATCCCATTCAAGTTCCATGTACTCTTTTGAGGTATAGCGCTCAGCCGGAATTAGCTCTGTACCCAATACTGGCTCTGGCGCCTTTTCCATAGGTGTTCGTGTACGTCGTGACTCTGTAACCATAATCATCTCCTATTTCACACATTTCTTACTAAGGACAGTACAATACTGCTGTGTCGCAGTATATCATCCGTAGGCTACTTTTGATCCCAGTAACTTTATTAATTTTGTCTTTGGGAACAGCACTAATTATGAGACTAACACCTGGTGATGTTGTTGCTGCTAGGTTGGCGGACGGATACACCCCTGAACGTGCAGAATCATTACGAGAACACCTTGGTCTTAATGAAAACGTTTTAGTCGCTTATGGTAAGTGGATGGCCAATGCTTTCCGCGGAAACTTTGGTAAATCATTGATTACAGATAAGCCTGTATCACAAGAAATTAAAAAACGTTTCCCCGTGACCTTTGAGCTCGTGATCTTAACCGTCGTTGCGCAAGCAATTATTGCAATTCCGCTCGGTGCGATAGCCGCAGTGCGTCAAAACAAAATATCAGACCATGCAATCCGTTTACTTAGTGTAATTATCCTTGCTGTACCAAGTTTTGTTATTGCAGTAGCACTCCTGAAATTCCCTGCAATATGGTGGGGTTGGTTTCCCCCATTTGGATACGTTCCTTTTCCAGATGATCCTATCCAAAATTTAAAAATTTATATGCTACCTGTTATCTGTGGATCATTGGGATTAATGGCAACACTTATTCGTTTAACACGGACGGAACTCTTAGAAGTTCTGCGACAAGATTATATTCGTACAGCTAGAGCAAAGGGACTTAGATCCTTGGTGGTGGTACAAAGACATGCACTTCGCAACGCATTGATTCCTGTAATTACTGTACTTGGACTTTCATTTGGTGGAGCACTCGGGGGGGTTGTAATAATGGAACAAATCTTCTCCCTACCGGGGCTGGGCCTGTACATGCTTAACGCAGTGCGTAATGAAGATTACCTTGCCGTTCAAACATTAGTCGTTTTTTCGGGCTTTATGTTTGTTACCGTAAATCTCGTAGTCGATCTTATATACGGATTCCTTAATCCAAGGATCCAGTATTCATGAACATCGCCCAGGTTAGCCTAGCACCAAATAAACAACATGTTTTAGCACGGCTTGCAACCATTGCAAAAGAACAGCCTGTTGGAGTGTTCGGATTCATACTTGTTGTACTTCTTCTTGTTATTGTTGCCTTCGGTCCAATTGTAGCCCAAGCAAGCCCTGACAAACTAACAGCAAATATGTTAGCTCTACCTTTTAGTGATAGTTGGTTCGGAACAGATGAACGTGGCAGAGACTACTTTGCACGAGTAATGGAAGGAGGAAGGGTCACTGTACTACTTTCATTCTTTGCACTTCTCACTGGAACAGTAGCCGGAACACTTCTCGGGATGATTTCTGCATATTCAAAAGCTATCGACCTTGTTGCACAACGATTCGTAGACGCGATTTTAGCTCTGCCCGGGCTTTTCTTAATTTTACTATTCATCACCGTTTTTGGTACTGATCTACATGTCCTTGTTTTTACAATCGGTTTTGTAACAACACCGGGGATTAGTCGAATTGCACGAGGAATAACCTTAGGCACGCTAACCAACCCATATATAGAATCTGCGGAAGTTGCTGGAGCATCTTGGATAAGAATTCTGCTACGCCATGTGTTGCCAAACATCTTGCCCACAATTGGCGTTATTTTTTCAGTAGGGCTCGGGAACGTCATGCTCCTGATGGGTGGTCTAGGCTTCCTTGGTCTCGGTGTCCAACCACCACAAGCTGAATGGGGACAAATGATTTCAGAAAGCCGTGCATATTTCTCAATGCGTCCGTGGCTATTCCTTTTTCCGGGCTTTGGACTCGCATTAGCAGTACTGGGAGTCAACCTTCTTGGAGATGCTCTTCGCGATCTATGGGATCCACGGATGCGTGGTTCTAGTTCCATATAAAACAAAATTAAGTAGCCCTAGATAAGCTTATGGATCTGAAGTGAAAATTTTTCCTGTATTTCCAAAAATATGTCAGGACATCATAAGTGTGTTACATGAGAATGGAGCTCGTAAAACGAGCTCCATTCTCATGTAACACAAGTCGGAAACGACAAGATTACATCATGTTTGAGTCAAGCCACAAAGTTGAATGATTATGCGTAAGACCAAATGGAACTTTCGCAGGAACACCCTTCAAATAGGACCTGAATATTGGGTAGAAAATCAGTGAAGAAACGAATGCCTGAGGTGACTTCTCAAGTAACATGAGCGAAACCTCATCAATCGCTGCCGCACGAGCTTCATTATCAATTGTTGTGCGCTGCTTATCCAATAAAGCATCGAGATCAGGATCATTGACACCGACACGATTAAAAGCACCAGTCGAATGGAAACGATGGTGCAGATACGTATCCGCATCAGTTCCACCAACTTCCAAACCGATGTTCATCACATAGTTCCCAGCTGCACGTTGTGCAAAATAATCTGCACTCGTTGCTGGTTCAAGCTCCAGATTAAGACCAATTGCTTTCACATCTTCTTTAATCTGAACCGCATGACAGTCGCACTGGATTGGCGTTGCAATCGTAAGAGGATCATTCGGATCAAGCCCAGCAGCTGTAGCAAGTGCAATTGCTTCCTTAATATCTGCATCCTTATCTTCTCGATAACCTGGAAGTTCCAGAAGCTCTTGTTCACTCCATGCAAAAGGTGTAAACATCTGTGGCACTGGACCCATGATGATACCACTACCCGGACCAAATGGATTTGCAGTCAATTGTCGATTAATGATCAGCTGCACAGCACGTCGAACACGTTGATCATTGAATGGTGCTTTCTCATTATGCATATGCACTTCAGCTATTGCTGAATGCAGACGCTTTCGGAAGTCAACCTTATCGCCCATCTGATCTTGGTAAGATGATACCTGGAAGCTATATCCCCCTGCAGTGAACGAATCGAATGTATCGAATTCACCAGCTAAGAAAGCACCCTCCTGTGCATCGGCAGAAATAGCAATATGCTCAATATGATCAAGATAAGGTTGGCCCTTAATAAAGTAGTTAGGATTGGCATCTAATCGTCCGTGAACTTCAGCCTCAAGTTCACCACGCATAAACGGACCGGTACCGACCATATTTTCATATTTTTTTAGGCCTGCATCACCAACAGCTTCACGCTGCTCGCGATTAACCATCAAAATAGGATCATCTGCGAGGAATCGCAGCATTGGAGCAAACGGTGACTTTGTCGTAACCGTAAAGTGCAAGTCATCAATTACATCAATCTTATCGATCATTTTGATCTGACCTTGCATAAATTCAGGATTATCTTCATTAAATCGATTTAATCCAAAGGCCGCATCCTCAGCAGTAAATTGACGACCATTAGCCGGGGCAATATCGTGCCATTTAATATCAGGTAACAACGTAAATGCATACGTTATATCGTCTGGCTGTTCAGGAAGTGAAGCCGCCAACTCAGGATAAACAGCAACATCACCGTCATAGGCAAGCAACCGGTTATAAACATTCCCCATACCTAAACTGTACGTCGCAGCATGGTTTGTAATTGCAGGATCGAAAACAGAATCCCCACCCACAGCACTACCAAAACGAAGTGTTCCGCCTCGGGTCAAACCAGGAGGATCATCTGCAACACGTCCTGCTGCTGCTGCTGTTGTTGCTGCTACTTCTGTTGCTGCTGCAGGCGCAGCAGCAGCTTCTTCTTCTTCATCACTACAGCCTGCAAGAATTGCAGCTGTTCCGGCAGCCGCAACACCCGTTGCTGCTAAAAATCGACGTCGGTTAACCCGACCATTTCGTAATCTATTCCAATAATTTTCGCTCATACATACCCCCCCAAAGAGTATTTGAGGAAATGGTACGGGTTTTAAAGAAATGCTTCAATAGAATTTTATGTCTACCTGTTATCTACCTAGGAAACAAATATTAAACTTTCCATCGATCCCAATGTGTAGATTCCTCCCAAGGCTTGCGCCAAGGCCGTCCCCAATTCCCCTTCGGATAACCAATCGGAATAATTGCGGCCGTTGTGACTTCTTCAGGCAAATTCAAAATCTCAGAAAGGGAAGCAGCAGATTGTGGTTTCACAGGGGAATAATCAGTAGCTAATGTAATCAAAACTGTCCCTAAACCAAGCGCACGAGCTGCAAGAATAATGTTCTGACATGCTGGATAGATTGTTGAAAATGAACCTGACGAAACATCTGCATTATCCGGAGCACGTGAAGGTAAACAAGGAATGATAATCGCTGGAGCTTCATCTAAATGTTCCACGTTATGCATCGCCTTTGTATAAACACGCTCTCTATCCTCTGGGATTTCCGGATCAGCTAAAACACTATCTCTAATGTACGCTCGTCCAACTTCACGATAAGCTTCTGCAATCCTGCCTCGCTGTTCATCATCTGTAACAACGACGAATGACCATGACTGCATATTTCCTGCACTTGGCGCCATTGTGGCTGCCTCAATTACATACTCTAATTTTTCGCGAGAAATTGGATCGGACTTAAAATGACGCATGCTCCGTGCAGTAAAAATAGCTTCATGCACAGATAAAGTGGGTTCGTCCATTTTCTTATTGCACTCCATACTCTTCTGCCGGGGAAACACCTTGATCAAAACGATCTTGTATCTCGCCCATGGTATCTATCGCTTCTTGTGTGGAAACGGTAGTGCCAAACAATTTTTGTTCATTCGTAAGCGCATCGGGTAAGTTCAAATGTTCGTCATTAGATATCAAAATGCGCTTCAGAGTTGCAAGCGCATGAGCCGGTCTTTCAGCAAGTCGGTCAGCCCATTCCAGAGCAACTTCGGTACAAGTGCCATTTGGAACAACACGATTAACTCCCCCAAGCTGATGAATCCGCTCTGCCGAAACATATCGACCATCTAATACAATCTCGGCAGCTGCCGTACGACCAACAATCCTAGCCAATCTGCTTGTTCCACCAATACCAGTAGTCAAAGCAATTTGCACCTCTGGCTGAGCAAAACGTGCCTGCTCATCAGCAATTCGTAAATCACAAGCCCACCCTAGCTCACACCCACCGCCAGACGTATCACCATTAATAGCAGCAATAGTGATTACTGGTTCACATGCAAGCTCCTGTAAACAGGTTCCCCAACCTGCACCTTTACCTTTACTAGTAGTTGGCTCACCAATGACACCATTTCGTAAATCCCTAAGCCATGCATGTTCAAACCAATGACCGTCTATACCAGATGCGAGGACACTAATGCGTGCTCCTTCATTCCTCGCTTGTGTTAAATATTCCCCCACCTGTTCTATTGCTTCCCAAGATCCATGATTTTTAATATCAGGGTTTGTCATTGTAATTAGAGCGACACCTTCGCGTGGCCATTCAAGCGTGACTAAATCAGACATTTTCTTCTCCTAAAATTTGCGAAAAACAAACACTCTAGGCTATCACTAGCTTTAGTGAGCATTGAAACTTTTCTTTATTTCCTACTCCAGTAGGGGCAATATCGTACACCAGTATTGAACCGGTTTGTATATAGGCATGGAACCCAAACAACCCTTTTATCATGCGAAAACCATAGAAGTTACGTAGTCTTATTTGGAGGAGGCATTATGTCCAGACAAATATGGTGGTTCATTCTCAATTTATTAAGCTGGCTTATTGCAGTAGGCAGCATCATTTATACCGTTATTTCATTTGAAGGTGCCGAAACAGTTATGCAACAAATTGCTGCAGGTGCATACGGTAGTGCTCTATTGTTATTTGCGATATTTCTGCGTCTTCAAGCAACAGACATCAGGCCTTATACCTTGTCAGAAAAACCACTAGCCAGAACAACAAATAGTGAAGATATAAGAAAAGACCTCCCCCCTTCATCCTGGGCATAGCTAAATACTTTAATATTTCGAAAAAAACAATGTCTTAAGGTAAAACGAGATTCTCAAATTCTTCGATAGTCGTTAATTCTTACTCGACATCAATTCTGAAAAAGTGGTCTGTCCACGGACCTGTCTTATATGGGTCAAACGTGATTACTTCGGCAAATGATGTCTTCACGATACAAATTCCTGCCCCAACAGTACGTACATCCATCTTATATTCCCCATGAAGAACACAAACGTCACCCTCGCCTTGGAGAATCGAAAAACCTCTGTTGGTACGTTTGCTAGGTTCGATGCCGCTATATGAACGGATCATGCCCACCGTGAGGATATAACCGATCTTTTCAGAAAAGACTGCATCTACTTCACTTGAAGTTAGCTCTCTACCAGTCACCAAAAGAAGTCGCTTTTCACCTAGACCTGTTGTGTTTTTGTTTTGGGCGTCCCAAGGCTCCCAACTAAACTTGACTAGGCAAGTTCCAATCTCGACAATCTTGAATTTTATTCCATCAAATGAGCAAAATTGCCCACCCGAAATTACCTTATGCCTTGCGATCCATTTTTGAACTGGCGCATCCAGTTCGGAACAATCGAAAGAAAAACCAGCTGCTTCACAAACTTCCCTATCCCTTATGGGGTTGCCCAGAATTAGCAACATGGTCGCATCTACATTCGCATCTAGGCTTGGCTTTGGAGTCAATGAAAACCCAGCCAAAGTTTCCACTAATGCCAAAAAGTCGACGAGAGGAAGCCCTTTCACCTCAAAGTCATCAATCGAGTAACCGGTTTCTCTCGCGACAGCAACAAATTCATCTACCGTAAGTTCAGGGCGAACTTGTCTAGCAATAGCAACAAGGCCCCCAATAACTGGCGCGGCTCCTGAAGTGCCACCAAAAGCTGAATAAAGACCAAAATCTAAAATGGTCGCAGCGGCCAATTCTGATGGTGCTAATAGAGTCAGCTTTTCAGAAACATTTGAACCGTCATGAATCATTCCGATTTCGTTAACCCATCCGACGCTAACCGCAGTTTCAAAGCACGCAGGGGATCCTATTGAAGTAAGAAGGCCCTCATTTCCCGAAGCAACAACGGGAACTACACCCAGTTCCCGAATAGCTTTGAAAAGTCCTCTTTCACCATCTGGATCTGGGCACCCTGCTCGTCTATTACTACGCGGGGACACTGAACTACCGTACGACATGACCAACGCATCGATTCCATATTCCTCTGCATTATCAATCACCCACTGATACGCGCGGGTCGCTTGGCCAGGACTTTCCACGGTACTCCCCATTACAGTGATAACGATCAAGTCTGCATCCGGAGCTACTTGATGAACCACTCCAGCAACTCCGGTTCCGTGCATTCCATCAGGTAGGTAAAGCGCCATACCAGGCCCTTCAGCTACATCTTCACCGTTGGGACATTTCTCCCATACCGCAGAAGTACAAACCTCTAAAATAACTCGATCAACTAGGTCTGGATGATTAACATCGAAACCAGTTCCATCGATAATTGCCACAACTGATCCTGCTCCGGTATAGCCAAGACGCCATGTTTCAATTGCTCGGACCAAGTAGAAGAAGCTCTCGTTAAAAATCCTCGCTTCGGTCCAGTCCACTTCAGACGGAGGCAAGACCCTTACCGGTTTCACTGTAGTAGTACTGGTAATAGTAGTAGCAGTCGAAGTAGTAGAAGTAGTATCAGCAGCAGTCGAAGTAGTCGTAGTCGTAGTATCAACAGCAGTAGAAGTAGTATCAGCAGCAGTCGAAGTAGTAGAAGTAGTATCAGCAGCAGTCGAAGTAGTCGTAGTCGTAGTATCAACAGCAGTAGAAGTAGTATCAGCAGCAGTCGAAGTTGGGGTCGTGGTCATCTCTACAGCTTTAGAAGCACCCCCACAAGCAGAGGTGAGTAAAACAAAACAAAAAATTACAATCAGCTTTTTCATACCTACTCCTTTGTTACTCATTTGCAAGCGCCAACAACCCACCAATATTTGCCTCTTCCCAATCCTCTACAATGACACCATTTTCTATTCGAAAAATCATGATACCCGTGATACTAAATTGTTTTCCAGTCGGGGATATACCTGCTATTTCTCCCGTCTGCTTAGCTGTTAGAGACCAGCGCATAGCAACACGATTACCACTTTCCAAAAGATCATGAACTACGAAACTTGCATCAGTGACAGCGGCAGCAAAACCAGCTTCAGCTGCTCGAAAACCTTCACGATCACTATCACCACCCGGACCATGATGAATATAAGCTGGCGCATATAACTCATCAACTACATCTAAATTACCATTGCCAAGTATTTCACCAAGTGCTCTTGCGGCTATATCCAAATTCGATTCTTCCATATTCCCTCGAATCAAATATTGGTACGCCAGACAGGATTTGAACCTGTGACCTCTGCCTCCGCAGGGCAGCGCTCTATCCACTGAGCTACTGGCGCATCTCTATGCCGAAGGTGAGACTTGAACTCACACGCCCACAAGGGGCACTACGTCCTGAACGTAGCGCGTCTGCCATTCCGCCACTTCGGCCTCACCGTTCCCTAGTATAAGTAAGGAGAATGGTGGGCGATACTGGTTCAGAATTAGTTACTCACTTCAGAAGACCATCTACCTCCAAAATAGAGGGGGAATTAATCAGATTCTCCAGTTAATTTTGCTGCTTCCTCTTCGGTTATTTTCCCCTCTGCAACTAATTGAGCTGCTTGAACATGCGAAAGCTCAGCACTTTTACGCTTATCGACATACAGTTTCCGCAAAGTAGCACTAAATCCAAACAAAGCTATTAAGGCAACTACAAACAAAACAGCTGTCACCGACAAAGTTGGACCGGGACCGAAAGCATCAGTTGCGATACCTACGGGCAATATAGCGATCGGCCACACACTAATCGATAACATAGTTACGGACATGACACGACCACGCATCTCATTTGTAATAGACCGTTGGATTTCAGCCTGATTTGTTATCCCAAAAACAATTTCTCCCAAACCTATAATTCCCAACATAGTAAGAGCAAAAATAACATTTGAAGTTAGAGCGAATGCAAGCATCGCAACACCAGTAACAAAACCACCAAACATGAGCAAATACCCTTTGTTTTTTATCCGATCAGCGCTTGTCATTAAAAGGATCCCTATTAAACTTCCGATCCCTAAAATCATCAAAAAATATCCGAGCCAGGCATCTGATAAGCCATGCACCTCACGGACAAAAATAACCATCATTTGCTGTAATGGGAATGTAAACAAAGGCATTAAAAAGTTAGCGAATAAAAGGAGGAAAACCAAACGATTTCCCAAAATATATTTTGCACCGCCACGTAAATCATCAATAAAACTTGTAGTCTTTTTATTTCCAACCATTCCATATTTAGGAAGACGTAAATCACTAAGTGTCGCAATCCCAAAAAGAATGGTTATAGCCAAAAATGCAATCCCAGGATTAGCAAAACCTAGAAGCAGACCAGCGATTGCAGGGCCAATTATCTGTGTAATGGTATTCCCACCTGCATTTAAAGAGATCGCATTCGTAAGTTTTTGTTGAGGAACAAGTACCGGAACAATTGCTTGGCGTGCCGGCATAATAAAAGAGAAAATTGATACGAAGACTGGTGATGTTATTAATAAATGCCAAAATTCGATCTTCTCGGTAAGCACTAACACCGTTATCAAACTAAATAACAATGTTGAAAGTGCCTCACAAACAACCAAAAGAGTTTTCTTATTTACACGATCAGCAACAACACCTCCCAACGGTGCAGTGATCGGCAAGACCGCAATCGCAACGATCACACTGATCGACAAATAAAACGCAGAATCTGTGAGATTAAAGACAACTATATTGCGCAGCAATAGATGCATAGACATCCCTAAAAAGAACGCAAAGCTACCACCAAAAAATATTGTGAACTCACGTTCTTCAAAGGAAGACAAAACCTCAAGCGCTCGCCCTTTAATAAAAGATTGTCGTTGGGTACGCTCAGAATCAGATGCCATTCAGCTAGTATGAAGTCTGCTCATCCTTCACGCTCGCGTGAAGACATTATGCCTCAGAGACTTTTGTGCAGATGTATAAAAATAGACCTGTTCTTTTACGTTTTACTTAGATCGATAAGCACTTTACAGTGCTTATTAGGATTCTGTAATTGTTCAAAAACACCTGGTAGTTCCTCAAGACCGATCACATCAGTCACCATTTGTGTGGCATGAATCCTTTTACTTTTGACCATATCAATAGTGAATTCAAAATCTTCCTTCTCATAAGCAGCTGCCCACTGAATTCGGAGCTCTTTTGAAAAAGCCACAAGGGGTGTGAAGGTATCCGGATATTCACAAACACCTACACCCATTATCAGACCATTTTTCGGCGCCCTTTCTATACAGTCTTGAAAAATACCAGGCGCTCCAACGCAATCAAATTGTATTTCTGGTCCGTTCCCCACAATTTCCATAAATGCTTCTGCTACATCCTCATCAGGATTTACAATGTTGTGAAAACCTAGCTCCTTGGCCTTCTCAATTCTTGTCGCTGATCGCTCACTGATTACAACAGAACGAGCTCCAAAGAAATTGCACCAGATAGCACTCGCTAATCCTATCGGCCCAGCCCCAACAATGAGGATATTTTTTTCGCTTATCTGTCCGGCCATCTTGGTTGCATGTAACCCTACTGAAAGCGGCTCAACTAACGCTGCTTCAATATCATTCAGTTCGTCGGGGATTTTTACGACAAGTTCATGACCTACTTTTACAAATTGCGAGTAAGCACCACCTAAAGCCCCCAAGCCAATCGTTTTGTCACCTATAAAAGGCAACGATGTAACCCGATCACCCACAGAAAAATTACCAGATTCAAGTTCGTTCCCAATTTCAACGATTTTGCCAACGAATTCATGGCCAAATATAGTATTTTGTGGAGCCTTAAAAGGACCCTCTTTTGAGGCATGAATGTCGGTACCGCAGATCCCACAGTACGAAACTTGAAGGAGCATTTCATCAGATTCTATGGAAGGTTTTTCCACCTCCTCTATTGATAGTGGTTTATCGGGTTCGGAAAATACAGCTGCTCTCAAGGTTTTACTCCATTAGTAAAAGTGCTCTCAGTATAATGTCTCAGTTTTAATATGAAACATATGTGAGTTATAGTTCATTTGGATGATTGCAATCATCCAAATGAACATAGCTGTTTGATGAATTTTGACATGTTAAATATGTTCACAGTTCAGGGGATGGGCTTCTACCATTCCCTGATACTTAAATCCTTGAAAATTTTGAGCCTTAACCCGTACTTGTATCACTTGTTTCAGACAACTTAGAAATTTGTACATACGTTAATTTTCTCCAAACCCACTCAAGTGGCCCATATTTAAATCTGTCTAACCAATGCTTAGACCACAACAATTGGATAACCCAAACAAAAAGTACAAAAAGGATAATTTCTTTTCTACTCAAATCACCTTTTTCAAAAATAAGTCCGAAAAGAACCACCCCTAATATGGTTTGCGTTATGTAGTTTGTAAAAGCCATCCTTCCACATGCCCTAATGTATAAGGCCAATTTAGAAGAAATACTTTTATTCCATAGCGACAACAGTCCTACATAGGCAAGGACTAAGGGAATAACTCCTAATGCCCCTGGCACAAATCCAATTAACGCAATGTCAGGTTTATAATCCTCAGCAATTAGCCAAACAATACTTGCAATTGATAGTGGCAAGCCAACTAACAACCCAATACCAGCCATTTTCTTATAAACTCTTGAATCTAAATTTCCCTGTAGCACTGAGCTTCTGTACAAAACTACGCCTAACAACATCAATGACAACGCTCTACAAACGGCATCTAGCGCTACAAAAATACCTGCTAGATCGCCCATCTCGTTCACATTCGAAAACCAATAGCCACCAAGTCCTCCTGAAATATCTGGAAATGACTCCTTGAATCCTTCTGTAAGATTTCCTTGAGCATCAAACGCTCCTTGAAAAAGGAAGGAGGCAAGTATTGGTACCAAGAACAATAGGCCACTAAGAGAAATTAATAACTTGAAACTTCGATTAAGCAAAAGTATTACGAAAACTGCTGCAATTGCGTACACCAGCAAAATATCGCCGTGCCATAATTGCAGGTGAAGAAGACCAAAACCTAACAACAA
>CAYFHW010000040.1:0-12727 GCA_964343095.1 uncultured Anaerolineaceae bacterium | reverse complement strand
CACAAGTGAGGAAAAAGATTTATACAGGCAGCTCCAAAGCATGGAAGAAATATGAGAAATATTTGGAACCGTTGAAAAACAGTTTACAACTTGAATCAATCTGAACGAGGTCATTTCTCTTCTGGTGTTGTATGAATCAATAAACCAACCTTAAGTAACCATGAAACTGCAAGTAACGTATCCTCCTCCCCTCTCTTTTGATTTACTAGCTCGCCAATGCTTATTGTTTGATCAGCAGTGAGGCTTATAGCGTGAATTATTTCTTGGACTTGACTTTTGGTCGGCAATAGCTCTCCAGCGTAACTTACCATCGCTAGTGTTATTAATTCTTTAAAACGAGCTAACGCTAGTTGCTCTGACTCAAAACTGAAAGCGACCTTATCCATCACGGATAACTGAGTTGTCGGATAGTGAGAGAATGAGCGAAAAGGATCTGGCCTTGCAGGCCATCTGTGTTTTACAAAGAACTCTGAATTTGATTTCTCCCTAATTTCTCGAAGCTCTGACCAGAGTTCTTCATAAACTGGGATTATAGTCTCCCAATCGTAATACGTTTTGGCCCTTTTACTCGCTGCATTGGCTAATTTTTTGCGCAATGCGCTATTTTCTATGAGTTCGCTAAGGTAGTTAGTGGTCTGCACTATATCAACAGCGACATGAGAGCTCGTATAACCTAAATACATGTTGTAGTCATCGAGATCCATAGCGTAACGCTTAGCTATCTCGGTACCTGCCCCCCCGCGTGGCATAGTTGTTGAGACCTTAAAACCATGAATACCATGTTCAATACTTTCCTTATATCCATTCCAATCTGTTATTAATACTGGAAGACCTGCTGCCATTGCCTCAATTGGAGTAATCCCGAATGTTTCTTGAATATTGTCGGAAAGGGAACAAAATATATCGCTTGCCGCAATCGCATTAAATTTTTCTTCTTGATTTCGACCATCTATTACAATTCGATTAACATTATTAGTTAATGTATTAAAGGCATCTTCAAATGCTGACCGAAGGCCTTCATTAGTAAACCAGCCGCATTCTATAAGATATATCTTTTTTGAGGTTCTTTTTGCTGCATTATTCAATGCGACGTACATAGGTAATGGATGAGCTTTAGCATGAAAAGAGAGTCTTCCTACATAAAGAATCGCAATACTATTTTTTTCTATACCCAGCCTCTCTCTGGCATCAATTTTTTTTCGTTCAGTAAAACTAAATTCTTTTGAATTTATTCCGATAGGGATCACAGGTAACTGAGGTTTAGGTTTCTTTGTTGCTCCGAGTCTATCCGACAAATAGTCAAAATGATCATCAAGGAGATTTTCGACGCTTGTTTTTATCGCTTTGGAAGGACAAATAAGAGCGTCCCACTCGAAAACCGGGCCGATCAAAGACTCAGTAATAGAATCCATAATTTTTCCGGATGATGTCGTATGAAAAATGCCACAAATGCTCCATCCTGTATTACTGAAAAGAGTCCTTTTATATGCAAAATCGTTGATTTCTGGTGAGGGCATAAAAAAGCACCCTGGATCAAATAACTTGTCCATGGTTTGCGCTGTAACAGCATTAATTTTTTTGTTTGAACCAAGCGATTTTGTTCTGCTAGCAAAGGAATAAGCATGGGCTTTGTCTTCGCAGTAAATCCAAAATTCTGATGTGGTGTTGTAATTTATATATCCATTTAGAAAACTATCCCCAGCTGCGTTTCTTCCCATTAACTTTTCCTGAGCTAGCGAGTAAGCATCAGGATAATAATAGATACATGATTTCAAGGTTTAGCTCGCATTTTCTATGTGATCTGTTTTAGGGGCTTCAGCTCTAGTTGATTACTTTTTGTTGCTTTTAAATGGAGTAAGCTCAGCTATGCTATAGTCTAACCTGTGTTATAGAATACTGTCTTTAACTGAATTCGCGTTGCCAAAATTTATAAGAATTATGAAATACTAACGTAAACTAGAACACTATAGCTGGCAATGTAAGAGTAACCAGCAGAGTAGGAGCTTTATATGGAAAAATTTAATATAGATGGGCAGGAATATACAAAAGAAGAATTGGGTGAAGAAAATCTTGCCACCCTTAGAAGTCTTCAGTGGGTAACTGCTGAGATCCAGAGACATGAGGCTACAATAGCCGCTTATAAGACAGCACAAAATACCTACGCTAGGGTGTTGAAGGGAGCTATATCGAAAACAGATTCTGACAGATCTGAGATTGAAGAAATTGAAGAAATTGAAGATTTTGGCGAGAACATCGAATTCTGATTTTTATGGCCAAACCTAGGGTTCTTTTCGCGACATGATCAGTTAGGGCGTAGATCTAGATCTCCGCTCTCAGGCAGCTAAAAGTTGGTCTGGATAGATTGTATCTAAACACAAACTAATTAATTGGATAATACGTCTAACTAAGTGTTAACCAGACAATCTAATTTTAGGTAATCAAATATCAGTCCTGTAGATATGTTTGAAGGCCAATTATGAAAAATTCTATAGCAACCACTTTCATTATTATATTTACGTTTTTGTTGGTTCCGACCAGCCAACCTCAAACGCTTAGTCTCTTTGAAGAGCTGGACGATAATGGCTCAGATACTTTGCGGGCAAGAAGGAATCGTGCGGCAGAAGATAGCAATGGTAATAGGTCGGTGATCGAATTTACATTATTAGGAACATCTAATATTGGTGGCCACTTTTCAGTCATGATAATGGATAATCAAGGTGAAACATTAAGAATTGCGAAACCTTCAGGTTCAGATGTAGCAATACCGAATCATCCTGGTTATATCTTGACGAAAGTCGAAGCCAACAGAATCTCTGTTCGCTATCCAGAAGGAATTCCTTGTATTGAATCGAAAGAAAACGGAATAAGCTGCCGTGACATTAACACTGGGGTCTTGTCCCTAACAAATAGGGATCCCTTAATTAGATCTTTTGAAGCTGGAAATTCGTCTGCAATCAATGAATCACAAGAAGACGAGCCAGTTTTAAACCCTTTCGAAGCTATTAGTAGAAATAGTCTTAATTCTAATGGCGAGGAAAGCACTCAATTTAGACCTAGAAGAATTGACCCTGAGGATGTTCCACCTGGAATGCGAGTTGTATCTACCCCATTCGGTGACCGCTTGGTTGAAGAGGAATGATTTTAGGCATCCTAAGTAACGATAGGATTGAACAACTAAAATTCTCAATTTATCAAAAATAAACAAAAGGTTAAGCTTAGACCTTGCCGCTTATAAATTCGCCTATCTCTCTGTCAGTCAGCGTTGTTTGCTACTATACGCCGTCAAGCCAGATACAAAAGCTAATAATGTCTCTTCAGGCCGCTTTTTGCGAACTGGATCGTCATTATGAAGTATCTAATTTACCCGTGTATTTAGTGGATAACTCTAATCAAGTTGCGAAAGCAGATTATCAAGGATTAATTACTAGCGATTCAAAGGACGGCGCGCACCTTGAGATTCACCATATAAGTGGTCAAGGCAACATAGGCTATGGAAGGGCACACAATCTAATACTAGATTGTCTGACCAGTGATTTTCATCTGGTTCTTAATCCAGATGTTGTCATCGATGAGAAAGCCTTAGTGAATGCATTAAGTATAATAATTCAGGATAATAATATAATAGGTATAAGCCCTAATGCAGAAAACTTACTTGGTGAAAAACAATACCTGTGCAAGCGATATCCAAGTGTCTTTACCCTTTTTATCCGAGGATTTTTATTCACATACTGGAAAAGATTTTTTAAGGAGAGGTTGTCCCACTACGAAATGCGGGAGCTTTCCGATAAAGAATACTCAAAGGGAATTGAGCTTATTAGCGGGTGTTTTATGTTTTTGGATACTAGAATTTTTAAAAAAATAAATGGGTTCTGTGAATCATATTTTCTTTATTTTGAAGACTTTGATTTATCAATTCGTATGAGAAAACATGGGGAGCTAGTTTACGCTCCTAAGGTCCAGATTAAGCACTCTGGCGGAGACGCTGCAAAAAAGGGCGCTAGCCATATACTCACGTTTATAAAATCTGGTTATAAGTTTTTTAATGCTCATGGTTGGCGGTTTTTTTAGGAAATTATAAATAAAGTTTCAAGTGGAAACATTGGGTCGAAGAATTTTAGTTACGGGGGCATCAGGGTTCATTGGCACCCATGTTTGTCGGCAATTGCTCACCTCAGGTTATCAAATTCGTGCGTTGGTCAGAGGATCACAGCCCTTTGCTTTGAGTCCTAATTCTACCTTAGAAACCGTTACCGGAGATTTAGAGAATCCAGAGAGCCTATATGCAGCATGTGATGCGATAGATATTGTTGTTCATCTTGCTGGTATTTCTCATGCAAACAACATAAGCCAGAAAAGATTATTCGACATAAATGCTGTGGGCACTGAATCTTTATTAGCTGCAGCAATCTCAAAAAACGTTAAAAAGTTTATTTTTTTGAGCAGTTCTTTGGCGGAGACTATTAGTGAAGATGCCAGTCCAACAACTGCGTATGGTGCGTCCAAGTTAAAAGCAGAAGAATTACTTTTGAAGGCCCACAATTCGGGATTAATTAACGTATTAGTTTTAAGGCCGGTTAATGTTTATGGCGCGGGTATGAGAGGAAATATTTCAACACTAATTAAACTAATTTCTAGAAGTCATATACCGCGCCTTCCTAGTTTAAATACGCGTATTTCTCTGGTAGGCATAAATGATGTTATTCAAGCTATAGAATTATCAATAAAGTACAGTAACATGGAGTACAAGGTTTATACTCTCACGGATGGAAAAGTATATAAAATCAACGATTTAGAAGAGCGAATCTACCAGGTACTAGAAAAGAAAATGCCTGCTTGGAGGGCTCCTCGTTTCGCACTATATTTAATCTTGTTCTTTACTGGAGTAGTCGCCAAGGCTTTAAATAAAATCGGATTAAACTTACCTTCGATTGCGGGCATTAGCTCACGGACTTATAGAAACTTAGTTTCCGATAACTTATTTGACAATTCAGAGGCCTGCGTGGAACTTGGGTTTGAACCCAATGAGACATTTTATAACTCACTGCCAAAATGGTTACGTGGCTGACCAAGGTAATGTGTACAACAAGTATCAATATAGACAGGGGTGCTTAAAGATATGACTAAAGGAATAATCCTCGCTGGAGGGCGAGGAAGCCGCTTACACCCAATGACAATTGCACTGAGTAAGCAATTGCTTCCTATATATGATAAGCCGATGATTTATTATCCTCTATCTACGCTAATGCTGGCAGGGATTAAGGAAATTTTGGTAATTACTACCCCCGAGGATGCGCAACCTTTTCAAGATCTATTGGGAACTGGTCAGCATTGGGGAATAGAGATTTCCTATGCAGAACAACCAAGACCAGAAGGTTTGGCCCAAGCTTTCTTGATAGGTGAAGAATTTATAGGAAACAGTCGGGTTTGTTTAATACTTGGAGACAATCTTTTTTATGGTAATCGAATTGAAGAAACTTTAAAAAGTGCGGTTGATCAAGGCTCAGCCGCTAATATATTTGCTTATTACGTCAATGATCCCGGACGTTATGGTGTTGTGGTATTGGACAAAAACAAAACAGCAATTGATCTGGAAGAAAAACCCAAAAATCCTAAATCCCATTATGCGGTAACAGGGATTTATATGTATAACAATGAAGTCGTTGATATTGCAAAAACAATAGAGCCTTCTGCGAGGGGTGAGCTTGAGATAACTGACATAAACAAGGTTTATTTGGACAAAGGCGCACTTAACGTCGAGCTTTTTGATCGCGGCACGGCCTGGTTGGATACAGGTACAACGCAATCGCTTCTAGACGCAGCAAACTTTATTCGGGTTCTTGAGGAGAGGCAAGGACTAAAAATAGGATGTCCCGAGGAAACTGCCTGGCGACAGGGGTTTATAAATAATGAGCAGCTAAAAGAGCTTTCAAAGAAATTTAGTAATGGTAGCTACGGAGAATATTTAAGATCTTTACTTCATGAAGAAAGATAATTTGTAAACTAGTTAGATGCGGCAATTGGAAACTAAAATACCTGGGGTTTTCCTTTTTGAACCCACAGTAAATGAAGACGAAAGAGGTTACTTCATGGAGTCATTTCGTCTTTCTCAGTTTTCTGAAATTGGATGCGATATCAATTTTGTTCAGGACAATCAGAGCAAATCTAGGAAAGGCACACTCCGAGGCCTTCATTATCAGGTAAACTACCCTCAAGGAAAGTTAGTGCGAGTATTGTCAGGTGAAATTTTCGACGTTGCAGTTGACCTGAGACAAAGTTCTCCTACCTTTGGAAATTGGGTCGGTGAAAGGCTTTCCTCTCTTAATAAAAAACAATTATGGGTGCCTGCAGGTTTCGCTCATGGGTTTTATGTCATGTCAGAAGAGGCCGAGGTTTTCTATAAGTGCACTGAGTATTATATGCCAGAGAATGATAGAGCAATCCTTTGGAATGACCCAGAGCTAGGAATAAAGTGGCCCTTATTGAGCCCTCATCCATTGATTTCTACAAAAGATAGTGAGGCAGATCTTTTCTCTAAAGCCGACGTCTATCCGTGAACAAAAACCAAATAATCCTGACTGGCGCTTGTGGCCAATTAGGTCTCACAATAAAAGAGCGGTGGTCTAGCTTTTCAAGGGCTGAAGAATTTGAGCTCGTCTGTAAAGACAAGGATCAATTAGACATCACATCTAAGGACTCTATTGAAAAGGCATTTAATAGCCAAAAAGTTTCTGTGTTGATAAATGCCGCTGCCTATACTGCAGTTGACAAAGCAGAATCTGAGCAGGATAAAGCCTATCTTTTGAATCAATTAGGCCCCCAATATCTTGCGTCTTATTCACTGAAATCTAATTTTAAACTAATACATGTATCTACAGACTTCGTTTTTTCTGGAAAAAATAGCAAACCTTATCTAACCACTGATATAACAGATCCGCCTAATGTTTATGGCAAAAGTAAGCTAGCAGGAGAAAAAGCTATATTGGAGATGAATCCGCGTCTTTCTACAGTAATTAGGACATCATGGTTATACTCACGACACAGGAATAATTTTGTGAGATCTATGATTAGACTCATGTCAGAGAGGGAAAGCTTACGTGTTGTAAATGATCAAATAGGCTCACCAACTTGTACGGATTCGGTAGTAGATCTTATATTTGCCATGCTCAAGACTGGGGCCTTTTCAGGTATCTATCAATGGAGCGATAGTGGGTCAGTAAGTTGGTATGATTTCGCGCTTGTTATTCAGGATTATTGTTTAGACGTTGGTTTGCTGGAGAAAAGAATTCCAATTGTTCCAATTAGCACTAGTCAATATCCAGCGTCTGCTCGTCGGCCTAAATATTCCGTAATGGATTCAAGTTTAACCATAGAAAAATACTCTATAGAGCCTAAACCTTGGAAAGAAAGTTTAAAGCAGGTAATTGAGCGAATAGCGGGTAACGAGGAGTGAGAAATTTACTTATTACAGGCGCAGCTGGTTTTATCGGTTCTAATTTTGTTCATTATTGGAGAGATAGAAACGAAAACGATAGAATCATAGGATTAGATAATCTTACCTACGCTGGAAATAAATCTAACTTATTGAAGTTCATAGACGATGGCTCGATTAACTTTGTTAAAGCATCAATATGTGATTTTGGTTTAGTTAAAGAGCTGTTAGCTAAAAACTCGATAAATACCATTGTGCATTTTGCGGCAGAAAGCCATGTAGATAGGTCTATAGAGGGGCCAGATCAATTTATAGAAACTAATATTCTTGGGACGCACACCCTGCTCAAGGCGGCTCGAGAGGTATGGATGGACCATTGTGATTTAGAAGATCATTTGTTCCATCATGTTTCAACCGATGAAGTGTATGGATCACTTGAGGCGTCTGAAGCTGCTTTTACTGAAAAGACTCCATATGCACCAAATTCGCCTTACGCTGCGAGTAAAGCGGCCGCGGACCAACTTGTTAGGGCATACCATAAAACTTACGGATTAAATGTAACCACAAGTAATTGTTCCAATAATTACGGTCCATTCCATTTTCCGGAAAAATTGATTCCTCTTTGCCTGTTGAACATACTTCAAGGCAATCCATTACCTATTTATGGTGATGGAAAGCAAATTCGAGACTGGTTGTATGTAGAAGATCATTGCAGGGCAATCGAATTAATTATAGATAAAGGAAACAGGGGGAGTACATATAATATTGGTGGCAATAGTAGTATGACGAACATTGAATTGGTTAAATTGCTGTGCAAAATCATTAACCAAAAATTTGAGTCGAACCCAGAAATGAAACAGTTTTATCCTAATTCGCCATGCTCCAACAATCTTCCTGCAGAAAACCTTATCACTTATGTTGAGGATCGACCTGGCCATGATCGGCGCTACGCGGTTGATATAAGTAAGATATCGGGGGAGCTCGGGTTTCTGCCAGAACACAACTTTTTGTTGGGATTGAATAAAACCGTCGATTGGTATCTTGAAAATAGAGAGTGGTGGGAATCAATCCTTAACGGTACTTATAGAGACGATAATTCGAGTTAATACGCTAGTATTTAGACTGAATAGCTTTTTTCAAATTATTAACGCTTTTTAGTAGGATAAAAATTGTTTTCTGTGCTGCGTTTAATACTACCAATTCTTCCAATATTATTTCTGCCACTCAAACTGAGCGCATATGAAATTACCGGGAAGAAATGGATTGGCGCGAAAACCGATTTCTATTTTGATTTTGTTGTTAATTATTCCGGGGGACTCTCATGGAATGCGGCTTTCTCAGACGCCCTAAACGAATGGAGTACTAAAACACCATTCAAATTCAATTTAAACCCGTTGTATGCTGACCCATGTGAAAATGATGGTCTGAATGGTGTCAAATTTTCTGAAGATATCTGTGGGCAAGAATTTGATGAAAGCACTTTAGCAGTAACTATATTGAAGTATGAAGCTCAACTTCTTGGTCCGCCCGCGATATCGGAAGCTGATATATATATAAACCAGGCTAATAAGATTGAAATTTACGATGGAAGTCTAAAAATCTATCCCGAACCTATTCTAGATTTTAGAAGGATCGTTCTGCACGAGCTAGGACACGTTATCGGACTAGAGCATGAGAATGAAACTTCGGCGATAATGATGCCCTCTATTGGAGATCTAGATAGATTACAAGAGGATGATATTAGAGCTGTCGAGAAACTTTATGGGGGCAAAGAAAGCTGTCAAATAGAAACTCTAAAATTCGGAATAACTAAAAATTCATTATCACCCCCTGATTGCACAGTAATGCAATTCACAGTGGGAAGTGATGACGATAGCTATCTAGATCTTTATTCTTTTGCGTTAGATAAGCCAACTAAGCTTGAGTTTAAGGTAAATTCTAATGATCTTGAGGCTGTTTTATTGGTTGCTGATGAAAGCTTGAATTATCTAGCCGCTGATACAGAGATCACTAATGACTGTAATGCATTTTTGACTACTGAGCTTACAAGTGGGAACTACTTTTTGATTATAAATACATGGAATGTTCAAATGAAACCTGCATGTGATATTACAGGACCCTATGAGCTAATTGCAGGTTACTCGGCCTTTGAGGCAAATAATTTGGGTCGTAATGTCAGTATAAAGGGGGGGGTATCTAACGCAATATTCAGTGGAGGTGTTACGGCGACCAATGGGGAAAGATTTGGAAACCTATTTAAGTCCACCGATTCAATAGATATTTCAGCTACCATCTCGATTGATTTGCACCATCAAGGTAGACCTGGCTTTATTGTCGTGGCTGCGGTTATAGACGAACAGATTTTATTACTTGATGAAAATGGTGATTTTGTTGACACTAAAACTCGCCCTGGGATTATCTTTCCAGCAATTAGGAAGACACTAGAGAATGAAGAGCAAGTCGAAATAATAAAGAATCTCGTGGCAGCAGAACTGGGAATTAACGAGATAACCGTAGATTTTGTAGTTGGTTATGGATTGGATGCAGAGCCTGACGAAATTTTCTATCATGAAACCCCCT
Organism: uncultured Anaerolineaceae bacterium; assembly: GCA_964343095.1. Lineage (GTDB taxonomy): Bacteria > Chloroflexota > Dehalococcoidia > Tepidiformales > Tepidiformaceae > JAKUNN01. Next base: position 2,718 of record CAYFHW010000040.1, on the reverse strand, counting down.
TGAACCTCACTATTCAATAACGAGCCCGTAGGCAGCATGTATTGCTGTGATTAAAAAGAGGGTCAATTACTAATACGTTTCCCAAATCTCGTTTTTCGTAATTGATAAATTCTGTATAATCCCCTCGTTATGGTTAGCGATTACAATAGATGGGATAGGCTGCAGGAATTAGTAGTGTAGGAGTAGGTATTTTGGGCTATTTCAAGTCTGCAAAAATTTTAGTACTTGCGTTGGTTTTAGGCCATGTTTTTCTCGAAAGCGTAGTAGTATCTGCGCAATCAATTGTAGAAAACATAAAGCCCATCGGGCAGGTTTGTTTGCTGGGCCAAAATTGTGTTGGTATTAAGATAACAGACACAAATACAGACGATACTGCACAATCTCTAGAGGGAAATACATCTGAGGATTCCCAAGAAGACGTAAATATCAATGAAGCTCTAGGCATTGAAGGCGATGACTTTGATGCTGCGGCGACTTATCAGACCAGCTGTTTTGCATGTCATGCGAGCGGAGCGGCTGGAGCTCCTCTCCTAGGAGATCTAGAGGCATGGAACAGTCGTATGGAAAAGGGCATGGATGTAGTAATGGCCAATGTAATAAATGGCATAAATGCGATGCCAGCAAGAGGCCTTTGTATGGATTGTGCTGATAATGAATTAAGGGCAATCGTCGATTATATGATTGCCCAATAAGCGAAGTGGATTTTCTCTTCTAAATTTAAATTATAGTTTTGTACAGGAGTATTATAGTGTTTAGGGTCAAAGAGATGAGTAATTCATCATTTATTAAACTCATTGCTAGCGTTATTGTGGCTTCTTTATTTTCTGCAAGTACAGCTGATCAAAGACCGACAATAGACCTGGCTCAACTAAGTGAAGGTTTTAACGCGGAGCAAAAATATATGGCTTCCTGTTTCGCCTGCCATAGCACGGGAGCAGCGGGTGCGCCAAAAGTAGGCGAAGGCATGGCGGAAGAATGGGAGCCTAGACTAGAAAAAGGGATAGATACAGTGGTGGCAAATGCGATAAATGGTATTAACACAATGCCAGCAAAAGGTCTCTGCTTCGATTGTACTGATGATGATTTGAAGGCGATTGTCGAGTACATGATTGAGAACAGCCAGTGAGGTTTTCGGCTAAGAAAATGGGCTGTATTACAGCTCATTTTTTTCGCCAGCGATTTTAGTGCGTACCTTACATATAAAGTTCTAAAAGTCGCTTGAATTAAAGTAGATTATTAATCCAGTAAAAAAATGGAATGAAGTCTGCAGCTTATAAAAGCCCTAATATATGAAAAGTTTCATGAGTAGGGATATCTAAACGTTTTTTCCAGCTATTCGCTTCTCCAGTTCATCAACTAGTAATTCTAATTCTGCTATACGGTGTTCTGCACGCTTAAGTGCTTGTACCTGGGATTCAAATTCTTCCGAAGATAGCACATCAAGCTTTTGAAATGATGATTTTACGCTTTCCTCAATTTTAGTTCGAAGCTCTTTCCTTATGCCATTGGCGGCAGGGATAAGCGATGACACCTGCTGAGTTATCTCATTGATAATTAAATTTATCTTCATTGCAGTAGGAGCTCTAAATCAGAAAAGACCTTAGTTTAACATCGTTCTTGATGAATGACTTTCAAACGGGATTTCTTGAACTGTTTTAAAGCTTGTTCTTGGTACAATCTCATTCTAAATGCACCATTCATGAATATAAAGGTTAGTAGCAAATTGCTTTTGATCAATTCAATTATCAAACTCTAGTTAGATCAATTATCACCATATAGGTTTTGAAGAATAGCAATTGCTGCAACTGGGGCAGTTTCAGTGCGTAGTATTCTCGGGCCCAAACTAATTTTTATAAATCCTTTATGTTGAGCTTGTTTGAGTTCACTGCCTGATAAGCCACCCTCTGGTCCAATCAATAAAACAATTTGGCTGCTAATTTCGAGGTCTTGAAATTTTGCCTTACCGCTTGCATCGAGGACTAACTTTGTAGTCTCTGAGTTCTTTTCTACGAAGTCATCTAGGGTTTTGGGATTATTTACAGTAGGAGGGATTTGTGCACCGCATTGTTCGCAGGCAGATACAGCAATCCGCCGCCAATGCACTAGTTTATTTTGTAAACGCTTTTCTTCTTTAAACTTTACTGCGGAAAATTCACTATATAGGGGAGTAATTTCGCTAAGACCTAATTCAGTGGACTTCTGAATAGCGTAGTCCATGCGGTCTCCTTTAGATAGGCCAAGAGCGAGATGAATATAAAGATCAGATTTAACCGGTTCTCTGATTAATTCTTTGAGGTAAATGGTTGCAGCTCTTTTACCACTGGAGCGTAACTCTCCCAGCACGTCACCATCATTTCCGTTAAACAGAACGAAGTCGTCGCCTTGTTTCAGGCGTAATACATTTACAAGATAATGGGTGGCATCGGAATTAAGTTCGACCGTTGAGTCAACATTAAGAGTGGATTTGTAGTAGAGTCGCGTTAAACGCATGTGGCATTGGCTGTATTATCTATTCGGCAAGGAGAGGTTTTTCCAGATTTTAGTCACACTGCCTGCAAGATTCATAGAGTAGAAATGTAGACCTGGTGCACCGCCATCTAATAAGGTGCGACATAGCTTCGTGATCACTTCGATTCCGAACTCTCTTAGGCTCTCTTTGTCGTCGCGAAACCCCTCTAGGCGATTGCGCAACCAGCGGGGAATTTCTGCGCCGCAGTT
>CAYFHW010000039.1:0-13048 GCA_964343095.1 uncultured Anaerolineaceae bacterium | reverse complement strand
GTGCTGGGGTCGTCACCTCGATTAACGAGTAATAAGGAAAGGATTTATTCATGGCGCGCCAGCAGATCCGTATTAAGTTGAGAGCATATGATCATCGCCTGATCGATGATTCTGCTCGACAAATTGTTGATGCTGCTGAACGGTCGGGAGCTGCTGTTGCTGGCCCAATTCCTCTTCCGACCTCCATTGAAAAGTTTACTGTGATCCGCAGTCCTCATGTCTTTAAGGATTCGAGAGAGCAGTTTGAAATTCGAACGCATAAAAGGCTTATAGATATTCTTGAGCCGACGTCGAAGACAGTAGATATTTTGATGCGTCTTCAGCTTGCTAGTGGGGTTGATATAGAGATCAAACTCTAGGTGAATTATGAGTATAGAAGGCGTTTTAGGTAAAAAAATTGGTATGCTTCAACTCTTTGATAGCGAGGGGCGTAGCCGTGGCGTCACAGCGATTGAAGTTGGTCCTTGTACAGTAACGCAGTTAAGAACGCAGGAAAAAGACGGATATACTGCAGTGCAATTAGGTTATGGGACAAAGAAACGGCTGAATAAACCCGACGCTGGTCATCAGCAAGCCTCTGGTTCAAAGAACCATGCTGTGCTTGGTGAGTTCGGTTTTTTAAATGACGAGCTTCCTTCTCTGGGTGATGTGTTCGGTGCAGATGTTTTTGAGGAAGGTGGACGTGTTGATGTAACCGCAACTTCAAAAGGTCGTGGTTTCGCTGGAACTGTAAAACGTCATGGTTTCCATGGTGGTCCGAAAACCCATGGGCAAAGTGATCGTCACCGAGCGCCAGGTTCTATTGGTGCAGGGACAACACCTGGTCGAGTTTTTAAAGGAACTCGTATGGCAGGTCATATGGGGAGTAAGAGTTCTACTGTTCTTAACTTAGAGGTAGTTCAAATAAATGTTGACCGCAATGTAATTTTTGTTGCGGGTTCTGTTCCTGGTCCTAATGGAGTGTCTGTTCGGGTTCGGAAGACGTCGAAGGGAAGGGTAACAGTTCTATGAAGCTTCCCGTTGTTGATATTACTGGCTCTGTATTAGAAGAACTGACAGTCTCTGATGATGTTTTTGGAATCGAGCCTAATCGTTCAGTTTTACATCAAGCATATGTTGCGCAACTTGCCAATAGACGTGCAAGTTCAGCCAGTACAAAGTCGCGAGGACAGGTTCGTGGTTCAACAAGAAAATTGCGTAGGCAGAAGGGTTTTGGTAGTGCTCGTGTAGGTTCCAGTCGTAGTCCGGTTCGTGTTGGTGGTGGTGTTGCACATGGGCCGACGCCACGTGATCATGCCAAGCGTTTTCCCATCCAGATGCGACGTCTCGCTATTCGCTCTGCCCTAAGCAGTCATGCTATTGATAAGAGTTTGCGTATAGTTCGAGATTTATCACCTGAGGATCCTAAAACACGTTTTGTTGCTGAGGTATTAAAGAATTTAGAAGCTGATCGGGGCGTTTTAATCGTCTGTGATGCAAGTGATATTCATTTGCGTAGGGCTGCCCGTAATGTTGCTGCAGTATCTGTGTTGTCCTCCGAAAACTTGAATGTGGCTGACCTTGTGGATGCACATGATGTGCTTTTTACTGAAGATGTTGTACCGAAGGTTGAGGATTTGTGGGGAGCTGAAAATCTAAAGCCATCCCGTACACGTGCTGCTGCAATTGCCTCTACGAAGGATGCAAAATAATGCCACAAGAGATCCATCCGTATTCTGTTTTGTTAAGACCATTAGTTACTGAGAAAAGTACAACACTAGCCGGTAGGAATCAGTACGTTTTCGAAGTTGATCTTCGTGCTAATAAAACACAAGTTAAGGAATCTGTGGAGCTTGTTTTTGATGTCAATGTGCTTCGTGTGAACACTATGGTTGTTAAAGGTAAAAGGCGTCGTTATGGGCGAAGTCTTGTCAAACGTCCGGACTGGAAAAAGGCTATTGTCACGCTCAAGCCAGGCGACTCCATTGAATTATTTGAGGGTGTGTAGTTATGCCAATTAAAGAATTTAAACCGACTACGCCAGGCAGAAGAAATGCTAGTGGCCACACATTTGAAGAGTTAACGAAAAAGCGTCCGGAACGCTCTCTGGTTGAATCGTTAAAGAAACGTCATGCTGGTCGGAATAACCAAGGGCGTCTTACTGTTCGTCATCGAGGAGGCGGTAACAAGCGATTATATCGTCGTATTGACTGGAAACGTGAAAAGCATGGTGTCCCAGCTCGTGTCGCCTCAATTGAGTACGATCCAAATAGAAGTGCAAGAATTGCGCTTCTTCACTATGCCGATGGAGAGAAGCGTTACATTCTCGCACCTAACCAGCTTGCTGTAGATGACATGTTGATGAGTGGTCCAGATGCAGAGTTGCGCGCGGGCAATGCGATGCCATTACTTAATATGCCGACGGGTACTCAAGTTCACAATGTGGAATTAACCCCTGGTCGTGGTGGCCAGCTTGTTAGAACAGCTGGTGCATCTGCTCAATTAATGGCAAAAGAAGGTGAGTACGCACTACTCAGATTACCTAGTAGTGAAATGAGGCGAGTACGAATTGAATGCATGGCGACTATAGGGCAGGTCGGAAACATTGAGCATGGTTTAATAAAATTAGGCAAGGCTGGGCGCAGTAGGCATCGACGACGACGGCCACAGGTACGAGGTTCAGTAATGAATCCTGTTGATCATCCACATGGAGGAGGAGAAGGGCGAGCCGGGATCGGTATGCCTAGTCCAAAAACACCTTGGGGTAAGCCGACATTAGGCTATCGAACAAGGCGTAATAAGACGACGGGTAAATTTATAGTTAGGCGTCGCCAAAAGTAGGTTTTTATGTCACGTTCAACAAAAAAAGGTCCATTTGTTCATCCATCACTCTATAAAAAGGTTGTTGCAGCGCGCGCCTCTGATCAGCGTGAGGTTATTCAAACGTGGTCACGAGCTTCTACGATTCTTCCTGAGATGATTGGTTTAACTATTGCGGTTCATAATGGCAGGCGTCATATGCCTGTTTTCATTACTGAAAATATGGTTGGGCATAGATTAGGTGAGTTTGCTCCAACTCGTACATTCCGAGGCCATATAGGCCGTAGTGATCGACAGACGAGGCTCATTTAAAATGGAAGTTCGCGCAATTTCACGTGGGGTTCATGTATCACCTCGAAAGGTAAGGCTTATTCTTAAGCGTTTGCCAGGGCTTACAGTTGATGAAGCTTTGGCGTTACTTCGCTATGTGCCTTCACCTCATGCGCGTACTGTTGCGAAAACAGTATTATCCGCTGCTTCAAATGCTGAAAATAATTTTTCTTTGGATATCGATAGTTTGTATATAAAGCAAGCATATGCAGGGGATGGGGTAACTATGAAGAGATATAAGGCACGTTCACGTGGACGAGCTGCCCCCCGACTTCGTAGGCATAGTCATATCACAATTATTGTTGATCAACGCGAGGTTCAGTAATGGGACAAAAAGTTAATCCGCACGGTTTTCGGTTAGGTGTCATTTATGATTGGGAATCAAAATGGTTTGCGGAAAAAAAGGAATATAGAAATCTTCTTGGTAAGGATCGTGATCTCAGGCGTTTTATTACCGATGGTCTCCCTGATGCAAGTATAAGCCGCATAGAAATTGATAGAAATGCGAATTTAATAACTGTAACTATTCATACGTCTAGGCCAGGTGTTGTTATTGGAAGGCAAGGGACTCGAGTTGAAGAATTGCGAACAGATCTTGAAAAACTGACAGGTGGCCGTATAAGAGTAAATATTCAGGAGATTCGTACTCCTGAATTGGATGCCCTGCTTGTTGCTCGTTCTGTTGCTGAGCAGTTAACAAGGCGTGTTGCATTTAGACGTGCCGTTAAACAAGCCGTACAGAGGACAATGCAACGTGGTGCCCAAGGAATTCGTATTAGTGTTTCTGGTCGCCTAGGAGGGGCTGAAATGTCGAGAAGCGAAACGGAAACGCAAGGACGAGTACCACGACATACCTTACGTGCAGATATTGACTATGGTTTGGCGGAAGCACATACGACCTTTGGGCGTATTGGTGTGAAGACGTGGATTTATAAAGGTGATTTGATGCCTGAAGATGTAGAGGCTCAGCAACCTCTTGTCGATCTTTTTGAGGACGAAGATGTAGCTGCAAGTGAAGGTGAAGCAGTTACTGTTACTGAACCCGATTCAGGGCAAGTTACTATTAGTGTTGAACAGCAAGAAGCCGTAGCACGTGCTAATGCTGATGAGGAAGGTGACGCCTGATGTTACAACCAAGCCGAACGGCATATCGTAAACATCATCGAGGTCGTATGCGTGGTCATGCTGCTCGCGGTAACGTGATTTCTTTTGGCGAATGGGGCTTACAAGCACAAGCGCCGGCCTGGATAGATTCAAGACAAATAGAAGCTGCTCGTCGTGCTTTAACTCACGAGATGAAACGAGGAGGGAAAGTCTGGATACGTATTTTCCCGGATAAGACTTTCACAAAGAAGCCTGCAGAGACTCGTATGGGTAAGGGGAAAGGTGCTCCTGAGGGTTGGGTAGCGGTTGTAAAGCCAGATCGTATTCTATTTGAAATCTCTGGTGTTCCTGAGGAAGTTGCACGAGAAGCTCTTCGGCTTGCAGCACATAAACTTCCAATTAAAACAAAAGTCGTAAGACGGGATGAGTTGGTGATCTAATGCCTGAAATTTCCTCAAATGATATTCGAGAATGGGATGATGAACGACTTGATAATGAGATTAATGAGGCGTATAGAAGTCTTTTTACACTGAGATTTCAGCATGCTACACGTCAACTCGAAAATTACCGTACTTTACGAACGGCTCGTCGAACTATTGCAAGATTACGAACTATTAAACGAGAGCGACAGTTGCAGGAAAATGAGGTTGAAACAGTACCGGTATCGGAGGTCAATGAATGACGCAGCGTATTCTTGAAGGTTTTGTGGTTAGTGACAAAATGGACAAAACAGTAGTTGTTAATGTCTCTCGTCGTAAGCAACACCCCCGCTATAAAAAAGTAATTACACGGCATTCGAAGTATCAAGCGCATGATGAAGTAAACGACTGTGCTATTGGTGATCTTGTAAGAATTCAAGAATGCCGGCCCATATCTAAAAGTAAGCGTTGGCGGGTGATTGAAGTCGTTCGCAGAGGAGATATTGCAGAGATCTCACCATCTGATATTGGTCGTGAAATTGAAGAAGGTAAGCAGGATGAAGTGGAGGAAGTAGGCGTTGCCTTGAAGGAAGAAGCTAATGAGGATGCGGATGTTGTAGAGGAGGTTGAGTCGTGATTCAACAAGAGTCTCGATTGAAGGTTGCAGATAATTCTGGGGCACGACAGTTGTTGTGTATTCGTGTGCTAGGAGGGACACGTCGCAGGTATGCAAGGCCGGGTGATATCATTGTGGCCTCTGTTAAATCCGCGCAGCCCAATTCTGAAGTCAAAAAAGGTGATGTTGTTCGTGCAGTTGTTGTACGTACGGCGAAAGAATATGGTCGGCCCGATGGCTCCTATATACGCTTCGATGAGAATGCTGCAGTGGTGTTAGCCGCAGATGGTGAAAATCCAGCCGGAACGCGAATCTTTGGTCCGGTTGCACGTGAACTTCGTGATCGAAATTTCATGAAAATAGTTTCTCTTGCACCGGAGGTTCTTTAATGTCAGCACGTATCAAGTCAGGTGATAGGGTTGTTGTTTTGTCCGGTAAAGATCGGGGAGCTAGGGGTCTTGTTCGTCAGGTTATTCGTAAGCATGGACGTGTAATTGTCGAAGGTGTCAATCTTATTAAGAGGCATCAGAGGGCTCGTTCTGCAAATGAACAATCGCAAATTATTGAGCGTGAAGCGCCAATCGATATAAGCAATGTCATGTTGATAGATCCTAATACTGATGAACCAACCAGAGTTGGTTTTCAAAAAAATTCTGAAGGTGTTACGGTGCGCGTTAGTAAGAAGACAGGTGAGGTGATTGAATGACTACTGTAAGTTCTCCGCGCCTCCTTCTTCGGTATCGTGAAGAGATCAAGCCTCAGCTTCTGGAGCACTACAAGTACTCTAATCCTATGCAAGTTCCTGAGTTGGTTAAAGTAGTTGTGAATATCGGAATGGGTGAGGCGCTTACTAGTGCAAATAGTTTAGATCGAGCTGCTGAAGATATCTCTTCCATAACCGGACAAAAGCCTGTTATAACGCGTGCAAAGAAATCCATAGCCAATTTTCGGCTTCGTGAGGGTAGCCCGATTGGACTTTTTGTTACTTTGCGAGGAAACAGGATGTACGAGTTTGTTGATCGTCTAATTTCGGCAGCACTTCCTTCTATTCGAGATTTTCGTGGGTTAGACCCAAATGCTTTTGATGGACGAGGTAATTACAGTATTGGTATTCGTGAGCAATTAATTTTCCCAGAAATTGAATTTGACCGAATTGACCGTGTTCGTGGCTTGCAAGTCACAATTGTAACGACCGCTAAAACTGATGATGAGGGGCGCCGTTTACTTGAATTGTGCGGCATGCCTTTCGTGAAGAATTAGGATTAAAAATGGCAAAGAAAAGTCAAATAGCTCGAGATTCAAAACGAAAAAATATGTACTCCAAGTACGTACAGAAACGAGATGCTTTAAAAGCTGAGCGCAAAGCTGCTGCAGGTAACCCTGCAGAGCTCGCACGAATTCAATTTGAACTTGCGAAATTACCTCTTAACAGTAGTCCTTCTCGCTTAAAAAACCGCTGTGAGGTAACTGGTCGTTCACGTGGATATATCCGAAAGTTTGGACTGTCAAGAATAACATTTAGAGAAATGGCACATCGTGGTTTTCTTCCAGGTGTCACGAAATCAAGTTGGTAAAGTAGGAGTCAAAAATGAGTATGAGTGACCCCATTGCAGATATGCTTACGAGAATTCGAAACGGTACAACGTCTCGTCATGAAAAAGTGAGTATTCCCTCTTCAAAAATGAAAGTTGCTATAGCAGGTGTTTTAAAAGAAGAAGGCTTTATAAGTGATTACGATATTTCTAGTGAAGCAGATTCTGCTCAGTCAGATTTGAATGTATGTCTTAGTTATGACCCTGCGAATAAGCCCTTGATTACTGGCCTCAAGAGAGTAAGTCGACCGGGTCTCCGCGTTTATGTTCAACGTCGTGAGATCCCTCGTGTTTTTGGTGGTTTAGGAGTAGCAATTCTTTCAACCTCACAAGGAATTATGACCGGACAAGAAGCTCGTCGTCGCCAAGTAGGCGGTGAGATTCTTTGTTACGTTTGGTAAGGAACGAAAATGTCACGTGTAGGCCGTAGCCCAGTCGCAATAACCAATAATATCCAGGTCAGCATTAATGATGGTAATCACATCGTTGTTAAGGGACCAAAAGGGACACTAGAGCGAGATTTTCCCGAAGCTATTCGCTTTAGTCAAGAAGGGGAGCAAATTCTTTTAAGCAGACCCAGTGATATAGCAGAGCATCGTTCGTTGCATGGTCTTTGTCGTGCACTTTTGAATAACATGGTGGTAGGTGTTTCAGAAGGATTTACGCGTACTCTTGAGCTCCAGGGAGTTGGGTATCGTGTTCAATTACAAGGTACGACACTCCAGTTGAATGTAGGTTTTTCCCATCCCGTAACTGTAACGGCTCCCGATGGTATAACGTTTGAGGTGGATGGATCTCAGATTATTGTTAGTGGTATAGACAAAGAACAAGTAGGACAGGTCGCCTCTGATATTCGTAAGATTAGACCTCCAGAACCCTACAAGGGAAAGGGTATTCGTTATTTGGGTGAGTATGTGAGACGTAAGGCAGGTAAGGCTGGAAAGGTTGGTATGTAATGGTGCAGGAAAGTCGCCAGCAGGCTCGTCGACGCCGTAAGACTCGAGTTCGTAAGCGTATTCGTGGTACGGCTGAGCGGCCTCGTTTAAATGTTTTCCGTAGTTCTATCCATATATATGCACAGATAATTGATGATACGAGTGGGCGAACCCTCGCATCTGCTAGTGATCGAGACGCAAGCGTTGTTGCGGAACAAGCAATAACGAAAGTGGATAGAGCTAGTTTAGTTGGAAAATCTATTGCTGAACGTGCTCAAGCTAATGGCATAGAGACTATTGTTTTTGACCGTGCTGGTTATCAATACCATGGTCGAGTTAAAGCTTTAGCGGAAGCTGCTCGTGAAGCTGGATTGGAGTTTTAAATGGGTCAGTACGAACAATCAGAAGAAGATGGAATGATTGAGAAGGTCATATACATCAACCGTGTAGCTAAAGTTGTGAAAGGTGGCCGAAGTTTTAGTTTCACAGCCCTTATTGTTGCTGGTGATGGCAAAGGAACTGTAGGTCTTGGATTAGGTAGAGCTAATGAGGTTGCCGATGCAATTAGGAAAGGTTCTGCGTTGGCGCGTCGAGACCTTGTAGAAATTTCAATGGATCAAGGTACTATCCCGCACGAAACATTGGCTAGATATGGTGCGGCAAAAGTGATCATGAAACCGGCAAGCCATGGAACGGGTGTAATTGCTGGTGGAGCAGTCCGTGCCATTATGGAAACCGCTGGGATAAGTGATGTTTTAACAAAATCTTTAGGTAGTCGAAATGCTATAAATGTGGCAAAGGCAACGATGAAAGGTCTCACTTCTTTACAAGATCCCAGAGGTGCAAGAGAGCGAAGGCTCGCTATTATTGCTGCTCAGAAAGAGCAGGGTCAGGACGAAGAACCTCAAGCAGAACATTCTGAAAAGACTAATGAGGCTGAGGTTTCATAGTATGGGAAGAATTTTGATAACTTGGAAAAAAAGTGCTATTGGATATCACCGTAGTCAGAAAGAAACAATAAAAAAATTGGGCTTAAAAAAGCTTAATCAAACTGTTGAACATGATGATAACCCTGCTATTCGTGGGATGATATCTAAAGTTGCGCATCTAATTGATGTTGATGGAGGTGAAGGCTCATGAGTTTGAAGGCAAATGAACTACGCCCTTCTCGTGGTTCTACTAAAACGAGGACACGTGCAGGAAGAGGTAATTCTGCAGGCCGGGGCACCTATGCAGGCCGGGGTTTAAAGGGGCAAAATTCTCGCTCAGGCGGCGGCGTACGCCCAGGATTTGAGGGTGGTCAAATGCCACTTATCCGTCGGATGCATACATTAAAAGGCTTTAATAACAAGTGGAGGACGGAGTACCAGCCTGTTAATTTAGGCACCTTGTCTGAACATTTTGATTCTGGTGATACTGTGACACCAGAATCAATGCTTGCTTCTGGCGTATTACGACATCTTAGGCAGCCAGTGAAAATTCTTGCAGGAGGTGATTTAGTTCACCCTCTAAATATTTCTACCCATAAGATTAGTGCTGCTGCTCGTCAGAAAGTCGAATCTGCTGGTGGTCAAATTAGCTTGCTAGATGCTCAAAACGGGCAAGAGGTGCTCAGTAGTACCGAAAGCAGTGAAAGCGATTAAATTGAAAGGGTTGACCAAACTATATGGCAACTAGATCGGCAACTGAGTCCAATCGTCCACAGTTGTTCCAGGCAATGGTGGATGCTTTTAGACAGCCGGACGTAAGGAAAAAGTTACTTTTTACACTTGCAATGCTTTTGGTTTTTCGATTTGTTGCTCATGTTCCTGTTCCTAATGTAGATAGGGATGCCCTCTCTGCAGCCTTCGAGGGTAATGCGGTACTAGATTTTCTGAGTATTTTTTCTGGTGGGGCATTACAAAATCTTAGTGTCGCGGCTCTCGGTGTATATCCATTTATCACGGCGTCGATCATAATGAATATTTTGACCCCATTAGTGGGTAGGCTACGTGCGCTATCGGAGGAGGGTGAACAGGGCCGACGCCGGATTCAACTTTATACGCATTGGCTCGCGGTTCCTTTAGCTCTTGTACAGGGTTATGGCCAAATAATTTTTATAAACAGTAACAGCAACGTACCTGTTATACAGGGTTTTGGTTTTGAGAATGATGTTTTTAGTACAGTTGCAACGTTAATTACCCTCACCGCGGGAACTATGTTTTTGGTTTGGTTGGGTGAGTTAATTACAGAAAATGGTATTGGTAACGGTATTTCGCTTATTATTTTTGGAGGTATTGTTGCTACTTTGCCTGGACTTATCCCCAATATTTCAACGTCCTCAATTATTGCGATAGCAGCGATTGTGATCATTGCCTTAGCGCTAACTTTTTTCATAGTATTCTTCCAAGAAGCTCAACGAAGAATACCAGTTCAGTATGCACGCTCTTCTTTTCGTGGTGGCCGCATGTATCGTCAACAAGGTCAAAGTTTCATTCCTCTAAAAGTGAATATGGCCGGGATGATTCCTTTGATTTTTGCTTTCTCAATCATGATTCTTCCGGCGGTGGTGGCAGGTTATTTTGTAAGTGCGGGTGGATGGATTGAAAGCGTGGCAAACTTTTTTATAGATCAGTTCCAGGGAGGTCGAGGTGGTGGCGGAAAAGGCCTATATTGGGCAGTTCTCTTTGGGTTAGTTTTAGTTTTCACGTTTTTTTATACAATTATTCAATATCAGCAGCAGAACATCTCGAAAAACCTTCAACAGCAAGGAGCGTTTATTCCTGGTATTAGACCAGGTCCACCAACAGAAGCATATCTTCTAAGAGTAGTCACGCGTATTACTTGGGGAGGTGCGTTGTTTTTGGGCCTCGTTGCGATTTCTCCATTTTTTATAGGGTTAGCGACAAATGTTCAGGCAATGACTATTTCGAGTGCGGGTTTCCTGATTGTAGTAGCTGTAGTGTTGGATACTATGAGACAGCTCGAATCGCAGTTGGTTATGCGAAATTATGAAGGGTTTATCAACTAATGTTTATTGTTTTATTAGGCCCTCCCGGTGCAGGTAAAGGGACCCAAGCGCAACGTATTGCAGATGGTACCGGTTTGCTTCATCTATCGACGGGTGACATGTTTCGAGAAAATGTAAAAAATGAGACAGAGTTGGGTGTTTTAGCAAAAACTTTTATGGATAAAGGTGAGCTTGTTCCAGATGAGGTAACAATTCAAATGATTCTAGAGCGAATCAATCGTAGTGACGCTGTTTCTGGGGCCATGTTTGATGGTTTTCCGCGCAATCTTGTTCAGGCGAAAGCTTTAGATGATGCACTTGCCAACCGTGGGGACTCTATTATGCACGCATTGCTAATTTCCGTTCCAGATAATGAGCTTGTTGCTAGGTTAAGTGGTCGTTGGCTATGTAGGGAATGTGGAGCTGTTTACCATGAAAAAAATGATCCGCCAGAAAAAATGGGGGTTTGTGATTCCTGTTCCGGTGAGCTTTATCAGAGAGATGATGATCAGCCTGATGTAGTGCGTAGCAGGTTGGAGACTATGAAACCTCCAATTGAGCTAATTGACCACTACAAAGATGCTGGTTTGCTAAGTGAATTTGATGGGACACGTGGGTTGGATGAAGTTACTGCTGATCTTTTGGGAGTGTTACAACTGTGACCATAATTATTAAGTCTGATGACGAAGTCAAAATTATGAGGGAGGCCGGTCAGATAGTTGGCCAAACACTTCAGCAGATTCGTGAGATGGTTCGGCCAGGCGTTAATATTTTAGAAATCGAATCTTTTGTAGAGGAAGAATTTAAGCGTCGTGGTGCAATTGAAACCTTTCGCAATTACAAGCCTGGTCCCCAGTTCCCCCCGTACCCATCAAATGTTTGCGCAAGTGTGAATGATGAACTTGTTCATGGTATTCCTGCAGATCGTGTTCTTAACGAAGGTGACATAGTTACCTTCGATTTAGGAGCAACTTACAAAGGTTTTGTTGGGGATTCTGCTATAACAGTTCCAGTTGGTGAAATATCAGACGAAGCAAAAAATTTATTGAAAGTAACAGAGGAATCTTTATTTGCAGGTATAAAAGCGGCGCAGACCGGAAATCACCTAAATGATATTTGTACTGCTATCGAGGAATCTATTTTGGCATCTACATCTAATTACTCCATTGTTACAAATTATGTTGGTCATGGTGTTGGCCGAGAAATGCATGAAGAGCCTCAGGTGCCGAATTACCGATTGGCGTTCAAGGGACCTCGTTTACGACATGGTCTAGTTTTGGCTCTTGAACCGATGGTAAATGTAGGCGCTCCTGAGACTTATGAGTGTGAAGATGGCTGGACGGTAAGGACTGCAGACGGTACGTTATCATGCCACTTCGAACATACTATTGCTATTCGAGAGGGTCAGGAAGCTGAAGTCCTTACTCTTCCGTGATGTTTATAATAGTAGAGAGGTTTATGTGATATGAAAGTCCGTGCTTCTGTGAAACGAAGGTGTGATAAATGCAAAATCATACGAAGGCATGGGCGTGTGCGAGTTATTTGTGAGAATCCAAGGCACAAGCAGCGCCAAGGATAAAGGATTGTAGGAGAAAAAGGTAAGTAATGGTTCGTCTTTCTGGTGTTGATGTTCCGAATGAAAAACGTGTAGAGATCGCGTTGACGTACATACATGGAATAGGACTTAAAAGGTCCCAGACAATTCTTTCGTCTACAGATGTTTCTCTCGATACTAAGGCAGGCGATCTTACAGATGCTGAACTTGTACGTATCCGGGAATTTATTGAAAATAACTATCAGGTTGAGGGCGATCTTCGACGTGAAGTGCGTCAGAATATAACCCGGCTTATGGAAATAAATTGCTACCGTGGCCAACGTCACCGTAGGAATTTGCCAACGCGTGGTCAACGTACTCGCACTAATGCGCGACAGCAGCGTGGAAAGCGACAGACAGTGGCTGGTCGTCGCCGTGCAACTGCTACAACTTAGGACGGTAAATGAATGCCTAAAAAACGTGAGAAAAAATCTGTTCCCCGTGGTCGCGCTTACGTGAAGAGTTCATTTAATAACACAATAGTAACTCTTACTGATCCTAATGGGAATGTAATTGCTCAGTCATCATCGGGTGCAAATGGTTTTAAAGGTTCGCGTAAAAGTACCCCATTTGCTGCGCAACTTGCAGGAGAGACTGCAGCAAGGAAAGCCATGGATAATGGTATGCAAACCATTGAGGTATATGTGAAAGGTGCTGGCAGTGGCAGAGA
>CAYFHW010000038.1:0-13099 GCA_964343095.1 uncultured Anaerolineaceae bacterium | reverse complement strand
GCTCTTCATTAGCCGAAACTGCAATTTGATCTTTAACCAAGTCAATACCCATAGTAAATTCAGTAACAGGATGCTCAACTTGTAGCCTTGTATTCATCTCTAAAAAATAAAACTTTTTTTCTGGCGTTAATAAGAACTCTACGGTTCCCACATTTGTATAATTCGCCTCTCGTGCTAAACGAACTGCAGCTCGGCTCAACGTCCGCCTTAGATTAGGTGTAATAGCAGCACTGGGACACTCTTCAATTAGTTTTTGATTTCGTCTCTGGATTGAACATTCCCTCTCGCCTAATGGGACGATATTTCCAAAATGATCTGCAATGATCTGTATTTCTATATGTTTCACATTTTGAAGCTGTGACTCAAGATAAAGAGTACCGTTACCAAAAGCTGCAACCGCTTCCTTTTGAGCAATTAATACAGCCGATTCCAACTCGGCCTTTGACTCAACAAATCGTATACCTCGGCCTCCACCACCATAGGATGCCTTTACAGCAAGTGGATATGTTAAATCTTCTGCTAACAAAAAAGCCTCCTCTACTTCAGTAAAATCCGACGATCCTGGAATCACCGGAATATCGGCAGTACGAGCCAACTCTCTTGCTTTTGCTTTATCTCCTAATAATTTAATTGCATCTGCAGATGGACCGATAAAAGCAAGTCCCGCCTCAACACACTTTTCAGCAAAACTAGCATTTTCAGACAAAAAACCATAACCAGGGTGTATCGCATCTGCACCTGAAGTTAATGCTGCGTCTATAATTTTCTCAATATTTAAATAGCTCAGGTTCGCAGCTGCAGGCCCTAGTAGGTACGCTTCATCGGCATACCGAACATGACGAGAAAGTCGGTCCACTTCACTATAAATTGCAACCGACTGGATACCTAAGTCTCGTAAAGCACGAATGATCCTTATAGCAATTTCCCCACGGTTTGCTACCAAAACTTTTTTAAAAGGCATTATTACAAATCCTTTGCATCAGCTACAGTTATCAGGATACTAGTTTCTTACAACTTAGTGAGACAAAAGGATTTGTAATTCATGTCATCATCAGAGCAGATCATGGATACACATACTCTCAACGTCTTAGAATATCCAAAAATACTGGAGCTGCTAGGTAATGAAACAGTTTCTGCTCGTGGCAATGAGTTAGCTTTTAATTTGAAACCTTTCTCTAAATTTGAATTAGTTAAGCAATCGCAAAGGGAAACGTTTGAGATGATTTGCTTACTTGACTCAATTGATGGAAATGTGATTGGTCATATTGATGATATTAGGCCAGCCTTGCAATCTGCTTCGATTGGAAAAAAATTAACTGCTAGTGAATTACAAACGTGTGCTAACACTTTACGTACAATCACATATACACATAAAACAGTTACCCGCGCATCTTCTGACGTTCCAAATCTAAATTCCATTTGTGCAAATATTGGTAACTTCTCTGAAGTTGTAAAGGAAATCGAGCGCATTATTACGCCCCGGGGTGAAATTTCAAATTATGCATCTCCTAGGCTTTCTACAATCCGGACAAATTTAATTTCAGAAGAACAAGTGTTAAATCAAAAAGCAAATTTGATCTTAAAAAATGCATTAGCACGTGGTTATGCCCAGGAAGATTTAATAACCGAACGAAATAATCGAAAAGTTATCCCAATCAAAAATGACTTCCGGGGACAAATTGAAGGAATTGTTCACGATATTTCTGCAAGCGGGGCTACTGCATTTATAGAACCACTAACACTAGTGGAATTAGGTAATTCGCTGAAAGAATTAAAAGTTGCTGAAGAACGTGAAATTACACGAATCTTAAAGAATACAACGAGTTTATTAGATACATACCGTTTAATAATCAACGAAGCAATTGAAATACTTAGCTTCTTAGATCTGCTTCAAGCAAAAGCAAGGTTAGCGAAACAACTGAATTGTTCAACTCCAGAAGG
This sequence comes from uncultured Anaerolineaceae bacterium, assembly GCA_964343095.1. GTDB lineage: Bacteria > Chloroflexota > Dehalococcoidia > Tepidiformales > Tepidiformaceae > JAKUNN01. The sequence goes on along the minus strand of CAYFHW010000038.1, from coordinate 11,158 downwards.
AAATCAAGCTTGGTTGTGTAAAACGGGGAAAATAAATATTAAAGGTGGCAAGCATCCGCTATTAAAGGATATAGCAGTGCCTTTAGATATTGATGTTGGAGAAGATGAACCTTGCCTATTAATAACTGGTCCAAATTCTGGTGGAAAAACAGTAGCACTGAAAACTTTAGGATTATTTGCCCTCATGGTTCAGTCAGGTTTATTAATTCCCTGTGAGAAAGGTAGTAGCTTCAAGGTTTATGAACGTATCTTTGCAGATATAGGTGACGAGCAATCTATCGAACAGTCACTTTCAACATTTTCATCACATATAACAAATATTAAAAAAATTATTGACGAAAGTAATTCAAATTCACTTGTTCTATTAGATGAATTAGGAGCAGGAACAGACCCAACAGAAGGGGCTGCCTTAGCTAAAGGCATACTAGAGGTCCTTCTTGAGCGAAAAGTAACCGTTGTCGCCACCACACATCATGGTGAATTAAAAACACTTGCTTTAAAAAATAATCGAATCCGAAATGCTTCAGTTCAATTTGATACAAAAACTTTTCAACCTACTTTTAAACTAGAAATTGGTTTTCCTGGCGAATCAAATGCATTTTCTATCGCCAAAAGATTTGGGTTAGACGAAGAAGTCTTACATAAAGCATCATTGGAAATTACTCCTGAGCAGAAAACAATAGAATCTACTTTCGTGCAAATACGTTCCGAACTTACAAGTGCACAAGAATTAAAAAAAGAAGCCTCAAAAATAAAGAAAAAGTTAGAGGAAGAAAAAGTAGAGCTGGCTACGCAAAGAAAAGAATTCGAAAATGAATATTCTGGGTTATTACTTGAGGCTAAATCTACAGCTTCTGAAATTCTAAAAAAAGCACGGCGAATTTTAGAAAAAACTAATAGAACAAAAAGATCTAATACAAGTGATCAAAATATAAAAATATCTAATGAAATACTAGACTTTTCTAAATATCTTCAGGAGATCTCTCAACCTATTAAGGATGACTCATCGTTAGCTTCAACAGGTAACTTTATCAATACCGGAGACCGCGTTTATGTGAAAGATATACATCAATATGGTGAAGCACTAGGTAAAGTACAGGCAGATGGAAGAGTTGAAATTGCATTCGGCTCAATGCGTATTAAAGTTGCAACCGAACGTATAGAAAAAATAGAACGGCCTACTCAACAAACACTAGCCGAAAGATTCGATAAATCTATATCGGCAAAAAACCTATCTAGCGAAGTCGATATCCGTGGGCAACGAGTTGAAGAAGCATGTCTAAGTACGATTACGATCATTGATAATGGATTTAATGAAGGTCTATCTACTATTCGTTTAATACATGGGAAAGGCACCGGAGCACTACGCGCAGCAATTCGCGAAACACTTAACAGACACCCTTTGGTCAAGAAGTATGAATCACCTCTTGGGCATGAAGGTGGTGATGGAGTAACTATAGTTTTTTTAGAAGATAACTAATCATGTAATTTATACTTCTTAAAATATGCTATAACTGCTCCAACGGAGGTTGCATTGAAGGAAGTTGAAGTCGAATATCTCTATAGTTCCAAAACTGGAAAAACTGGTCCCGCTGCAGAGAATTTACATCTGGCTATTGAAGCAACCGGAATACCGGTAAATATTACGTATACGGAAATATCAGATATTGAAGAAGCAATTCAAGAATCTTTTCTGGGAACACCCAGCATTCGAGTTGAAGGAAAAGATGTCGAATATGGAGATAGGCCACCTGAAGAGGTTCAAACAGGAACGCGTTTTTATAACACACCAGAAGGATGGAAACCTTATCCCCATACAAAATTAATCGCTAATGCAATATTAGAGGCGCAGAATTTAAAAGATTAAATATGGAAATTGAACCTATTGTTGCCGATTTTGTAGGGGAAGTAAGAGATCTGGATCTACGGGAACCTGTTAAAGAAATTGATCTGCAAGCGATAAATGAAGCAATCGAACAGCTAGGGGTTCTAGTGTTCCATAACCAAAATATTACCGATGAGCAGCAGCTAAATTTTAGTAAAACTTTTGGCAAGCTCGAGCAGCCTAGTTCGAAAAGTAATATTACTAAACCTGATGAGCGCAGGCTTACATCACCAAATATTGCAGACGTTTCAAATATTGATGAAAAAGGAGACCTTTTCAAAAAAGATTCAAGACGAAGACTTTTTAATTTAGCTAATCAATTATGGCACTCAGACAGTTCCTTTCGCAAAATCCCTGCAAAATTCTCTTTGCTTTCAGCTAGAACAATTGCAAGCAAAGGAGGAAATACAGAGTTTGCTGATATGCAAACTGCTTATGAGAGATTAGATAATCAAATGCAAAACCTTATAGAAAACTTAATTTGTGAACACTCCACTCTTTATTCCCGGGCAACTATAGGGTTTAGTGACTTCAGTGCAGAAGAACGTGATAATTTTCAACCAGTTCAACAACGCTTAGTAAGAATTCACCCTACTACAGGACGTAAATCTCTATTTTTATCAGCTCATGCCGGTGCGATTGTGGGATGGGATATACCAGAAGCGCGCTCTTTATTATTCGAATTAAATGAACATGCTACTCAACGAGAATTTGTCTACGCGCATAAATGGCAAAAATATGATTTGGTTATGTGGGATAACCGGCAAACCATGCATAGAGTGAGGCGATATAACGACACGGAAGAAAGTCGTGATATGCGAAGAACTACAGTCGCCGGTGATAACCCAACTGTATAACAAATAATTATTTTAGTTTCGAAAAATAACCTTCAAGATCAAGCATTTTCCATTTTTCCCGTGTAGTTTCCATGCGTACAAAGGAATGCCCTCTACGAGTAACTCTATCCACAAGTGAAAAACCAGCGTTTTCAAAACATTTTTGTGCACGAGTATTCCAATCTAGAGAATGCAAATAGATCAAATTAAACATTTCTGATTCAAAAACTAATCTCAAAAAACCAACTATTGCTTCAAATCCATAACCATGTCCTCTGAAGGCAGCCTCTCCTATCAAAATCCCGAGTTCTGCTTCGCCTACAGAATGACGCGCATTGTAATACATGATATTACCTATCTGCTGCCCTTCCTTTGTATCAATTGCCAATGTTCTACGATTCTTATCAATTGTATTTATTTCATTTGCATATCTTCGCAAAAAAACGTAATACGATTGGACTAAGGGAAGCGATCCCTCATATCTAGCAATTTCAGGGTCACATTTCCAACGATAATCATTAGAAGCATCCTCAACCTCCTTAGTTCTAAGTCGTAGTCGGTTTGTCTCAGCAAGAGTTTCTTTAAATTCCACTTATCCCTCTAGCATCTTCTCTGCTTTCTCAAGAATTTCTTTTTCTGTTTCAAAGGTAAGCAAAGAATAAGCTTCAGTTATTGGTTTCCAAGTAACTTCATCAAACTCATAATCCCTATTTAAAAAATCCCCTTGAGCTGGCTGCATTAACCAGTGATGCACACACTTATGGAATCTTTTTTGATTCGAAGTAAACCAATATTCAATTACTCCTATCTTTTCTCCAAGTTCCACTAATAAGCCCGTCTCTTCCTGGACTTCACGTAAAGCAGTTTCAACAAGCGTCTCACCTTCTTCGGTTGTCCCCTTTGGTAAGCCCCAACGGTTTTCTTTTGCAACATAGCCGAGAACAATTTCAGTTGTAAGGCCACTCCTTCTCCAAACTACACCACCAGCAGAAAGGGCCTCATGAGTTTTTTGCTTTTTCATTCAAATTGACCAGCAGTATTCAAAGGACTGTCCCCTATTTGCCCAGAAGCAGTCTGAATAGCGTCCTCTAATACAAGAGTCCACTTTTCATCTGCTCTTTCCAAAAATTCTGTTAATACACTTACTGCTACTTCTCCTCCAATAAGTGCAACCGTTTCAACTGCTGTTTCTGCTATCTCTGCATCTTCATCCTCAAAAAGAATACTCAGACTATCTAGAGAACTTTCATCAGCAATCTCACCAATCGCTAAAACTGCCTCAAGCCTAAAAAACGGGTCTTCAACTTCAAGCTGCTCGTAAATATACTCAAGCCAGCTACTCGAAGCTGTCTTACCCATTGCCCTGACTGCTGATAACCTCATGCGTTCATCAGAGTCATAATATGCATCCATTATCAAGGGGGAAATCCAATCAAAATCTCTTGAAGCGAGCGATTCTATTGCGCCAGATCTTAATTCCACAGGTTTATCTTGAGAAGTTGCCTCTCGCAAAGCTGCGACTATTTTTGAGCCTTCCTCCTTATCAAATAAACTCGTCTCAGTAAGTAGTACATAACTGCCTAGTGCTTCCGCAGCTGCAGCTGCAACTTCTTCATCCGGATCCACTAACAAAGCCCTTAGGCAACGTGCGGTTATACGGTCCTCTGTTTCTCGAACCAATTCTATGGAAGCTCTTCGAATTATCGGATCGGTGTCATCAAAAACAATCCTCGCAAAACGACTATATTCATAATCAATACTTTCATCCGATAATTGAATAGCTTTCAAAACAATTGTTTTACGTGTTTCTTTGGGTATCTTCAGCCATGTTAGTTTTAAAGATTCTACATTTTGCAAATCAAGATCAGAAAAACGCTGCACATCAATCTCACTAGGATTCCCTCCGTGTATAAGCTCATCAATCATTTCATTGAAAGATTCAGACCCTACCTGTTTCCCAAGCTTATATTTCCCGTTGTATTCATTAGGCTCTGTATTATCCATTTAGGGGTACTTAATCTTCCGATTTTAAATCACGAGTTAATAAAAATTCGACGGCTTCCCTTGGCGAGATTCGACCAGCTAAGACAGCTGCAACTCCAGCGATAACAGGCATATCAATATTTTGCTTCTGTGCTAATTCTAAGGCAACAGAAGTTGTAGTGAATCCTTCTACTACTTCATTAAATTCGAAAATTACTTTCTGCGGATCTTGTCCTTCTCCAATCTTTTTACCTAATTGAAAATTTCGACTTAATGGAGAAAAACATGATGCGGATAAATCTCCTACTCCGGCAAGACCTAGAAATGTTTCAGAAGATGCCCCTAACGATTTACCTAAGCGAGTTATTTCAGATAACCCTCTTGTCATCAAGGCAGAGCAAGTATTTATGCCAAACCCCATGCCAAAGGCAGCACCCGTAGCTATTGCAATAACATTTTTAAGAGCTCCAGATATCTCAACCCCTACGACATCCGAGGAGGTATACACACGGAAAGAATCACTACTTAATCCATTTTGCCAAAAATTAGCTTGTAATCTTGATTGTGATGCAACCACGGCAAGAGCAGGTAAATCCTGCACAATCTCACGAGCAAAGTTTGGTCCAGAAAGTACACTAACATCGTCAGGAGACCATCCTTCATCAATCAAAATCTCATTCATAAGCGATAGCGTTTCAGCCTCAATTCCTTTAGAAGCGCTCAGAATTGGTAAATCTCTTAAAATTTTTCTATCCTGAATAGATTTTCGGAAATTTTGTGCAGGAACTGCCACAACCAAACCATCGAAACTAGTAGACATATCATTGGATGAAATCGCAGATATCAACGGAGACAGCACTAAGTCAGGGATTCTTTCTAAACCTCGGCTGCTATTGATCTGATTTGCTTCATCTTTGCCACGTGTTAAAACACTAACTACAGCATCATTTTTAGCTAATAAATTAGCTAATGTTAGTCCCCAGGAAGTTGCACCAACCACACAAAAATGCACGATTTAATTACTTACCTTTCGATCTCCCCCTAAACCTATTTTTGGTTCCTCACCTCTATATAAACGTTTTAAATTCGAGATATGGGTAACAAATATAAACATCGTACCTAAAACCACATAAACGGTTGTTGAGACCTCTACATGTCCTAATATAGAAAGAATAATAGAAATTATAATCCCACAGAAGCCAGCACCTAATGACATTACTGAAGCAATTTTAAATACTACTAATAAAAAAGCACCTATACCAAGAATCAGTACACCTAGCCAAGGCAGTAAAACCAATAGTCCCCCCATTACCGTTGCAACTCCTCTACCCCCTCGAAAACCAGCAAATATAGGGAAGACATGACCTATGGTAGCCGATGAAGCACCCACTAAACCTAATATGTCATCATTCAAAAAATACAAACCAACTAGTGCAGGTATTGCTCCTTTACCAAAATCAAAAAAAACTACCACAATAGCCGCCCCCTTCCCAACAGTACGCAACACATTTGTTGCACCAGTTTTTCCACTACCAAACTGTCGAAGATCTCCTTTACCAAGTACTCTCGAAAGAATTAAGCCTGTTGGTAAAGAGCCCAGTAAATAAGAAAGTAAAATTAGAACGAGATATTCAAAAATTATCAATTGCTGTGCCTATCTTCAGTCGAACGTTTAAACAGCAGCTTAATCGCAGTTCCTTCAAAGTCATACGCCTCACGCAGACTACGTTCTAAGTAACGGTGATAAGAAAAATGTACGAGTTTAGGATCATTTACAAACAGCACAATCACAGGCGGATCCACTTCAACCTGAGTAGCATATCTCAATTTTAAACGCTTATTTTGTATAACAGGAGGAGAATGATCTCGAAAAGCCTTTGCTAAAGTAGCATTTAGCGGACCTGTTTGAACTCTGTAACTACGAGCACTTCTTGCAATCTGGACAAGACGTAATAAATTTGAAAGACCCCGCTCCTTCTCAGCACTTACATACGCAATTAGTGCATAGGGCAAAAAACGAAATTTTTCACGAATTTGTGCATCAAAATTCTTATGCTCTTCATCAATTAAATCCCAAGTATCTATTTTATTAGCAGCTATGATCACCCCTTTTGAATGTTCTTTTATTAGCCCGGCGATATGAGTATCCTGAGCGGAAATACCCATTTCAACATCTATTAAAAGAACCGCCACATCAGCTCTTTCCAACGCATTCACAACACGTATTACAGAATGTTTTTCAACGCCTTTATCTCGTTTACCGGGGCGTCGTATACCAGCCGTATCAATCAAATCAAAAAGACCTTCTTCAGTTTGTATTTGAGTATCAATGGCATCGCGCGTCGTTCCTGGGATATCGCTCACAATCACGCGTTCTTGCCCAAGAAATGCATTTATTAAAGTTGACTTGCCAACGTTTGGTCTTCCAACAATTGCCACTTTCGTCTGTTCAAGATTATTTTCTTTAGAAGTTTTAGGTAAAAACTTAATAACCCGATCCAGCAGAAGACCTATGTTGTGATCATGAATAGCACTCACAGGAAGTGCATCTCCAAAACCTAATGAAGCTGTTTCAGAAACGGAACTAGTTTCCCTCTCCAGCGTATCTGCTTTAGTGGCTAATAAAATATATGGCCTACTCGAAACACGAACCACTTTAGCTATATCAAAATCACTTGCAGTAAGACCATCTCGGGCGTCAACACACAGAAGTATCAAATCTGCATTTTCCACTGCACGATCAATCTGATCACTAATTAAAGCCGAGTATGTACCCTCCTCTCGTGTTTGGTAACCCCCAGTATCAACTAGGCGAAAAATCGTATCTTTCCACGAAACCTCTAATTCCAATCGATCCCTAGTAGTCCCTGGTTCATCCTCTGTAATTGCACGTCTCTCACCAACTATACGATTAAAAAGCGATGATTTTCCTACGTTTGGTCGGCCAACTATTACCACGCTTGGCAAATTAACACTGATTTCGTGTTCTATACTTTGATTGTTAATTGTCACTATTTATCTCTTTTTCAAGCGATATAAATATATTTTTTGGTGCATCTGCACTTAGTCCATCTGGCACATACACGGTTACTGGATATCGTCCATACCCGGCACTCCCATTTTCCAAAGACACGTACACCAGAATTTCTTTTTCATTCAAGGAATTTAATAAAGATGCTGGCCCTTCAACCTTTAGTTGAACACCATAATTCGCATTTGCTACTGTAAGTCCAGTAGGTAAATCAATAAACTCAGGAGCCACAATTAGAGTTCTTGAACCTGAAAGCGGTACAATTGTCACCACTACCACCACACTATCAATCTCAGAAGACAATTCTGAATCTAAATTAATATTTCTAATTACCGTAATCGAACCACTAGCATTAGTTATATCAATTGGTAAAACTTCCACATTATCAATATTTAATAAATTATTTTTATCACCCGAAATCGTAATTGTTGGGGGCAAAAAAGCGATTCCTTCAACAGCGAATCCCTTTTTAGGTTCCCCAGTCACATTTACCGTAATTGGCAAACTTCTCTGCATGGTTCGTTCTGCAATTTTCAAACGCACCGATACACGGCTAGGATCAATCGAAACTGATACACGATTGCCTCCTTTGGTTACCGCAACCAGTTCACGATCAAATACCACTGTATCTCTTAATCCAGACAGGCTAATTGTCGCCTCAATACGATCTATCCCTTCCACTAAAAAAGGTAACCCTCGAACAGTAACCAAAGAAGGTTCGACCTCTTCACCTATCCAGACATATCCTGAAGGTAACTCGCCAATTGTCCTGACGACAATTGGCATTTCTCTGACCCCCACTTCAGACACTGGAATAACAACTGACTCTGGTTCAACCTTCAGAATACGTACACCTTTCACATTCGTCTTAACCTCAACTGCAAGACTTATAGAGTGACCAGGTGCGACTGAAACAGCATTAACTTCAGCTGTAAAATCTGCCGCTCTTATTTCGTTAATTGTTTCCTGACGAGCCTCAATCAAAACTCGTACACTTGGTAAATCTTCAACTATCAAGCCATCAGGGACATTAAGTGGCAACACTATAACTGGAGGTTCACCTTCAGCAGGCACAAGGCTACGAATCCTAGGGTTTTCATAATCTTGCACAACAACCCAAATAATGAAAGCAACAACAAGACTAAAACTAATTCCTGCCCAATTGTTAATAGCACCCTTTGCAGTTGTAAGTAATAAACTCCGAAAAAAGGACCTGAGATCATTAGACTGTGGTTCAAAAAGACTCATTTAATTCCCCTGAATTCACACTATTCCTGAGTAGATGTTGAAATAAAGTTCTCAGAAGAACCTACTATCGGTTGAGCAGATTTAGTTAATTGCTCGTTAAGTTTATCTCGAAGTGCTGCCTCACCAGCAATTCGCTCTAATCGCCCCCTACGCGCAAGAGAAATTAATCCGGTTTCCTCTGAAACAACTATAGAAACTGCATCTGTTTGCTCGGTAATTCCAATCGCAGCCCTATGTCTAGTACCTAAATTGCGAAGGCTATAATTTAAATTACTGGCTTGAGCTAAAGGTAATTCACACGAAGCTGCAATAACCTGGTTTCCCTGGATGATAGTAGCCATATCGTGCAAAGGAGAATTTGGGAAAAAAATAGATTCGAGTAATTCAGTTGTTAAACGAGCATCCATACGGACGCCAGTTTCTATAACATCTTGTAACCCTGTTTCATTAGCAATAACAATAAGAGCACCATGTCTGGAATGTGAAAGTCGGCTTGCAACAGAGGCAACAATTCCCACCGCCCCGGTATTTGGCTGCCGGAAAATTAATTCTCGCAGACTTGTTCGCCCTAACCTATCAAGTCCTCTTTTTATTTCGCTTTGAAATACAATAGCTGCAGCAATAATAAGTGCAAAAAGCCCATTTTTAAGGACAAATGAGACAATCAGTAAATCAAATAAACTACTTAAAACAAAAAGAACTAGTATTAAAACAAGGACACCTCGCATAAGCGTAACTGCACGTGTTCCTCGAAGTACGCGAAAAACGGCAAAAACAACCGCTGCAATAATTAAAATATCTATTATTGCAGGAAGACCAAATTGGCCTAATACCTCACGAAGAGTTCCAAAATCATCCATTTTCTGTAATCACAATCGGGTTGCCCAATAAGTTTACTGGATTATTACTAGATCGTGCCTAATAAGAATGCTACTACTGCAGCTTGAGCCCAAGTACGATTTTCTGCCTGATCAAAAATTATTGAATTTTCACCTTCAAAAACCTCATCGGTTATTTCCTCTCCGCGATGCGCAGGTAAATCATGCATAACCAAAACAGAGGGATCAGCGGACTCCAGTAGCTTTTTATTCACTTGATAGTCTTTGAAAACAATACGTCGCTGTTCAGCTTCACGTTCCTGGCCCATCGAAACCCAAGTATCTGTGTAAACAGCTTGTGCTCCTACAATAGCTTTTTCAGGGCTATCCGTTACAAGGAAACGTCCCCCACTCTTCTTTGCACGTAAATTAGCCTCAGTTAGTACTATTTCTGAAGGTAAGTACCCTTCAGGAGTAGCAAGTCGTACATCTAGACCTAATGAAGCAGCAGTTACAACTAAACTTGAAGCAACATTATTCCCATCACCAATAAATGCCAACGGGAACCCTTTAAGCGTCCCGACCCGTTCGTAAAGAGTTAATAAATCGGCAAGCGCCTGACACGGGTGTTCCTCATTGGTTAATGCATTAATCACAGGAACCGAAGAAAACTTCGCAAACTCTTCAACAATTTCCTGAGCAAAGGTACGAACCGCAATAATGTCTAGATAACGACTCAGGACTCGCGCAACATCTTTAATAGCTTCCCGCTCGCCAAGACCAACTTCATGAGGGGCAAGATATGTAGTTTCACCACCTAAACAACGCATTGCAACTTGGAATGAAACTCGCGTTCTAAGCGAGGGCTTTTCAAACAAAAGAGCCAGCTGTTTTCCTTCTAGAATTCGATCCGGATTCGACTTAAGCTTTAAAGCAGATTTTAACAAAAAATCCACTTCTTCTGCTTGCAAATCATACGACGCTAGTAGGTGTCGGGTTTTTTTAGTCATCCAGAAAGTTTATCTTAATTCGATAACCCAACCAACATGCTCCCGCATTACTCTACTTTTAGTTAGTATCTGATTAGTAGGGGTGTAGCTCAGTTGGCAGAGCATCGGCCTCCAAATCCGAGTGTCGCGGGTTCGAATCCTGCCACCCCTGCCAAAATGCTTTAGACTTGATGGCTACGGCCAGCAAGCCTACTATCTCGACGGGCCCAGGTGGTGGAACGGCAGACACGCTGGCTTGAGGGGCCAGTGCCCTTTTTGGGCGTGTGAGTTCAAATCTCACCCTGGGCACCATATGGCGCCGTGGCCAAGTGGTAAGGCAGAGGTTTGCAAAACCTTTATCACCGGTT
>CAYFHW010000037.1:0-13318 GCA_964343095.1 uncultured Anaerolineaceae bacterium | reverse complement strand
TTAGTTATCAGATCATCGCCGACAGGATTTGCCCGTCGCTCTTGAATAAATGGATCAAGATAAGCATTCAATTCCTCACGTGCTTGCACTCCGCGTCTATGAAACTCTTCGCCAATGCCCAGCCCCTCGATCAATAGTTGATACCATTCGACAAATTGGTCCTCGTCCTCACGGGGAAGACCAAGCATTCCTGAAATTACACGGATCGGATACTGAATAGTGAATTGCTCAACCAAATCCACTTCACCGGTTTCAATAAACCCTTTTGCTATATCTTCAGCTGCTCTACGTGAAAATAGATCAATCGTTTCAGCAGCAATTCGCTCAATCGTTGGGATAAAACTCTCAAGATTTTTCCCAATAAACTGGCCAGCTACCACACCTCGCGACCAACGATGCTTTTCACCATTTCCTAATTCAAGAATAGTAGGACCAAAAACGTTTTCAGAACCAAATTCATATGGACCATCTTCTTCATAGACAGCGCGGTTATAGTTTTCATTGTCTAAAAAAGCTGCTCTTACATCTTCATATCTGGAAAGCATCCAGTTGCCATGGAAACGATCGTGATAAAGAGGATGGTAATCTCGCAATTTCTTGTATGTTGGAAAAGGATCTTTACGGTACTCGTCACTATCAAAAATCGTTGGAACTATCAGTCTTTCTTCCTCGGAAACTACACTTTCACTCATAACAAACTCCTAATTCTATAAACACTACTGTCAATGCATTGAAGTATTACCAAAAACAGCATTTTTCTCAACTAATAAAAATAACATCGGGCAAGATGCATAGCACCTAGAGGCACGGTAACCTTGGTATATGCCCCCGTAGCTCAGTGGATAGAGCATTGGTTTCCTAAACCATGTGCGCAGGTTCGATTCCTGCCGGGGGTAATAAGACTTTAAAGTTCTGGTGCTTCGGGGGGACTTACTGTTACCTCACCTGAAACTCCGTCTAAAGACACAATTGCACCGTTCACAATTAAACCAGAGGCAGCTCCACGTACATTGGAAACAGCAGGAATACCGTATTCACGCGCTACTGTAGCAGCATGACTCAACACGCCACCTGTCTCTACAACCACTCCAGCAGCAGGAATAAATAATGGAGTCCAAGGTGCATCAGTAAAAGGTGCTACTAAAATCTCTCCGGGTTTCAAATCTACCTCAAGGGCTTCTTCAACACTTTGTACAACTCGCGCCGGACCTCGCGCTGTACCAGGGCTAATCCCTTGTCCCTCGTAACTAGCCTCTGCAACTGCTTCTTGTTCAGTAATAGGCTCAAGCTCGAAAGGTCTCTCAAATAGAACAGGTGGGAAATACCCTTTTAATTTTTCATAAACAGCTTTGCGGTCTTCTATTTTTGTTTTCGCATCGTCTCCAGGAAGATCACCATGTATAGCTGGTGCCACCTCGTCATAAAGTAGAAAAAATATATCCTCAACATTTTCAATGACATTCCTGTCAACAAGTCGAGTACCCAATTCAATCATTGGCGGACGACAAGTACGACATGACATTGCCCAAGTTGCTTTTGTATATTCACGTCCAGAAGTCAACTCCTGCACTAGAGCTAAGTCACGACGGAAACCTGGTTGCTCTGCTTCAGAAAAGGCACCTACGATCTCTGCTTCCAACATTTCACGTTCAGCAACTTGTTTCTTTTCTAAAACATAGGGGTTGCGATCATCACCAGCAGCCAGATTGGCCTTTAGACTACTGATCACAAAACTTGGATTCTCATTCCAAGTTTTTTGGGAAGGATCAGTTTCTCTTTGTCCTCGGTAACCAAGTTCTTCAATAAACTCATTAAAAGCATCTCTAAAAACTGCCCATTCTTGCGAAGTTGGTGTACTCAAATTTGCAAGAATTTCTTCAGCCGAAAGCACTGCGAATGCATCAGCCAGAACAGGCAATCCTTTGATCACTCGACTAAGATCCCATATAGCTTTAGCTGGTCTGGAACTTTCCACATCACTTAAACCACTTGAGATTCGTGTACCCCAATCTTCAGGATGATCTGGTACCTGTGCATCTAATCTCTTATTTAGAGCAGATAGCAACTCCCCGCCAGCAGTAGAATTATGGTAATGAGAAGTAAAAACACGACCAGCTAAATCTGTTGCTTCATCAACGGCATGAACTAACTCTTCGTCACTCGCAACCTGCCAATTTCGATACAAACTCTCCCGATACCGAGGAACAGCTTCTCGTCGTTCTGCTTCTGCACGCTCAGTTGACGTCTCACCTTTCTTCACAAGACGTGAATAGGCAACTGCTGCTCTTTCTTCATCTGTACTTGCTTCCGAATGAAGTGTTTCCGAACCTTCAAAAAAAGCTTCTAGATAATCACTACCTTCACCTACTGAGTAAGTAGCCGAAAAATTGTTAACGAATCCCACATTAATTGCAAAACGCCCAGCAACAATGGGAAGAATTAGTGCTTCCGGCACCTCAGGTATGCGAACAAGATCTTCTACGTCAAGATCCTTTGCAAGTTGAAGATGCCATATCCTATCCCAACGCTGGATAAAATTCGCCACAAAAGGACGACACACACCAGGTAAAACTTCCTCAGCATTCCCCATTGTATAAAGGTTCGCCTCAGGATTAATTTTGCTATCCCATTCACAAAACGGTTCTTGAAGATTCTCAGGCATAACTACCCTCCTAATTCCTAACGTAAATTTCAGTTTTTAATAAGCTGCTGTACCACCATCAACTGATAGTAATGCTCCAGTAATTCCAGACGCCTCATCAGAAGCGAGTAAAACAGCCATTGCAGCTACTTCCTCGACTGTATTCGGGCGTTTTATTGAAGATTCGCTCGAAAACTGTGCCACCATTTCATCGAAAGTTAACCCCATAGCCTCTGCAGCAGCTGCGCCCTGTTCATTAACAATATCCGTCATAATTAAACCTGGACAAATAGAGTTAACAGTAATGCCCATGGTCCCGACCTCTTGGGCAGCTGATTTCGTTAATCCATTAATAGCGTGCTTCGCACTGACATATTGGGCGATACCTGGCTTACCATGTTTCCCCTCCACCGAAGAGATATTGATAATACGTCCACTCTCCTGCGGAATCATCTGACGCAAAGCTGCGCGCATTCCCCAGAAAGTAGCATATAGATTCCACTTTATTGCGAAATCGAAACCTTCGTCACTTAGCTCTACTACAGGGGCAAAGTCTCCGGCACCACCAGCATTATTAACCAAAATATCTATCTTTCCATACTCCTTTACAGCCTCCTCGATCAAGTTATCCATCACACCGGTTTCTGTAACATCACCCTGTACAAAAATAGCTCTATCACCAACACCCATTTCTTCAAGTGCACGCTGACCTTTTTCTTCACTTCTACCATTAATCACTACACTGGCACCCTCAGCAATAAATGCATCTGCAATACCTCTGCCAATTCCACGTGTACCGCCAGTAATAGCAGCAACTTTACCTTCCAGTTTCATAAAACACCTCTATCTTCATAATCCACGATTCTAACCCTTTTCAAGGGAAACCTATAGTAGCAAAAAAACATCCCTCTGGACTTATTACGACTTATTGCGACATTTTTTTCTCACGTCTATGATCAACATAATCAATCAATGTGGGGTAACTTCGCTATGCACGAACTCGTAATTAAGAATGCAAAAATTGTAGACGGAACAGGATCAGCACCATTTACCGGGGATGTTGCAATAGATGAAGGGCGAATCAGTGCCGTTGGGAAAATTCTTACTTCCGGCCAACAAGAAATAGATGCTTCAGGATTAATATTAACCCCTGGCTTTGTTGATATACACACACACTTTGATGGACAAATTACTTGGGACCCACTGTTGACTCCGTCATGCTGGCATGGCGTCACAACAGTAGTTATGGGTAACTGCGGGGTAGGTTTTGCACCCGTAGAACCAGATAAAAGAGAATGGCTTATTGGTCTTATGGAAGGAGTAGAAGATATTCCAGGGACTGCTTTATCCGCTGGGATGCAGTGGAACTGGGAAACATTTCCAGAATATTTAGACTATTTGGACACCTTACCAAAAGCAATCGACGTTGGAACACAGGTTCCACATGGAGCAATACGCACTTATGTAATGGGAGAACGAGGGGCTAAAAATGAGCCGGCAAATGCAGAGGACATTGAAGAAATGCGCCAGCTGGTACTTGAAGGCATACAGGCTGGGGCATTAGGAGTTTCTACTTCGCGTACCATTGCACACAGAGCTATAGACGGTGAGAACGTACCAGGAACCTTTGCAGCTGAAGAAGAAATGCTTGCTTTTGGTAAGGCATTGGAAGAGGCTGGTACTGGTGTACTTGAGCTCGCTCCAGCTGGTGTCACTGGTGATGATATGGCGTTACCAGAAAAGGAAGTCGACTGGATGCGTCGGGTTTCAGCAGAAACCGGACGCCCGATAACTTTTGCTCTTGTTCAGTTAAATATCGAACCAGATCATTGGAAGCGAGTATTTGAACTTTCTGAAGAAGCAGCCAAGGAAGGTGCCCAACTTTTCCCTCAAGTTACGGCTCGAGCGCCAGGCGTACTTCTTGGACTCCAAACGAACCACCCTTGGGTTAATACGGAAGTTTTTAAAGAAATAAGTGGTCGTTTCGTGCTGGGCAAAGGTGATGCTCATCTTCTACACAGCAAAACTATTGAAGAAATAACTGCAGAGTTAAGAAAACCTGAAGTTAAAGAAAAAATGATGGCTGAGCTACCGGCAGCTCGTCAAGATATTGAATTTCTTGGACTAGACAGGGTTTTTGTTTTGGAAGAGCCACTAAATTATGAGCCTGAGCAACAAAACAGCGTTGCTGCCATGGCCGAAGCACAAGAACGAGATCCCTTTGATCTTTTTTATGATCTCATGTTGGAAGAAGATGGTAAGCGTTTCTTCTTCGCACCTATGATGAACTATACGGATTTCAATTACGAGGCTGTACGCACGATGATTACACATCCACGAGCAGCTATGGGGCTCGATGATGCGGGAGCACACTGTGGCGTAATCTGCGACGCAAGTATGCCAACATTTATGCTTACACATTGGGCTCGCGACAGGGAACGCGGAGAAAAGCTCCCCTTAGAATTTGTTGTAAAGAAAATGACAAATGATACTGCTAGCTTATATGGCTTACACGATCGTGGAGTCATACGTGTAGGAATGAAAGCTGACTTAAATCTGATTGATTTAGCAAATCTAAAAGTGGATTTACCTGAATTGGCTCATGATCTCCCCGCCAACGGAAGAAGATTGATACAAAAATCAGAAGGTTATGTCGCAACAATTGTAAATGGCACAGTCGTGATGGAAAACGGTGAAGATACTGGGAATCGTCCCGGCAATCTTGTCCGGGGACAACAAGTCGCACCCAGCGGAGTTTAAGGATTTAATACCTTTTTCGGTTTTGAACTATCCCCAAACGCTACCGCTTGGTAAAACTACGGAACCACCATATTAAATCCCAGGAGCTCTAAGACTGTGCAGCAATACCTTGGGTTTAATAATTGGCTACGTACAAAAGTCTTTTATGGTTGGCGAATCGTTGCTGCGGGCGTTGTAATCAACGCCATAATCAGCGGGCTCTTCATGCAAGCTTATGGTAGTTATGTCTCGGTTTGGCGAGATTCATTCGGATGGAGTAACACTTTACTCAGCGGAGGTTACTCAGCAATACAAGGCACAACAGGCGGTGTGGCACCTATCCAAGGCTGGTTAACGGATAAATTTGGTCCGCGAAAAATCTTAAGGATAGGACTGATATTGATGGGATTAGGTCTCATCGCATTAAGTGCAGTCAACTCAATAGGATTCTTTTACTTAACCCTTATTTTGATTGCACTGGGTGTCAGTTTCGGTGGATTCCTGTCCTTGATGGTTGCTATCGTTAATTGGTTTGAAAAACGGCGTGCACTTGCAATCTCGTTCCTTGTTACAGGCTTTGCATTAGGCGGTCTTTTGGTCCCATTAACCAGTTTGTCATTAGAAACGATCGGGTGGCGAACATCTGCATTTATATCAGGCTTAATCATCATTGCATTTGCTTTCCCAATTACGCAGATTGTTAAGCACCGGCCGGAAGATATCGGATTAACAGTCGATGGGAAAAATAGCGATACAAAAAATGAATTTCAGCAAGAGAACCTTACGGATGCTAAGCAAGAGAATTTCACGCTAAAGGAAGCCTTGGCCTCAAGGACATTCTGGTTTTTATCCCTAGGTCATAGCACATCTCTTTTAGTGATATCTGCAGTCCAAGTACATTTAGTCTCACATCTGCAAAATGAATTAAATATGACGCTTGTTCAAACTGGATTAATAGTGGCCATAATCACAACATCACAAATTGTTGGAACCTTTGGGGGTGGTTACCTCGGTGATCGTTGGAATAAACGTACGCTCGGTTTCATCGCTATGGTGGTACAAGGTGCTGGTCTATTACTACTTGTTTTCGCTAATTCAGTTGATCTAATAGTGGTATTTGCGATTGTGCATGGCTTTATCTGGGGAATGCGTGGGCCAATTATGCTGGCATTGCGTGCTGACTATTTTGGAAGACAAAACTTCGGAAAAATTATGGGTGTCTCGCAGTTTGTAATGACTTCTGGAATGGTTGTAGGCCCCCTCTTCGCAGGGCTTCTTGCAGACAAAACTGGGAACTACGAACAAGGTTTCACTATTTTGGCGATTGTTGCGTTACTCGGCTCAATCTTTTTCGCCTTATTACGAAAACCTAACAAAGTTAAAAGACCCACGACAACCATTAACGGTTAAAATCTCTATCTGGCTTCAAAACTAGATACTTAGAAGTTGAGTTGAATTCTCGAGGAATCCTATGGAAACATCTTCAGGCATGTTTAATGACGTAAACAGTAGTGTAGATAAGGCTGCGAATTACTTAGACATTACAGCTGGACTACTTGAACAAATAAAACAATGCAATGGGATATATCGGATGAGTTTTCCTGTCTTAAATGATGATGGTGAAGTCTCGGTAATTGAAGCATATAGGGCTGAACATAGCTTTCATCAAACACCTACAAAAGGAGGAATCCGCTTTAGCCCAACAGTGAATGAAGATGAAGTCATGGCTCTTGCAGCTTTAATGACTTATAAATGCGCCATCGTTGAGGTTCCATTTGGTGGAGCAAAAGGAGCGGTCAAAATAAACCCTCACTCAATAAGCAACACTTACCGAGAACGCATAACACGCCGGTATACAACAGAACTGAATCGCAAAGGATTTATTGGTCCTGCCGTAGACGTTCCAGCCCCTGATTATGGTACAGGCGAACAGGAAATGTCATGGATAGCGGATACCTACATGACTCTAAATCCTGGCCAGGTTGACGGACATGCCTGTGTGACTGGGAAACCGCTTAGCCTACACGGAATCGACGGGAGGGCAGGTGCCACTGGTTTGGGTGTAGCGATTGGTATTACAGAAGCTGTGTCCTTCAAGGAAGATATGGACCCACTGGATTTGACTGCTGGGGTAGACGGAAAACGCATTATTATCCAGGGTTTAGGCAAAGTAGGGTATCACGCGGCACTTTCACTCCAGAATGCTGGTGCACTTATTGTTGGTATTGCAGAAATTGATACGGGGCTTTATGACGAGAAAGGCATTGATATTCAAGCTCTGCTAAAGCACCGCAATGAGAATGGTTCCATCCTAGGTTTCCAAGCAGAAACAATTGCTGATCCGATGTCTCTGCTCGAATACGATTGTGATGTACTTGTTCCAGCAGCACTTGAAAATCAAATTACAGAAAAAAATGCAAGTCTCATAAAAGCAAAAATTGTTGCTGAAGCTGCTAATGCACCAACACATCCCTTAGGAGATAACATCCTAAATGAACGTGGCATACTTGTAATTCCAGACATTTTTCTGAATGCTGGCGGCGTCACGGTTTCCTATTTTGAATGGTTAAAAAACCTTGCCCATATGAGCCTGGATAGATTAACTCGGCGATATGAAGAAGAAACCAATAAGCGTGTAATTGGAATTGTTGAAAACTTAACAGGACGAACATTAAACAAAGATGAACGGCAGGCATTAACACAGGGACCCGAGGAAATTGATTTTGTACAAGCGGCTCTTGCAGACACCATGATCGAGTCTTACAACAGTATCCGAGAGCTTAGAAACTCTAAGCAAATACCTGACTTACGCACTGCTTCACTTGCTCTATCACTTCAAAGGGTAGCTAGAAGTTATCAGACAAGAGGGATTTTCCCTTAGTAATAAAAAAATAATTACAACTCTTCCCTTATAACTTGCGAGATTCCTTTTTCCTTACTTATGTGATATCTCACAGGCATTCTTTCGGCAAGACTTGGTACATGAGTCACGATACCGATTACCCGATCATCACTACCTAATTGCTCAATCGTTGAAGCTACTATTTCCAGCGTATCTTGATCAAGTGCACCAAACCCTTCATCCAAAAAAAGTGACTCTGGTCGATGAGAATTTTTTGCTGAAAGCCTGGTAACTTCATCAGCAAGAGCAGTCGCAAGAGAAAGCGATGCTAGAAACGTTTCCCCACCTGATAGGCTATCCACTGATCGTTCCTCACTAGCGTTGTAATGATCGACTATCAGAAAAGTCCCTGCATCTTCTGCAAGCTTAAGCGTATATTGGCCTCCTGAAAGTTCTAATAGCTTCTCAGAAGCAACGGTAATTAAGCCAGCAAAAACCTCCTGCAAATACCACCTCTCAAAGTTCTCTTTACGCATATGTGTTACTAGATCTGCTGCAACTTCCTTTTTTGTATTTATACTCTTTCTTTCATCCTGCTTCTTATCCTTATCCTGAAGATCCGCTGCAATCCTTTTCGCCTCATTCTCAAGTCGTCCCAGTTCTGCATATAGCACTCCCTGAATTCCTTGAATTCCCTCGTCCCTAACCTCAACGATATCTACCTCTCTACAGCGCTCGGAAATCTTTTGCAGAACAGTTTTTAGATCGCTTTCTGTTCCATTCTTTTCTATAGTTTTTTGGGAAATTTGCTCTTTCACTTCATTCAGTTTCGTTCTTATCCAAGTTAAAAACTCTTCCCATTGCTTTAAGAGATCATCTGAATCAAATATTGGGGCTCCATACTGCACGACAGTGTCTCTCGAAGCAGAGAGGTATTGTTGCGCCTGTATCTCCTCTACCTTGAATTTCTCAAACTCATCCCTTGCGTTATTCTCATCTTTTTCTGCACTGGTACGTTGCTCCCCAATTTTTTTTAACTCATCTTCAATCTTCTCCCGCTCTCTTATTTGTTGTTTAAGCACGTCTTCCTCAGGAAGAGTATCCAGTTCTAAACGTATCTCCTTTAACTTCTTCAGTGCCTCTTTTTTTCTATCCTCCAACACAGTTCTCTGATCATTTAGTCTTGCAGTAGCACCCTCAAAAGTTCGCTCTGCTTCATCAAAGGCTTTAGATGCTTCTTTCTCAGTAATTCTTAATCTTTGGACTTGTTCATCTTTTATTTGCAAACGATTATTAATCTCTTTAATTTTCCCCGCTAAATCTGCTAATCCGTGCTCATGACCTGCATCAGGAAACTGTTCCTTATATCGCTCTACAATTGCAGAGATATCTTCTTGTCGTTTTCCCTCAACTTGTAAAGAATTGTTAAGTTTTTCTAGATTTTCTTTCGATTGGATTGATATCCCTCTCGCTTCCTCATCTTCTTGCTTGGCTTTCTCAAGATCTACGGAGATCATGTGTTCAGGTATTTTCGTTAGAACTTCACCACATACAGGAC
The DNA here is from genome assembly GCA_964343095.1 of uncultured Anaerolineaceae bacterium. GTDB lineage: Bacteria > Chloroflexota > Dehalococcoidia > Tepidiformales > Tepidiformaceae > JAKUNN01. Next base: position 3,538 of record CAYFHW010000037.1, on the reverse strand, counting down.
AAAGATCTCCCACTTTTAACCCTTCAGCAACTTGATAAGCAGCATTTTCCTGGCGAACTTTTTCATATGTTTTCGTTTTCTCATCAGCATATTTGGAATCTTGAACAAATATGTGTTCAGCTTTCCTAACATCCTCTTCCAAGTCTTTTACTTTTTTTATCGCATCTTCATACGCAGAAAAATCACTTTTCATTGCTTCAAATATTTCAGGGATAGGTAGCTCATTTCGTAAATTCTGTACATCTGCTAATTCTTCTTCCGTTTTTCTCAAACCAGAACAAATTTCTTCGTGAAAATTCTGTTTATTCTGGACATCCTGTTGCAAATCTTTTCTGTTACTTTCTAAATCAAGCTTTTCAGCATCACTCTCGAATTTTTCAATATCTTCTTCTAAATTGCGATAATCACGATAACTTTGTCGACCTAGATACATTTCACTAGTAGAAGGCAACTTCGAAAGCTCAGCATTTTTTATCTCTACGTTCTCTTGGAGACTTTCTCTCTTCTTTTTGGCATTTTCCCAATTATGTGAAGCTGATGAAATATTCCCCGTTAATTCAGCAATATTGGACGGCATGTTTATTGTCGCCATAGCTTTTTCTGCAGCCTCTAGATCTCTAATGTCTTGCGTTACCTTCTCTAAATCCTTTTTGGATTCTTCTATTTTCTCTATCTCCAGAATTAAATCGTCTTTAAGAGTAGACAACTTCTCAAATCGATAATGCACCCTATCTCGGTCCTCCTCCGTAACGTTTTGTAGGCGCTCAAGCTCCTGCTCGAGACTCTCAACTTGACCAGAATAGTTTTGCTGCCTAGCTCGAGCTCGTTTCTGTATCTCTTCGAAATAATCGAGACCTAACAATCTTTTTAGCAAATTTTGTCTATCACCTGATGTAGCCTTCATAAAGCTTGCAAATTCACCTTGGGGCAATATCACACAACGTTTAAATTCACCAAATGTAAGACCTAGCAGATTTTCAATTGTTTCAACAAGTTGTTTTGGCGAACTTGCAAGAACAGAATCAGGGTAATCTGGATGCTCACACTCGAGTCGACACTCTTTAGTTCTCGGAGTTCCTTGTTGCTTACGCAGGACTCTAACAACCGTATACTTTTTCCCTTGAACCTCGAAATCCAGCATTACACGAGTTTCGTCGACCGAACTATGCATAAGCGATTTAATTTCTCCTACGTCGTACCTCGGGACAGAACCGTAAAGAGCAAAACAAATAGCATCAAGCAAGGAAGATTTACCGGCTCCTGTCGAACCAGTAAGCGCAAATAAATTAGCGTCCTTAAAATCAACTACAGTTTTATTACGGAATGAGGAGAATCCTTCGACTTCAAGTAGCAGAGGTCTCATTCGACGCCTCCACATATAGCTGATCAAAAAGACTTAATAATCGCTCATCCTCAACCTTTTTACTTTTCAAATAATCAGAAAAAAGATCATGCGGATCTAAACCGTGTAAATCACGGGTGATTTGAGGTTCTTCTATCATTGTTGATAATGTCTGCACTGCAACGGCATTAGGAAAAAGGTCCCTGACTTCTTGGGCTAAACCCGTACGTTGTGGTTCCTCAACGTTAACCCTTAAAAAAACTCCTTCTGAAAGCAAATCAGGACCTTTTTCTTGAAGTAAAGATTCTAACTGGGGAAGATTCCCGGAAATTGTTCTCAGTTGATAACCAGAATTTAGGGAAACCTGGACAATCTGATCTTGCTTGAGCACCTGGCCTGCCTGAACTTCAAAAATGTTTACACCCTGAATATCAGACTGCTCACCAAAATTCAGCTGCGTAGGTGAACCTGAATACCAAACCTCACCTGCCCCTCCCTGCAAACGTTGGCGTTTGTGGTAATGACCTAAAGCACAATACTGTGCAGTCGAAGGAAGCTGATCAACATCAAGACAATAATCAATTACTGTCTCTGCCTTTCTTTCCGATCCATCCAATGTACCTTCGCTCATTGCAAGATGAGCCATCATCAAATTCACCGTATCTGCTGCAAAAGGTTCGGCTAACCGTTTCAATATCTCCTGCATACCGTTGCGATAATTCATCTGGTGTTCAGCTCGGCTTACATTCATAAGATCTGCAGCCCGAACAAGACGCCGTTGAGATATCCAGGGAAGACAGGCCACTTTAGCCATTTCGCCATTCTCTGTTGTTATGTCAATAGTATTTTGGTCAATTTCCTCGGCTAATTCCGAGACCACAACAATATTTGAATTCTTCAGTATTGGCTTCAGTGCGCTCCAGCGAATAGCGTTGTCATGATTACCGGCTATGGCAACAACCTGTGCCCCTGTAGCAGCTAATGAAAGTAATCCTTTGTATGCAGTATCTTCGGCACGAGCTGATGGAGCAGCATGATCAAAAATGTCACCAGCAATTAAAACCAGATCTATTTCGTTCGTTTCACACAGTTCCGCTATTTCTGCAATTACTGAAGTCTGCTCAATATTCCGTGATTTTCCACGTATCGAACGTCCAATATGCCAATCTGAAGTGTGTAATACTTTCATACCTTAATTATGACTAGTTCAAGGGAAGATGCCTAGTCTTAACAAAAACCTAAGGTCTCTTTTTACAAAAACTAAATGCCTGTCCATTCGCCATCGAAAACACGCTCAGCAGGTCCTGTCATATAAACCGGACCTATCCCATCCCACTCAAGCAATAGGTCACCCCCTGGAAGCGAGTCAACAATACGATCACCTGTAAATCCTAGCATACGACCAGCAGCACAAACCGCCGACGCACTAGTTCCAGAGGCCAATGTCAGACCAGACCCACGTTCCCATACACGGTGACGTACATGCTCACGATCGAGGACTTGTACTATCTGAACATTTGTACGATTTGGAAAAATTGAATGATTCTCCAAGAGTGGCCCAAGACGATCAAGTGGGAAATTTTCCAAATCATCAGGATCTTTACTAGTTAACCAGTGGATCGCGTGAGGATTTCCCATACTTACAAAAGTTAAATCAAAAAGAAAGTCATCTATTTCAACCTGATAACCACTTATTGGACCTGACCCTTCAATAAGAACCGGCAAACTAGCAGGGTGGAAAGCAGGTTCCCCCATAGCAACACGAGCCCCGGTAACGACATCATTTTCCCTTATTAATTCGAGCTCTAGCACTCCCGCCAACGTCTCAATTTTAAGAGAATTAGCATCTTGTCTAACTAGCCCCTCCTCAACTGCATACCGCCCTAAACAACGAATTCCGTTCCCACACATTTCAGCTTCGGAACCATCAGAATTAAATATTCGCATTTTTAGATCAGCAATCCCTGAAGGTAAGGCTAAAATAATGCCATCCGCACCAACCCCAAAGTGGCGATCACTTAAACGCCGTGAAACCTCAGCCCAATTCGAGCTGTTTCCTTCCTCAGGGCACATGTAAATGTAGTCATTTCCCAAACCATGCATCTTGGTAAATCGCATTACACAAGTTTAACAGCTCTTGGTTTTCATTAATCGAAAAGATCCATGGAAAAATTACTGAAAGTCACGCAAACTAAT
>CAYFHW010000036.1:0-13689 GCA_964343095.1 uncultured Anaerolineaceae bacterium | reverse complement strand
ACATCAATAGTCTCAGGAACTTCCACACCATTACGAGCATTTACATTACCCGCCAAAGGGTATTCCCAAGTATTCGCAGCAAAATGAGCCTGTCCCTTTTCAGACAGTAACCATTGGATAAAACGCTCCGCAAGCTTCTGGTTAGAACTTGAATTCAGTACACCAATACTAGTAGCAATTGTCACACCACCCGGATCTCCGTCAGCAAAACGATGGTTTTCACTCACCATAGATGGATCTTCTGCCTTCATCCTAATGTTGTAATAATGATTCACTAAACCCGCTTCGATTTCGCCACGATTAACAGCCTTTACAATGCCACTATTGTTTGAGTAAGTTGGTGCACCACCAGCTTTCAAAGCTTTTAACCAAGTAAGCGCTACTTCATCACCTGCTTCAAGACGGAAAAGAGTAAGGAAGTCTTGGAATGAACCATTCCCAGGCGCAATTGCAACACGCCCAAGCCATTTTTCTGAAGTAAGTTGAGCAATTGTCGTTGGAAGTTCAGAAGGTGAAAGCAATTCTGTGTTATAGACCAAAACACGCTGCCGACCAGTAATTGCTGTCCATAACCCAGTGGCACTTGCTGGGGCCAAATCTAAAGTCTCTTTGCTAAGCTTAGCTAAGTGGCCTTTTTCACCTAATAATCCAACAGGACCAGGACTTTTTGATAAGAATAGGTCCGCCGGTGATTTTTGGCCTTCCTCAATAATAGTCAATGCCAAATCAACTGAACCTGCATAACGTACTTCAACTTTTATGCCAGTATCTTGTGTAAATTTTTCGATCGCCGGAGCTATTAAAGACTCAGAACGGCCTGAATATAAAATCAAAACCTCTTCCTCGTCATCTCCACAACCAATTGTGAATATTGGCAATGCAGAAAGTAATAAACAAACAAGTAAAATAAACAATCTTCGCATATGCAACCTCAAAAAAGAAGGTTAGGCTAATTATTTTTATAAGTCAAAATTAATTTATAAATAAGTATACACTTTTATAATAAATGACATAAAAATTACAAAGCATTTATGAAAAACACTTTACTCTTCATATGAAAGACACTGCTCAGTTCAGGATCTGATTTATAAAACCCAGTCACTGATAGCGAACCAAGTAACTATTTATTATCCAAAGCGCTGTTCTTTATACTTAGGCATTCGCTCTGCATCGCTAGAAAGCATAGGTCCCAACTCATCTTCATCAATAGTCCCGGCAAAATGTCGACCAGCCTTCTCGGCATCATAAGTAATCCATTTTTCTGGAACTATCTCTAATATCACGCGAAGTGGAGAATCTAGAATCTTTTCAAAGCCCGTATTTCCCTGAGCTAGTGCAGGATAAAACCAATCTTTTAATTCCTGATTATCCTCATGGATGATGGCACGACCTTTAGCCGTTGCTGTTCCCCTAGGACAGTCACTGTCAGGAGGTGCTGTAGCGCCGCTCACTACAACTGAGCACCTAGGGTCGCGACGTAATGCAGCCACACGATGTCTATGTCCTGCACAGGTAATCCAAAAGCGACCATCATGCCAAACATAAGCATGCATTACCCCCACCGGCCACCCATCCTTGGTCGACCACATCAATACACATTCACCAGATAAACTGCAGATTTTATCGATCTGCTCATCATCGTAGGGATAAATCGAAACTGTTTCATGTTCATGAGTTTGTACTAGTGCCATATGTACTCCTTAGAAAGCAGGTACTACTATAAAATATTCAGATACTACATCTTACGAAAAGGAAAGACTGTTGAGCAACGACGATTTTATAAATACCGATATAACAAAATTTACAACAAAAATAATGAGAGAAACTAAACAGAAATTAAATAGTAGCGATTTCTATCTCGATCCGATGACAATGAGTTACTTTTTTTTAGAAGCATTAGAACAAGGTGGCTATGGAGCTCCAAAAGGGTGGCGAGATAAACTTTTAACCGGAGGAGTTGAAGTTCTAACGGAAGATGACAAAATTCTGCGCATTTTCGTTGGCGAAGAAGACAAAATTCAGATTGATGATGTTACCAGCGGACATTAACGTACCTAAATCAGCTAGAACTGCTACCTAGGGGAACGGTCACGAGCATCCGTACGTCGCATCTTCTTCCGCAACTTACGAATCCTCTCTTGTTCTTCCCTTTTCCGTTTTTGGCTTGGTTTCTCGAAACGTGAACGCTTTCGTGCTTCAGAAAGAATTCGATCCATCTGAACGCGCCTATTAAACCGCTTCAGTGCAGACTCGAAAGTCTCATCCTGACCAACTTGTACTTCTGCCAAACGAAACCTCTTTCCAGGTAAGTACTCTAGGTACAATTACGTCGCTAGTTAAAATAAACTTATTTAGTCTTATAAACGAGCCACTTTGGGATCCTACTCTGTTAAGTAAATATTAAGCAAACACTCAATACCTCTGAGATAGCGTAAACTTTAAGAACAGATGTGGGTTAATGGACCGCATAACTAAAATCTACAGGAGAAAACTATGCGAATTGGTATGCAGATTGGACCAAAAATAGGAGCACAAGGAACCGAAGATTTAGTTTCTAGATACCGAGAAATAGAAGAAGCTGGCTTTGATACAGCCTGGACAGGTAACCACTTAACACATGATGCCATGACAATACTCGCATTAGCAGGGACAGTAACAGAACGAATAGAACTTGGATCCTCAGTAGTACCTACATACCCTCGTCATCCAATGGTAATGGCACAACAAGCACTTACAACTTCAGCAATTACCGGTGGTCGATTCACACTCGGGCTTGGGTTAAGTCATAAATTTATCGTAGAAGACTGGCAAGGTCTCAAATGGTCAACACCTATACGCCACCTAAGAGAATACTTAACAGTTTTAAACGGACTATTAGACGGCGAAAAGGTCGTTCATGAGGGGGAAGAGTACCAAGTGAGCCTTAATACGGCACCTTTCACACAATTAGATGTTCCCGATGCACCAAGGCCTCAAGTAGTAATTGCAGCGCTGGGCCCCGGAATGTTAAAAGTCACAGGAGAATTAGCCGACGGAACAAATTGTTGGATGTGCGGACAAGGTTATCTCGAATCCACTTTAGTTCCTACAATTAATAAAGCCGCAGAAAGTGCTGGAAGACCAGCACCGCGAGTCATAGCTGGATTCCCAATCTGTGTAACAAACAAAGTAGAAGAAGCAAAAATTCAATGTGCAAAAACATGGGAAGTATACGGACAAATTTATTCATATAGGCAAGTCCTAAAACGTGAAGGTGCTTCAGGACCGGCAGATTTATTAATTGCCGGAGACGAAGATTCTGTAGCCAAACAAATTGAAGGACTCGCCAAAATTGGTGTTACTGAATTAAATGCTCATGTATTAGGACTTCCAGAGGATCCCGGCGCAATTGATCGAACAACAGCACTATTGGGAGGGCTCAGTAAGTAACGACTTTAATCCCAAACAAGGCAAACAAAGAAATATAGATTTGTATGAAATCGATGCACACTACTATGACGAAATTCACGATTCTTGGGATTCCGACCTCAACTTTTGGGTACCTTTTGCTAATGAAATAAAGGGCGAGCTACTGGAAATTGGAGGAGGAACAGGAAGAATCACAATCCGGCTTTCAACAGAAGGGCATGCTATAACCAGCGTCGAACCCTCTAAAGCGATGCGTTCAATAGCAAAGAAAAAGCTGTTAGACAGAAATCTTAAAGCTAAGTTTATTGAAGGAAGACTTCCCGGTGCACCACTACCCACAGCAAAATATTCAGCAACATTGTTGCCTGCAGATGTTTTTTTATACTGCAAAAGTAGACAGGAGCAAGAACTCACTCTGTCTCAGATCTATAACTCACTCACTTATGATGGATTAGTAGCACTAGACCTCCCAGGGCCCGTTCTTGGCCTTGTACCCGAAAAAAACGGTAAGTCAATTATTGCATTTGAAGCAGAAAATCCTGAAGGTCACTTATTAAAAGTGCAACATATTTGCTACGACGATGTAATTCGCAAAACGCGTAAACTAACTATCCGATACGAAACAGCAACAGGAAATGAGGAAAGTACTCACGAATTATTATATGTTTCAATTGAGGAGATGAGAGTTTTGTTGGAAATAGCAGGATTTGAGATATCTAATATCTACGGAAGTTACTCCCTCAAACCATATACTCCAACAAGTGAACGCATGATTATAGTCGCAAAGAAAAGGGCAAACTAATGAAACCACGAATAGTTGTGGATGCAATGGGTGGCGATAATGCCCCTCAAGAAATTGTAGCCGGCGCACTAATGGCTGCTGGGGGCCTTGATGTTGAGCTCTTCTTGGTTGGTAAAACAAAGGCAATAGAAGAAGAACTTTCAGGAACACATATAAATCAGAATCTGAACATTATAGATGCACCCGATGTCATCCCTATGGAAGCAAGAATTGATGTTGTAAAAGGTATGCCCGGCGCATCACTTAACGTTGGAATGCAAATGGTAAAAAAGGGTGAGGCAGATGCATTAGTCACGGCTGGTAATACAGCTGCAACCCTCACTTCAGCAATGGTAAATTTACGACGTATCAAAGGCTTATCGCGTCCTGCCTTGGCCGCATTTATTTCTGCAGGCGAGGGGAAAATGACGCTTATGCTTGATGTCGGGGCAAACGCGGAATCAAAACCTGGACATTTGATCCAATACGCCCACATGGGTTCAGTAACAATGGAAAAAATGTACGGTATTCAAAACCCGCGAGTCGGACTTCTTTCCAACGGTGAAGAGGATACGAAAGGGAACACGCTTACGCTAACTGTAAATCGTTCTTTGAGAAAAAGTGAACTCAATTTCATTGGGAATATTGAGGCGGGAGAGCTCCCACAACATGTATGCGATGTCGCAATCATGGATGGATTCACAGGCAATATAGTTATGAAAACAGCTGAGGGGATCGCAGAACTTTTCACAAGCGAACTGGAACGTGCGGTGCGTATGACTCCTTGGAACCTTGCGGCTGGATTAGTCTTAAAATCAGAATTGCGTAAAACACAAAAACGGCTCGATTATCGAGAATTCGGGGGAGGTCAATTGTTGGGCACAAACGGGATAGTGGTTATCGGCCACGGAAGATCCAATTCACGTGCGATTTTTAGTGGCATCCGAGCAGCTCGAGACGCAGTTGAAAACAATTTATTAGAAGTTATAACTGAAGTAGCAGGGCACATCCCTGAAGTAGTTAGTGAAAACACATAAAGGCAAAAATGAAAACATCTTTTTATGAAGCAGACCAGTTTACAGGCGCTAAGGGAAAACACTACTTAACAATTGATTCAGACTATAGATGGGAAAAAGGTGATGAAGTATGGGTAGAAGAACCCTCTGGTGAAAAAACAAAACTGCGTATTACCTGGGTGGTAGTAAATGTTGCGGCAGATGGATGTGTTGAGCGAGAACTTTTAGGACTACTTATTTAGCCCATGCTCCTTACTAACAGAAAGCACCTCCAGTGCTTGAATCAGTTCATCACGTACAAAAGTATCTGTCTCAATTGACAATTGCATACTTAAAACTTTCTTATATATCCCAGAAAGATCAAACCGGGAAATTATACGAGCGATAGCCCACACAGCATGGCCTCGTACTAATGCCGAATTATCTTCCAAAGCTAATTCCAAGGATGCCAGATCTCCAGGTACCCCGACATTGCCTAAGGCAACACAAGCATTTCTGACAAGACCATCTCGAGTCGCACGGGATACCGCAGACCCACGAAACTGCTTCCTAAAAGATTCTTCATCCAGCGACAAAAGTGGTACTAGTGCAGGCATCGCAGATTCAATGGAAACTGGAATTGTGTCAGGGTAAGCAAAATTTGTTTTGGACCCAACAGGACAAGAATCAAGACAAATATCACATCCGAAAATCCAGTTCCCAAATTTGCTCCGCAGATCATAAGGAATGACTCCCCTGTTCTCGATAGTGTGATATGAGATGCATAAACGTGAATCCAAAACCCCACCATCTACATCAATAGCATTTGTAGGACATGATGTTATGCATCTTGTGCACGAGCCGCATGATTTTTTTAGCTCTTCATCTGGATCTAAATTTAACGATGTTACGACCGCGCCAAGTAAAAGCCACGGGCCAAAGCCGGGAGCCAATAACATGGTAGATTTACCAAGCCAACCCAAACCAGCACGCATAGCAAATGAACGCTCTAGAAGCGGACCATAATCCACAGTAGAACGAGCCATAGCAGAAAAATCAGCTTTAATGACATTTGCAATTCTACGAAGTTTTTTTTCGAAAATACGATGATAATCACGACCACGTGCATAACGAGCGATTCGACCACGTGTAATTTTTAATTCATCCACAACTGGATCTGCCGCATGCGCAGAGATACCGGCTAAAATCACGCTCTTCGCACCCTCTAAGAAAACAGCGGGGTCACTTGCGCGTGCAATCCAATCTGCATCCATCCAATGCAACCCTTCAAGATTACCCTTTTCAAAAGCACTACTGGCCGCAACAAAAGCATCTTTCAAGGGCTCAGCCGTCGTGACCCGTACAAGGTCGAATTCTGCATCTGCGAATAATTCTAAGACTTCGTCACGGATAGTCACTTACTAAAGATAACCCGACATGTTGACGGTTTCGAGCTATTATTGTTCAATAGAACAAACGTTCGAGGTATGCAATGGATAATTTGAGTTCGAAACAAGAACAAATTCTCCAGTTCATTTGTGATTTTATGGAAGAGAATAACTATCCACCTTCCGTTCGTGATATTCAGAGAGGCTGCAACATTAGTAGCACATCCGTAGTTGATTACAACATGCGGGCTCTTGAAAACTATGGATATATCAATAGGAATAAATCTGTAGCACGTGGATTAGAACTTTTATGGCAGAAAGAGCAAAAAGGAGGAGCTGAGCAAATAAGAGAAATTCCTGTCCTCGGTCAAATTGCGGCAGGCATACCAATTGACGTCCCTGGAAGTGATAGTTCGTGGACTCAACAAGCTGAAGAGATGATCCCTGTTTCTTCCCATATGCTTGGAAAATTTAATGATATTTTCGCATTACGAGTTAAAGGAACTTCCATGATTGAAGATTTAATTGATGATGGAGATATCATCTTGCTCAAACCTGCAAAGACTGCTGAAAAAGGTCAAAAAGTTGCCGTTTGGCTGAAAGATGAAGAAGCAACAACCTTAAAACGTTATTATCCTGAGGGTGAATACACCCGGCTCCAACCAGCTAATAAGACGATGGAACCCATAGTTACAAAATCAGACAATATTGAAATTCAGGCAATTTTTGTTGGCTCTATTCGACCACCTGAAGAATAAGGCTCCTAGAACTACTTTTTTTGTCGACTAACGATAGGTGAAAGCAACAAAAGACGAGCCAGAGCATGTTCAAAGGCAACTTGATCATTCATCAATCCGGTTTTTAAAGCATGATCAGCCGAAACAAGTATTTCCAAAGCTTTTTGCGGTCCATCAAAACCTAACCTACGTGCACGACTAACTGTTTTCTGGATACCAAAACGGATATTGTTTCTAGAGGAAATTTCTTCATAACTGAAGCCTTCCTCAAGCATTTCCTGAACACTTGCCAACATACGATAACGACCTGCTATTAAGCTAATCAATGACTGAACACTCTCACCTGAAAAAAATAAAACTGCACACGCATCGTAAGTTTTTCTTGCGTCGCCATCTAAAACACCGTCAATTAATTGCCAAACAGTCGCCTGCCGCTCAACACCACAAAGCAGATCGACATCATCAACTGATACTTCTCTGCCCTGAACATATAGAGACAATTTAGCTATTTCGTTGGCAAGAGCATCTGGGCTACTCCCAGATGAAGAAGCAAGTAATTTTACAGGATCAGTTTCCGTCGGCCGGCGCCACTCCTCATCTTGCGCTAAAGGACGTTGCGAAGGGCCTTTTGTAAAACGTAGTCCTTTCAGAGAAGCTTCGTTCTCAATAAAGGCGACTAGCTCCTGTGTACGAAGTTCTGGAAACACCTCAATTTTTACATCTTTTAAAGATTTCAACTTCTCCAATAAAGGGTTCTTTGGACTTATTTCACCTTCACGAAAAACCAGCTCAGTAGTTTTTGGAAAACCTGTTTCTAAAACTTCAACCAGAGGAGCAAAGGAAGCTTTTTTTTCTTTCCTGCTGCGCGAACCTTTGCTATCAAAATTTTGAATGAAATTTTCGACTATAACAATTCGACGACTAGAGAAAAAAGGTGCGGTAAATGCTGCCCCAATAATTTCATCAATTGAGACTGTGCCAGTCAACTTAGTTGGTGGATCTAAAGTTTCACGGGAATTATTACTACCAATTATTTCTTCAACAGATCGACGGATAGCAAAATCGTTAGAGCCATAAAGAACGGTTATCATAATCTTGTCATATCGATCGTATCAGAAGAGAGAACATACAGCGCATGCAAAAACCACTTTGGGTAACAGTCTCGATTATAATAGCGATTTTCTTCCTTTTGGTTGCATGTTCTGAAAAAGAAACCAATCAGGGCACGAAAATCAGCACTACAACTGCAACTACAACTGCAACTACAACTGCAACTACAACTGCAACTACAACTGCAAAACCAACTTCAGAGCAAACAGGTCCTGAAACAACTCTGAAGGATTTAGAAACTATAGAAGATTTGAAAGAGAAATTTAACGAGGACTTTGGAAAAACAAGATTAATCCTTTTGTTTTCACCAACTTGACCAGTTTGCCAAGCAGGCGCCCGTGAGGTGCAAGTATTGCTCAATAAGAATCCTGAAAAAGACATCGTTGTTTATACAATATGGTTCAAGGTGATAAATTCAGACTCAAGATCTGCCTGGCCAAGCTTACTTTTAACTGACGATCGAGTTACCCATTTTTGGGATGAGAAGCTTATAGCAGGACCATGGTTTGCAGGATGGGGACCATACATTGGCATTCAAGCCTCTGATGGATATTTGCTTTGGGACGCATTTTTACTATTTTCAAGAACTGCAACTTGGGGAAAATACCCGCAACCTTTGTGGTCAGGAGCCGCACCAGTCATATATTGGATAGAATCACTTGAGCAATCATTTTTGGCGCTTTATGAACAATGACGCGCAACAGTTTATGATGCATTTACATTTTGAAATACCTTAGGGGAAAAGTATGGAAGCAAAAGCAGCAATGAAACTGACCGCCGAAGGAGGCGTTGAAGTACACACAATCCAAGTCGACGAACCAGGACCTGGTGAAGTAAGAGTGCAACTACATGCGTGTGGGCTCTGTCATACAGATCAATCTGTTTTAGAAGGATCCCTTATGTTTGGAGGGCCAATTGTGCTTGGCCACGAAGGTGCTGGAATAGTCGAATCGGTTGGGCCAGACGTAAAGGGTCTACAACCCGGAGACCACGTAGTGATGACATGCACAGCATTTTGTGGACGCTGCAAATGGTGCGTTGAAGGGCAATACTCACAATGTGCAGATATGCCATTAAACGCTGCGCGTAACGGAATTGTTCGAACACCCTTTCATTTAGGCGATGCTGATCTTTCAGCATTCGCCTCAGTTGGATGTTTGACTGAATATACCGTTGTGCAAGAAAGAAGTGCAATTAAAATTCCTGACGACATCCCATTACCAGAAGCAGCTCTACTTGGATGTGGTGTATTTACAGGAGTTGGTGCTGTATGGAATAAAGCAAAAGTTAATCCTGGAGCTACAGTAGCTGTATGGGGCGCCGGAGGTGTGGGACTGAACGTTATACAAGGATGTGCCATTTCTGGAGCAAGAACGATTATCTGTATTGATCGGGTCGGGGAAAAAGCAGAATTCGCAAAGGAATTCGGTGCGACTCATTCAATTGATGGTAGTAACGCTGATGCAGTGGCTACAGTATTGCAACTAACAGACGGTATCGGAGTTGATTACAGCTTTGAAGCCATTGGGAATGCTGGAGCAATGGCGGAGGCTTACACGGCAATACGACAAGGAGGAATTTGTACTGTCGTAGGCGTCGCCCCCTTCACAGAAATCTTGGAATTACCTGCTGGCTTAATTGCTATACAGGAAAAAACACTACAAGGTACATTCTACGGAGGTGGTGCTGCATTAAGGGACTACCCGCGTTTGATAGATTTATATAAACAAGGACGCCTAAAACTTAATCCACTTATTACCACAACTTACAGCATTGAAGACTCAGATAAAGCATATGCTGACATGGCAGCTGGCAGACAAGCTGGACGCGGTGTTGTTTTATTTCAGAATTAACAGCTATTAAAAAAATATAGGAGAACACAATGGGAAAACCAACCGCTGAAGATTATACAGAGCTAAGAATGGTAGCAGAACGTTATGTTGATGCTGTCAACCGATTTGATCCTGAAGCTTGGGGGGAGACTTGGGCACCTGATGGAGAATGGACAACATCAGAAGTTCGAAAGGGACGAGAAAATATGGTTGAGGTTTGGACAAACATTATGAAGAGCATTGATATGGTCTTCATGAAGGTTTACAGCGGTGTAATAGATGATGTGAGTGGAGATACCGCAAGTGGGAGATGGTATCTCGGCGAATTTCTTCACAGAGAAGGCGGAACTTCAGAAAACTGCATCTGTTATGACGATACCTATAGGCGCATAGACGGACAATGGTATATACAAACACGTAAATTTGTTGCTGTATACCGTGGGGAAACTGGACTAACAGCAGACGGGTTTAAACCAGAGTTTCGTGGCCTAGGTGTGACCGAATAAATATAATTTGCCTAAATACCTGAGCTATTCTCAAGTAATCCAAAGTTGCCCAGTGTAAGACTTGGGGAAATGGTAGCGCGTACGGGATTCGAACCCGTGATCTTCGCCTTGAAAGGGCGATGTCCTAAGCCACTAGACGAACGCGCCTACCGAGTAACCATTATATTCGAGGAGTGAGTTGAAAGCTTTAAAACGCGAAAAATCACTACTCCTTGAAGGGGTTTCCCCCTTCTTTTCCTCTAAATAAATCAGTGTCGGGCGAAATACCTAGAAGACGATTTCTTGCTTCATCATATGTATTTTTTGCGCGCGATTCCCTATTTAACAACCCTTTAAGTCGATCAGGGGAAATTTTTTCACCTTTCAAAAATACGTCATGAATTCGACTGAGTTGTTTCTGCCAAGCAACCCAAGCAAACTCATAGTCCTCAACAATAGATTGTTCAGAATTGACCACGCTTACTCATTGTCCTTATAAATTTGGTAGCGCATAGGGGATTCGAACCCCTGATCTCCGCCTTGAGAGGGCGGTGTCCTAGGCCGCTAGACGAATGCGCCTTAGACAACGAGATTATCGAAGGAATCCATGGTGTGCAAGGATTGGTATCAGTACCAAAGCAAGTCTGGTACAGTTAGTTCGCTTAACTGAGTAGATAATAAAATATGCCTAAACAAGTTGAAAATGCCGCTAGTGACGATTATCTCTCTGCAATTTATCGACTCACACACGATGAAGGGATCGAGGCTTTTGCAGTACGGTTATCAGACCGTCTATCCGTCACACCACCTTCAGTTGCCGGAATGCTGAAAAGGCTGCAACGAGATGGCCTAGTACAGTTAGACAAACGAAAAACTATAAAATTAACAACTGAAGGGAAAAAAAGAGCGGAGCAAATGGTACGCCGCCACCGATTGGCTGAATGTTTGCTTACCACAATTTTAAAAATTCCTTGGTGGCAAGCCTACGAAGAAGCACATCTATTAGAACACGGTATCTCTGATGTTACGGAGCCTAATCTATATCAAGCATTAGGAAAACCTACAAGGAGCCCCTTCGGATACCCGATACCAGGAACAAGAGATGCCAATCAACCGCTCTCAATGACAACACTTTCAGAAACCACTGAAGGAAATGCAATCCAGATTGATCGGGTTTTTGAAGAAGATGAGGAATTACTTAAATTCTTTGACGCAGAAGGATTACGACCAGGAGTCATTCTTAAAGTATTGTTAGTCGAAAAATATCGAGGAACTTTAACAGTAGAAATGGAAAATCGTTCAATAGTGTTAGGATCACAAGTAGCTGAACGAATTTGGACATGTAGACCGAAAAGCCAAGCTGAATTACGTGCTTCCATTGGAATCACGTAAGATAAGCAAGGTTTCGAAAGTGCCAACAACGAAAGATGAAAGGTGGTCAAATGGCAGACTATAAAAAGCCAATACCCATACCAACACCTGAAACTCAAGATTTTTGGGATGGTGCAAAGAGAGAAGAACTCCGATTACAAAAGTGTGATGCATGCAGTACAATTATTTTTCCACCTAGGCCATTTTGTCCTTCTTGCTCCACAAGAGAAGTGTCGAGCTTTACTGCCAGTGGACAAGCTCGCCTATATAGCTACGTTATCAACGAACGACCTGCCCCAGGTTTTGATGCCCCGTATGCAATAGCAATTGTGGAATTGGATGAAGGACCTAGAATGATGACAAATATAGTTAATTGTGAACAAACTCCCGAAGCTCTCGTATTGGATATGCCACTTGAAGTAACTTTCGAGCCTATAACAGACGAAATTTCCTTACCGAAATTCCAGCCAGCAGGAGATTAAATATGGAACAGAAATCAGTAGCGATTATAGGCGCAGCAGAAACAACAGATCTTGGTAAAATTCCTAATCTCGCACAAATCCAGTTACATGCAGATGCTGCTTTGAACGCAATGGCAGACTGTGGAATTACAGCAAAAGATATCGATGGCATAGCCACTGCGGGAGACTCACCTGCATCAGTAGCACATTATCTCGGTATAACACCAACATGGGTTGATGGAACTGGTGTTGGTGGCTGTTCTTTTATGTTACATGTTAGGCATGCAGCTGCAGCAATTAATGAAGGACTTTGTGAAGTTGCTCTTGTCACTCATGGAGAAAGTGGGCGTTCGCGAATTGGTCGTGGAGGTTTCGCAGCAGCACCAGCAACACTGCCTGGTCAATTTGAGGCACCTTACGGTCCTGCAGGACCTCCCAGCATGTTCACAATTCCAGTACTTCGAATGATGAAGGAAACTGGCCTTACTCTTGAACAATTAGCCAGTGTGGCAGTCGTTCAACGGGAATGGGCAGGAATGAATCCCAGAGCCTATATGCAAGACCCGATCACGGTAGAAGACGTGCTTGAATCAAGAATGATTGCATATCCCTTCAGATTATTGATGTGTTGTCTAGTAACGGATGGTGGAGGTGCCTTGATTTTAACAAAAGCTGACCGAGCAAAGGATTTTCCGCAAAAACCAGTCTACATTCTTGGAACTGGAGAAAGCGTAGAAACTCCTATGATTAGTCAAATGGAAGATTTTACTTCTTCCAAAGCATTTAGAGTAGCAGGTTCAAAAGCTTTTGCTGAAGCAAATATTACGCACAGTGATGTTGATCATTTGATGATCTATGATGCATTTGCGCACTTACCAATTTATGGACTCGAAGACTTAGGTTTTGTGGGACGCGGTGAAGCAGGTGCTTTCATTGCAGACCGAAATACAGCACCTGGTGGAAAACTTCCATTGAATACAAATGGTGGTGGGTTAAGTTATATGCATTCAGGTATGTATGGCATGTACGCCCTGCAAGAAAGCGTTCGGCAAATGAGAGGGATTGCACCAGCACAGGTGGAGAATGCTAAAGTAAGTGTTTGCCATGGTGTGGGTGGAATG
>CAYFHW010000035.1:0-13931 GCA_964343095.1 uncultured Anaerolineaceae bacterium | reverse complement strand
TTTGGAGGGATATCGGTGGCATTGTTCTCGTAGTATCTTCCTTGGTGGTGAAGGTGATGGGGGGATGGCTACACATATGTTGGCCCCGGAGGCTGCTTCATTTGCATTGCCCGAAAATGTTGCTCCCGAAGAAGGTTCTTTTGTTGAGCCTTTAGCTGTAGGACTTCATGCATTAAATCAGGCTTCGGTTAATCCAGGTGATAGTTTGTTAATACTAGGAGCTGGGACAGTAGGTCTTTGTACAGCTTTAGTCGCTCGTCAGTTGGGTATTCAAGAGGTTTATATAACTGCTAAGCATTCCTTCCAAGCAGATATTGCAAAGCTATATGGCGCAGTTCCACTGAAGCCTGATGAAGTACTAACGCAATTAAGAAGTACCTCTATTGATACAGTTATAGAAACTGTTGGAGGGAGGGCTGATACTTTGATCACAGGCCTGCGTGCAGTACGTTCTCGAGGCAATATTGTGGTAGTTGGTGTCTTTACAGAAAGTATTGATTTTCCAGTGAATGAGTTACTTTTAAAGGAAGTGCGGTTGTTCGGTGCTGTTTGTTATGCACGGAAGGGTGACCATGCTGAATTTAAAACTGCAGCACTAATGCTGGCTCAAGTTCGTGAAGAGATGCAGATTATCAAAACGCACAGTTTCGGACTTTCGGAAATTGCTAAAGCGTTTGAAGTTGCTGCAGATAAATCATTAGGTGCGGTCAAGGTTCAAATTTGTCCTTGATGCTGTCATAAAAAGGAGGGGTCCATGACTTTACCACTTGAAGGGATTCGTGTTTTAGATTTTACCTGGATGCAGCAAGGCCCCTTTTCTACCACGCTGCTTGCCGATATGGGGGCTGAAGTTATTAAAGTTGAACATCGTGAAGGTGAGCGAGGTCGTGCAGTTGATCGCAATCAGATACCTGAGCCTGTCCCGTACTTTATTGCTCACAATCGAGGAAAGCGCAGCATAACTTTGGACGTTCGGCGTCCTGAAGGACGTGAAATTGTTGAGCGGTTTGTAAAAAAAGTAGATGTCGTTGTTAGTAACATGCGAATTGGAAAAATGGATACACTTGGTTTTTCTTATGAGTATCTTTCTTCTCTGAATTCGAGGCTTGTCTACGCCTGTGGATCAGCATTTGGTCCACTTGGTGAACGTTCGCAAGTTCCAGGGAATGATATTGTTGGCCAATCAGCTGGTGGTATTACAACGCGGACTGGACATTCAAAGGGTATTCCTACGCCTGTAGGTGCAGCGATTGCAGATCAGACAGGTGCAATTTTTTTGTGTACAGGAATTTTAGCTGCACTTCTACAAAGAGAGCGGACCGGCTTAGGGGATCAGGTCGATGTGTCCTTGTATGGTAGTCAGATTGCATTGCAATCTTGGGAAATTACAGATTTTTCACTAAGTGGTAAAGAAGCAGGAAAAGGCGGTTATGGGCATCCGCTGTTGACCTACCGTTCTGTATGGCGAACATTTGAAACAAGCAATGGATGGGTTGCAATAGGTGGGGCAGCAACTGATAAATTTAAGGCACTTGCTGAGATAGTTGGTTTACCGGAACTTGCTGAAAGATATCCTGATGATGCATCACGAGCTGCTGCCATGGAGGATATTCAACCACAATTGCAGGAGCGTTTTTTGAAGAAATCGAAGGAATTTTGGCTTGAGAAGTTTGCAGAAAAAGATATCTTTGCAGGTCCTGTTCAGTCATATGAAGATATTGTTGTCGATCCGCAAGCAAGAGAAAATGGGTATATTGCAACTATGACTCACCCTTCACTCGGCGACGTTGCTATTGCGGGAACACCTATTCAATTTGGACGATCTCCGCGTACTACCTTGCCGCCCCCCCCAGAGCTTGGGGATTACACAGAACGATATTTGACAGAACTTAACTACTCGTGGGATGAGATTGTTAATTTACGTGAACTCGACGTGATTTAGTTTTAGTGATACACAATTTGCGAAATAGATTTCCTGCTCTTCAATCGCAAGATTTCCGTAAGCTCTTCTATAATTATGTTCTTTCCAGTGCAGCAAGATGGGCAGAAATGCTCGGCCGGGGTTGGTTGATATTTGAAATTACTGGTTCGACAGGTGCGGTAGGAATTGTCACTTTTTGCGGTATGGTGCCCTCTTTATTTTTTGGTCCAATAGGGGGCACCCTTGCAGACCGATTTGACCGTCGGCTTATGGCTATGTGGTCTGCAGGTTTCGGTGTACTTTTTTCCGCATTACTTGGGGTATTAGCTATCAGTGGACATGTTGTAATGTGGCATGTTGTGGTGCTCTCTATTCTGCAAGGTACTGCATTTGCTGCAGTTACGCCTGCATCTGAAGCATTAATTCCTAGCCTCGTTCCTAGGGAGCATTTACTAAATGCAATTTCTTTTCGTGGGATAGCAAGACATGGTTCGAAAGTTATTGGGCCATTGTTGGGCGGTGTTCTAATAGTTGAAAGAAGTGACGGCTCGGGTTGGGTTTTTATTTTAACCGCCGTTTTTCTTATTTTGTCCATATCTCAACTGTATCGTATTTCTTGGCGGAATCCGTTGACTCGTTCAGTTACCCAGCAGTCTAATTTTGACGTTTTTAGTCCAATCGCTGAAGCGGCACGATATGTCGCTCAGGATCGACGTATCCTAATGATTCTTTTTCTAATTGGAGGTCACTGTGGTTTTACTATGGCTTACGATTCTCTACTTCCTGGACTTGCTACTGAAGTAGGTGGAGGTGGTTCAACTTTTGCTGCAATCACGGTTGCCGTGGGTACTGGTTCACTGATCGGTACACTTGGTGTATCAATGATTTCAAACGAATATTACCGTGGTTCGTTCCTCATATTTTCAGGACTAGGAAGTGGTATTGCGCTTTTAATGCTGGGTTTTACAAATGGACCTTTTTTTTCGGTTGTAGCTGGTTTTATAGCTGGATGTACTCAGGCACCATTTATGGCATTGTCTGCAACGTTTGTTCAAGAAATTGTTCCTGATGAGTTTCGAGGTAGAGTCATGGCTTTTTATTTAATGATTGCGGCTGGTTTTATGGCGCTCATGAATTTAGGTTTTGGCTTCGTTGCAGATTCTCTCGGAGAGCGCCTTATGCTGATTATCCCCAGTGCTTTCTGGTTATTATTATTTGTACTAGGGGCTTTTGCTTACAAACCACTAAATTTTCTGTTGCGACGAGGGGTTTTTCTTCCTAATTCGGAAACTATAAGTAAAAACTAGCAAAGTCTAGAGCGCTTAGTCTTCGGATGAAATTCTTTTTCGTCGGTTAGCTAATTTGCAGCGATTACTGCAAAATTTTTGTTTCCGTCCCCCAGTACCGAATGGCGGTATGCTCGGTATATCTTTGTCACAACCATATTGGTTTGCGCATGGATTGTAGGTGATATTGTCATATTTATCACGGGCGATTAATGCCCAGCACCATCCGATCCAACCACTTGGAAAAAGTGCCAGTGAACCACTGGGATGTGCTGCTTTTTTCTTAGAACTCGACTTGTTGGGAGAAATGATCGGCATTGTATGTTGAACTAGACGTTTGTTGATATCATCGTCGCTAGGGTGGCTAATTTGTGATGCTGTGGCAATTGCTTCCCACTCCATGAACCAATCCTTGATTGTCTGCTCTTGATTCGTGTTTTGTATATCAAAGGTAAAAAAATCGCCATAATTTTCTATAAATTTAAGAACTATTGGCTCAAAATCATCGAATGGTGCAGCATTTAATGTTCGTAGCCATGCACTCGGTATGCGACTTAATTTTTTAGCAATCGCTCTATGCATATCCAAATAGTATGGGTATGGCGAAACCTTCCCACCTATCTTGGTTTCAACCGAGATATCGACGAATTTCTCTGGCTTTTTTGAGTAGAGATCATATTTGATAAGACCGTCATCTTGGACTTTTACATCAAGTTTCTCCCCGGTTTTTTTGTTGATGTTTAGAGTGTGTCCAGAAGGCGGTCTGACTAATCGAATTGCTGACATATACCTGAAGTTATCTAATTTTTAGACACTTATTATATAACTCTATTACGTTTCTTACGATCTATATCTATAGGTATTTTTATTCTTTTGAAGGAAAGGATAGCGAAATACAAGCTCCTCCAAGGTTACTTGCTTTAACGACAGCTGTTCCACCATGGATAATCATTTGTTGCCGGACTAAAGATAAACCGAGTCCAGAACCTTCTCGGGGTTCAGTTGTTCCTGTGTAGAATCGTTCAAATACTCGCTCATGTTCAGTTTCCGGAATGCCGCGACCATTGTCTTCTACGTTAACTATTACATGTTCATTCTCATATTTTGCGCTCACCTGAATGCTAAGTTCTTGGCTAGAAAGACCACAGTGGACTCTTGCATTTTCAAAAAGGTTCCGGAGCATCACATCGAGGCCTTCCCTCCAACCGGTTAGTGCAGGGATGTTATCGGACAATTCGAGTACGAATTCAATATCTGGAAATTGATTTTTTGTAAAATTAACTGATTCAGTAATTACATCGAAAAGATCCACTTCGTCCATGTTTGATTCTTCTGATACTAAGTCTCCACGTGACAGAAGTCTTAGAGCATCAAGTGTTTTTAAAAGGCGTTCTTGCTGTGCAAGTATTTCCTGAATAGCAGCACGGTTGTCTTCTGAATTTAGATCGCCAGCTTGATTCAATAAGTCAAGATTCAGTCGCATACTTGTTAGGGGCGTACGTAGTTCATGTGCGATATTAGAACCAAATTCACGGGACACAGATAATGCAGAGCTAATTTCCGTGGCAGCATACTCTAAGCGAGATAGCATGGCATTCAAATCTTCAGCTAGTGCCTTAATTTCAGGTGGTCCAGTTGCTTCGACTCTGACTGATAAGTCTTCAGTGTCTCGGACCTGGGCAGCATTTTTCCGAAGACGAACTAAAGGTTGAATTACTCGGTACCCAATGAACCATCCACTTAATCCAGCAATCACCGTAACAAAAACTCCTACGAGGAGCAGACGTTCTTGTAGGTCAATAATTGTCTGTTGCATTTGCTGAGTTGAAATAGCAGCTTGTACAGTCACATCAGTAGCAGCTACGCCACGTTGTAGATTTTTAGGTTTGGTTGTTTTTGTGAGAATCCGCCAGGATTTTGATCCATCATTACGGTTTGAAAAGCCATTTTCTCGGTTTGTGGTTTCAATTGCAGGAAACCCTTCAGTTTCAATAATTATTTCATTTCGACCGACTGTAAAGATAAGTCGTACTGGTATTTCTAGTTGCAATAATATTGTTGTATTCCTTGTTCCAGTTCGTTGCTGTCTTCTCTCCAGAAACTGGATTTCGTCATGAAAAATGCGTTCCAATACGCCAATAGCAAAAACTTGATGAATTTGTTCTTCAAGTCTTTCATCCATCCGTGTTTTCATATCTTGTTCAGAAAATTCCCGAACCAAAAAAAATGCTACTACAAAGATAACTATTGTTAGACCAGCTAAAAATACTGCTATTCGGGCTTGTAAACTCATGATCTCAATACGAAGCCGACGCCGCGGACTGTGTAAATTATCCGAGGGCTTTCATCACTCTCCAATTTCTTGCGGAGATATCCTATAAATACATCAACCACATTTGTTTCAGCCTCAAAATCGTAACCCCAAACGAGCTCTAGTAGCTGATTTCTTGTGAGAACAGAATTGGTGTGATCGGCAAGAACAGTAAGTAAATCAAACTCAATTTTTGTTAAGTTGAGAGGCTTGTCACTATAGGTCGCGATTCTGCTCTGCGGATCAATTATGAGATGGTTTAGCTTAATAATTTTTGAGCTTGTTGGATGTTCTCTTCTTAAGAGTGCGTTAATTCGAGCTAATAATTCACTAAATGCAAAAGGTTTAATGAGGTAGTCATCAGCACCTGATTCAAGGCCTAAAACCCGATCAGTGACATCATCTTTAGCTGAGAGTATACAAATTGGTAGCATGTTTTGTTCTTTGCGAAGATATTTTGTAACTTCAATCCCATTCATTTTTGGCATATTGATGTCTAGGACAAGAAGATCTGGTGTTTCCTGTTCTATTGCAAGGATTGCATCTTCTCCATTATGCGACACACGTACTATGAAGCCCTCGTTGCGCAAGTTGCGCTCAAGGGCTTCACAAATCGCAATATCGTCATCTACCACTAAGATATTGCCAGGCATGGATGGTAGCTCCTATCTCCGTTGTCTTTCCGCGTTATGATTTTGGGGGCCACGGTCTCTGGCTTTGTGTTTTCTACCTTTAGTTCCCTTATCTGTTTTCCATTCACCACCATCTGATCTTATGGATGGATTTCCGCCGTGATTTTTTTGGCAACAAACCATCTGGCAACAATTTCTAGGGTTATTTTTTTTGACAAATTTCCCTTGTTTTTTTCTGTGTTCACTCGAAAGATTGCTGTTAGTGAGTTGTTCCCGTTTTGTGTCAGCTTCTTCCTGCGTGAGTTCTCCATTTTCTACAGCTGCATTTAACCGCTGATCTATCTTTTGAGCGATTTCCACTTTTTTTTCAGTGAGCTCTACCCGTTTGGTATTGAGTTGTTCTCGTTTTGCATCAGCTTCTTCTTGTGTGAGTTCTCCATTTTCTACAGCAGCATTCAATCGAGTGTCTATATCTTTTGGTCCTATTCCAGGTTTCCTACCTGCACCACTTCGATATTTGTCACCTGTTAGGCGCCTTTGTCTTTCCTGCGCCTCTTTTGGAGTTATTCTTCCACTTTTAACTGCTTCATCTAATCTCTGGTCTAATCCTTTGATTGTTTTGAAATTGTTGTCAGAACTTGACGTAAGGTTAATGGAAAGAACTACTCCTGCTGCTACCAGCAGCACGAACACTAGTGTGCTTATTGTTAATAATTTTCGATTTTTTAAGAATTCGTTCATCTCCCAAGTCCTTTATCGTTAATAACATCAATCAGGTGTCAGGCACTTAATAGTGGGGTAGCTACTTTAATAACTATACCTGACTCCCTGAATGACTTACGCATGAAATTACATCGCGATTTTAAGAAAACTCTAAGAAGGAACTAAGGAAACCTTAAGATTTTTTAAGGGAGGACCATATTTAAAAAATAAAAGGGGTGAAAGTAGTTACAAAAAATCTCCCCATATAGTAAATTAGGCACAAATTGTACTGTTCTAACTAGAATAATTAATAAGATTAGGAGTATGAGTGGCTGTTTCAATACTTCCGTATAAGTTTTTACCACCTGGACCTGTCCTTTTTGTGGAGATGAATGATAAGCAGGTGCAAGCTGCCATAGCACGTGAACAAGAGGTCAAATACATTAACCTAGAGACTCATCCCGTTGACTTTATGTACGATCCTAAATCACCACATATTACCTATGAGAAAAGATTAGATTTTTTAGATTCTGGACTGTCTTCCTTTATGTTTGACGATGAAGTGGATAAGCCTCTTCCTGAAGATTCCAAGAATTATGTTCTTGATATGCACCGCTGGATTGGAAAGGTGGCGGAGAGTGAATATAGGTCTCAAGCCGAAGAGCTAAACCTACACGATCTTCTCCAAGGGATAAGTCCGAGTATGGACAAAGCTGCTGCTGTTTCTAAGAGGCTCCTAAACGAACCACCTCAATTCCAGGATGAGCGCTGGCCAACGCAGATCCGAGAGTTTGTGAGACTTCATGGGGATTTTTTCAACTACGATGTGGGCGCGCCTGATTTTCGCGATTACACCGTGTTGCGCTGGTTAGAGTTTTGGAGGATGACTGGACGAGCAGCTGCTGTTGTTGAGTCTGTTGTCATACCAGCGAAGGAGGGTAATAAGGATCTGGACTTGGACGGTGAAATGATCGCTTCCTTGGTTAAGCCGATGGATGACAGCGCACTGTCTTTCTTGGATTCTATGTTACATGTCTTTACCGGATCTTCAGTGAAGCCACAAAGGCAGGGAGCGAGACAGAATTTGCACTCAGCAATACGACCTAATAGTTGGGCTGGTTGGTGTTGGGCGCTCATAGCACGTGATCTTGCAGATAAGGTGACCTATACACCATGTAGTAACCATAGATCGGATGAGAATCTTAATGGTTGTGACCATGAGGTGCCATCTAGTAATCCATTTGGTAGAACTGGGCGTCCTATGAAGCACTGTAGTACTAGATGTAGGAAGGCAACTGAGAGAAGAAGTTAATTTTACATAACGTTTGGCTATTAGTTTGCTAAGGCAACTCGGGCCGTCCCAATAGCTACGGTCTTGTTATCAGTATCAGTCTGTATAAGTTCTATATCTATGTAGGTTTCTGTTTCTACGATCTGTAACTCTTTTATTTGTCCTGTAACTGTTAGGGTTTGTTCTTTAAAAAAGGGTGATTTAAGTTTGGCGGAAACAGATATGATTCGTCCTTCTTCTCCCATCCAGGTTCTGAGTAGGGCATTAAAAAATGACATTTGTAGTGGTGCCATGGCAAATGGAGCATCAAAACCCTCATTTTTTGCTACGTCATAGTCCCAGTGGTGGGGGGCGAACTCATCGTTAACTGCAGCAAATCGATTCCAGTGTTCAACTGTACCTTTTCTAACAAATGTGGGGAGCTCATCACCAATGTTGAGATTTTTAGTGTTTCTTATCACCATATTAGTACCTGATAAATACAGATTCGGTAGTTCTGATCCACTGTTCAGATTGATTGTGCCATTCGTTCGACAAAGTTGTATACAGCATGTGACCCATTCGTCCTTCACGTTCGAAATAGTTTGTAATTCGATGTGTTGCTCGAATTACGTCACCGGGACGAATACGCACATCACTGTAATTTTCCCGAATCTCGCTAAGTAGGATTGCTTTGTATTTGGGTGGTTCTATCCCGAGTTCGAGTTCGCTAAATGCAGTGCCTGAAACTTTTGGTGCATCCAGTGATGGTTTTTGCGTAGACCAGGCGAACGGATTGAATTCTTCTGGTGCTACAATTCCGCCGTGTGTTGTTGTAGCGGCATACTCTTCATCCCAAAACAATCGAGGAGGTTCTTCGGGATAGTAAACGGAGATTGCCCATTTTCTGATGTCAGATGTGCTAACAGGGTGTGAGACAGCTTCGCGCATAACTTTTCCAAGAATATTCTGCATATCATCTGTGACCAAACTATCTTTCACTACGATGCCACTCCTCTGAAGAATAATTTACTGAAGTGATCCAGTAACTACTGAGTAAACCCAATAAACACCACCTGTTTCAAAATCAGGTAAGTCATTGGCACCCGGGACATCTACGCCAGCCTTAAACCAACCTTTCCAGGACTGTGTTGTAGGATTCCAACCGTAAACAGAAATTACAGAGTCGGTTACTGCTGAAGATACCGATTTTGTGTTGCCTGCCCAATAGATTAAATTCCAGCCAGTTGATAAAGCTATAGCTGATGTGTTTGTAGAAGTGGTTGTTGTCGCACTAAGTCCGAAACTAATATTTTTATAGGTTAAGATTCCGTTCCCTTGATCTACGGCAAGAACACCTGAACCTCCGGTTGTGGGTGCTGTGATTGTAATGGTCCCACCGATCAATGCATCAATAAATACAATTGCATCTGAAGTAGAAACAGCCGAACCAGTTTCACCAAGATTTGTGACGATGTAATTTAGGACCTCGCTGCCATTTGAATTATAAACAGAAGGTGTATTGCCATTTACATCCGTACTTGTAATCGTATAAATGCCTGTTTGACCAGGTTCAAGTGAATCTGGTCCAGAAATTGTAAATGTCGAGGCTGCGCCGCGGACAGTAATATCTTTGGTAGCAGAAAGAGTGCCATATGAGGCCTTGATCGTCATCTTTCCGCTGTTACTTTCGGATGCTGCACGGGCCGTGTTAATAACTACTAGCGTGCTTCCATACAAGGCACATGACCCCGCGGAGTTATAGGCTCTACAGCTTGCTGTCGTCGTGACATATTGGGTACCAGTATTGGTTGTTCCTTGGAGTGAAATACCGCCAAGAACTCCATCGATCCCGTAATAGAGTTCATTATCATCATTGTCATCGCCATCATCATTATCATCGTCGCTAATCTTTACAATGGCACCAACAATTGCTTGTCCCGAGGCATCTGTGAGTTTGATAGATAGTGCATAAACCTGATTTGGTCCTGGGGAAGTGTTTGGACCGGTTGATCCACTAGCCAGTACTGGAAGGATACTGACGGTCGGGTGTTCTTGATATTGATTTACGCAGACAGACCCACAGAAAACGACATCAATTGATAAGCCTACTGCTTCGGCTTTGTCATGCCCATCCGATCCTCTTGTCGCATAGCTGTCAAAGTTTAAAAAGGAAGTTTCCAAGTCAGTTAGATTGACTGGTGAGAAGGATCTATTTATTGCAACTGTGGTTAGGAGAACAAGGGTTGCAAGTGACAGAAAGAGAAAAAAATTTTTCACAGTACGCAGGGTGTTTAAAAATTTATTCATCATCATTAAAAAGTGTCTTTGCAGATTACACCTTGATAGATATTTTTGTCAGTTAGATGCTCGCAAGCCGAACTGGAATCGTATAAATTGAGCTAAAGCTCTAGGGAGACCTAAATGGAACTCGATTCAATTGATCTTTACAGTCCTGAAACTCAAGAGGATTGGTTTCCTGCATACGAAACTTTGCTCAAAGAGGCACCAGTTTATCAAATCCCTGATTCAACGATCTATGTAATTTCTAAATATGAAGATATTCTTACAGTTGTTCGTGATCCGAAGACTTTTTCTAATCAGCCAGAATTGTATGGTGGTGATCCGCTAATTGAGCACGCTGAAGCAGACCAGTATTACCTTGATTATGGCCTTGGAAAGGATACAGGTCGGAGCCGTTGGCAGCTTTTAGGTATGGATCCTCCCGATCATCGAAAATACCGCGAGCTGATCGACAGCAAGATGATGAGTAAGTCAGTTTTAGAAGGTATTCGCCCGTTCGTTGAGGAAACAGTTGATCAATTGATCGATGGGTTTGTGCAATCTGGTGAAATAGAACTTGTTAATGACTTTGCCACACCACTTCCGGTTACGGTAATCACGGCGATGATCGGGTTTCCGCTTGAGGATATGCCACAATTAAAGGAATGGTCTGTGGCTTGGGCATTACCTTTTGCACGAAATTTGACCTTGGAACAGTCAATGGACGTCGCTCGCAAGGGAGTGGAATTCCAAGATTACATCAAGCGTATCGCTGATGAGAGACGCAAGAATCCTACGGATGACATTATTAGCCATTTGGTTCAGGCACGTTATGAAGGTGATCGGTTGCTTACTGATCACGAGATTGCTTCCATAGTCGACAATATGTACATCGGGGGAAATGAAACGACGACGCTTACTATCACATCAGGTTTATGGATCATGTTGCGAGAGCCTTCGATCTATGAAGCACTGGTGGAAGATCCGTCGAAGATACCAAATTTTGCGTGTGAGGTCATGCGTATTGAATCACCTACTCAAGGTTTGTATCGAACAGTGGTTGAGGACACAGAAATCCGAGGTGTAACGCTCCCAAAGGGATCGACCGTTCATATTCGCTATGGTGCCGCCAATCGCGATAGTGATGTTTTTGAGTGTCCTGCGGAGTTTGATATGGATCGAGAAAATGCTTCCCATCATATTGCTTTTAGTCAGGGCGAACATGGATGTCCTGGTGCAGCGCTTGCGCGCTTAGAACAGGAGATTGCTTATGAACGGTTGATTACTCGTCTTCCCAACCTTCGGCTGACTCCTGGTAAGAATGATTTCAAGCACTTGCCTGGCTTTGTGTTGCGTGGCTTAAAGGCACTGTACCTATCCTTCGATCCCGATTAATAGTTTTAAGTGCTAAAAAGATTCTTAGAGCAAATTCTTTAGCCAATGAATTGTCTCTAAGGTTTGTTGTAAATTAATTACCTACCTGAAAGAAGAGTGATATGACCAGTAACCGTACACAAATGATGCAGATACAATCGGAAGCACGGGATGACAAAGTAATAGAAGTGAAAATTGCTTCAACTGATGTCCCTGAATTGCGTGAGTCAGATGTATTGGTCCGAATTGAAGCTGCACCGATTAATCCGTCTGACCTCGGACTTCTTTTTGGTCCTGCAGATATGGATAAAGCTCAATATTTAGAAGGTGCAGAATTTTCTTCCATTAAGGCTCCAATTCCTTCTGATTTGATGCCTGGGGTAGAAGGACGCATTAATCAAAATCTATCAGTAGGCAACGAAGGTGCCGGAATTGTAGTCGCAACTGGGAACTCCGAAGCTGCTCAGGGGCTCTTAGGGAAAGTGGTTGGGTTTGCCGGTGGAGGTACTTATTCTGAATTCAAAGCTGTCCGAGCTGAGCATTGTATTGTGATGCCAGAAGGTACTAGTCCAGCACAAAGTGCTTCATGTTTTGTAAATCCTATGACGGTATTAGGTTTCGTTGGCACTATGCGCAGAGAAGGACATTCGGCGATGGTACATACAGCAGCAGCATCTAATCTTGGGCAAATGCTACAGAAGGTGGCATTAGAAGAAAATTTTCCACTTGTGAATATTGTGAGAAGTCAGGAGCAAGAAAACATCTTGCGAGAACTAGGCGCTACGTTTGTTTGTAATTCAAATACTGATAGTTTTCACGCAGATCTCACTGATGCATTAATTGAGACTGGTGCAACACTTGGATTTGATGCCACTGGTGGGGGATCGTTGGCTTCAGAAATTCTAACCTGTATGGAACAAGCGGCCTTGGCATCGATGAAAGATTCGGCATTTAGTCGATATGGTTCCACGGTGCATAAGCAGATGTATATCTATGGTGGTCTTGAACGAAGTTCGACAGTATTAAATAGAAGTTTTGGGATGGCTTGGGGAGTTGGTGGTTGGCTTTTGACCCCATACCTTCAAATAGCAGGGAGTGAAGAAGTTCAGCAGATGAGGGAGCGAGTCGCAAGTTCAATCACAACTACATTTGCAAGCTCATATGCCCAAGAGGTGTCCCTCCAGGGTGCACTTTCTCAGGAAGCCGTAAACGAATACAGAAAGCAGGCAACTGGCCTGAAATACCTTATTAATCCAAGTCTTTAAAAGCTAGCCATTTCAAGTAAACCTGCAGGCTATTTCTTCATTCGGTAACGAATCGGTAGGCTCTTAAGACCGCCGACGAACGTAGATTGCGTGTATTGTGGTTCGCCTGCTAACTCAATATGGTCTAGTTGATCGATAAGTTTTTCAAAAAGGATAGACATCTCCATTTTTGCGAGGTGTTGTCCAAGACAAACGTGTGAGCCAAAACCAAAAGCAATGTGGTTTGTGTCGTTCCGATCTACTTTGAAATCAAAAGGTGAATTAAAAACTTCCTCATCACGGTTGGCAGAGGGGTACCAAAGGATTAAGGAATCCCCTTCTTTTATTTCGGTATCACGAAGCAAGTAATCTTGAGTGGCTGTCCTCATAAAGTGACGTACTGGGGTGACCCACCGTATGGTCTCATCGATGAAAGTTGGCATAATTTCGTGAGGATTATTTTTTAACTTGTCAAATTCTTCTGGATTCTCGATTAAAGCCAGTAATCCGCCAGAGGTTGTAGCACTGGTTGTATCGTGTCCTGCCGTAGCAATGATTGTGTAGTATCCACTAGTCTCTAATTCGGGAAGTGTGTCACCGTCAATTTTTGCATTCGCAATAACAGATGCGAGATCATCTGTCGGATTTTTTCTACGTTCTTTGGAAAGTTCAGTGAAATAGGCCTCAAAGTCTTCGACTACACTCAGGATAAGAGGTTTTCCATCAGAGCCAGTATCAAGTGGTTCAAAAGTTCGTACCACATCTGGATCTCTGCTTCCGAAGAGTTCCTGCGTCAGTTTTAGCATCAGAGGTTCGTCTTCTTCAGGTATACCTAAGATGGTCATGATTACTCGTAGGGGGTACCAAGCAGCGACATCTTTAACAAAATCACACTCACCCCCCAAGTC
>CAYFHW010000034.1:0-13988 GCA_964343095.1 uncultured Anaerolineaceae bacterium | reverse complement strand
TTCTTCTTCTTCCAACTCCTCACCTAGCTCGATCATCGGTACACTAGTAGTGTGAATCAAGAATTTATCCGTAATTTTTGCATAATTGCCCATATTGATCATGGAAAATCCACGCTAGCTGATCGTTTATTAGAATCTACAGGTGCGGTTGAACAACGAGAGATGTCTGCACAATTACTTGATTCTATGGATCTGGAGCGGGAGCGTGGAATTACAATTAAAGCGGCAGCGGCGCGCATGCTTTATCACTCAAATAGTGGTCAACAATTTCAGTATAATTTAATTGATACACCAGGGCATGTAGATTTTTCTTATGAAGTTTCACGCAGTTTGGCTGCTTGTGAAGGGGCATTGCTTGTTGTTGATGCCTCTCAAGGTATTGAAGCGCAAACTTTAGCTAATGTTTATTTAGCTTTGAATGAAAGCCTTACTTTGGTTCCTATAGTTAATAAAGTGGATTTACCTCATGCTGAACCGGAAAGGGTTGCTAAGGAATTGGAGCGTGTTGTTGGCTTCAGTCGAGACGAAGTAATTTTTGCTAGTGCAAAAGATGGTATTGGTACTGATGCCATTCTGGAAGCAATCGCTTCCAGAATTCCCTCTCCTGTTGGAGATTCGGATTCAGTGCTGAAGGCATTAATTTTTGATTCCAAATATGATTCCTATAAAGGTGTCGTTGCGCATGTTCGTGTTGTTGATGGCAATGTTTCTTCAAATAGTGAACTTTATCTAATGCAAACAAAAACTTCTTTTGAACCGATAGAAATCGGTGTTTTTTCTCCTGATATGAAACCTTTGTCAGCTTTGGTAGCTGGTGAAGTTGGATATATTGCAACAGGATTAAAGGATGTGGCTGATTGTGGTGTTGGAGACACTATAACAAGTGTTGGCGACTTTGTAGTTGATCCTCTTCCTGGATACAGGGATGCAAAACCAATGGTTTTTGCTGGGCTATATCCTACTGATTCAGATCAGTATCAGGACCTCCGCGAAGCGCTAGAAAGACTTAGTTTAAATGATGCTTCGTTGGTTTATGAGCCAGAATCATCAGATGCACTGGGGTTTGGGTTTCGTTGTGGTTTTTTGGGGCTATTACACTTGGAAATCGTGGTTGAACGACTTGAGCGAGAATATGGATTGGGCTTGTTGACAACGGCTCCTGGTGTTGGGTATGAGGTTTTGCTCACTGACGGAAAAGATATATTTGTTGAAAATCCTTCAAATCTTCCTAATCCCTCGATTATTGATGAGATACGCGAGCCTTGGGCTTCAATCGATGTAATTACGCCAAGTAGATCCATTGGGCAAGTTATGGAACTTACTACATCGAGGCGCGGGAAATTTTTACGTATGGAATATTTAGAACCTGAAAGTGATGTTTCTCCCGGAGAAGCGCGGGTTCTTTTGCAATATGAAATTCCCATGGGTGAGATTTTGGTGGATTTTTATGATCACCTCAAAGGTTCAACAAGTGGATACGCAAGTTTAGATTATCAACCTGTTGGTTATAGGGTTGCAGAATTGGTTCGCGTTGACATTTTAGTGAATGGGCAGGGTGTGGATGCTCTTTCAATTATTACACACCGAGCGAATGCTAACCGTGAAG
Organism: uncultured Anaerolineaceae bacterium; assembly: GCA_964343095.1. GTDB lineage: Bacteria > Chloroflexota > Dehalococcoidia > Tepidiformales > Tepidiformaceae > JAKUNN01. Next base: position 12,382 of record CAYFHW010000034.1, on the reverse strand, counting down.
GTAGACTCCTTGTTACCCGACTACGTGAGTTAATTCCTCGTCAGTTATTTGATGTTCCAGTACAGGCTGCTGTTGGTGGTAAGATTATCGCACGTGAAACTATCCGTGCTTTGCGAAAGAATGTTTTGGCAAAATGTTATGGTGGTGACATAACTCGCAAGCGAAAGCTTTTAGCACGGCAGGCAGAAGGTAAAAAACGAATGAAACTAGTTGGTTCCGTTGAAATCCCTCAGGAGGCGTTTATGGCGGTATTACAACTTCGTAGTGAGGAATAATTAAGTGAAGGTGAAATTATGACCATTACAGCTTTTGTCCTAATTGTTGTTGATCCAGTTCTAACTACACAAGTTTTTGACCAGCTTCAGGATACTGAAGGTGTTCGCGAGGTTTACCAGGTAATGGGGCCTTACGACATAGTTGCAGTTATTGAAGTAGCAAGCTTTGTTGAAGTTACACCACTTGTTAGCAAAGAAATTCGAGGACTTGAAGGTGTCGTGGATACGACTACGTGTGTGACATTTCCTGATTAGCAAAAACTTAAAGTTTTTAACTAAAAGATTTGCCCTCCGGCTTGTTCCTCTTCGCCCTCTCCCATAGCTGCTTCCGTCGTAAGCAATCCTTTTGCACCCAGTACGCGTTGCCGTAAAGGAGTTATTTCATCAGCATGTTCACTAGCTAATATCCTTTGCATCAAAGTGAAGAGGGTCTCTCCAGTCATTAATCCGTAGCCATAATTTTCACAGGCTATGCGTAAAGGCTCCGCAAATTCAGGTTCTCTTCGACCGGGTTGCATAGTTCGTTTTCCATTGACTATGACCAGGCCGTTAGCTTTCACGTTATCTTTTAGCAAAAGTTCTTCTAACCTTCGTTGTAATCGAACATATGGCCATTCAGTTACTTGATCGGAAGTACTTTCAACCTCAACCGCAAACAATCGATCATCAAAACCAATTTCGAGTGGGTTACCTACTTCAGATTTCAATTCAAAGCCAAGAAGCAGTAAAGATTCACGTACAGCTTCTTGAAACGCTGGGCCACTGCTCCATAAAAGCCTACGGTGCTTTGCCAATTCATCTACTTGGTCGGAAATTGCCGTCTGGCTTTCGATAGCTGTTTGTACAGCTAAGTTCATTTCTTCCATTTCTGCTTCTAGCTGTTCAAGTCCAGGGAGTGCTAATGCATTGGCCCAGGAAGGGGGTTTTTCTCCTGAGACACCTTCCTGAACTGCATCTAATGCTTCCACTACTTCGGTTGCAATTTCTCCACGTACCGTACCTGTTATAGGTTCTATCATAGGTAGAAAAATTACCTTTCCTGCGAGTACGGGGATTTCAACTGCGATAGGAAGAGAGGAACCACCAACGGCTAAAACGGATGCACCTTTGATAGATTTAATTATTTCTTCATCGAAGACTGCACGATAATACATCTGTTTCCGATATTTACGAATTACAGAAGCAAATGGGTGGTATTCATCGACTATGCGTATGTTTTTCCCCTCTGCAGCCTTTAGAAATGTGCCTCCCCAGTGAACACCTTGTGGCGCAGGAAGCCAGGAATATCGATCGCAGCCTTCAAAGTTTATTAGTCCGCTTTGAGTTGCATTAGGGTTTGCCATAACGGTGACAATTCCCCCTTGATCAAGCACGCGTCGTGTTTCATCACTACGTCTTCGGATTTGATCGGCTGCAGCAACTGCAGATGCCGTTGTGGAGCCGTTGATAATCGGACGGCCATCTTGGGCACTAAATTCCTTATCTCCTGCTAATAATTCACTGACCGTTGCCGTTATACTAGATGGGTTCACAAATAAGGCTTCATAATCTGTGTAGCTCGGTGCATTTAACACGTTATGGTTATCAACTTTCGTGTTTGGTAATGAGTAACCTATAGTGATCACTTGCATAGCTTTCCTCTCAGTTAGTTTTTGAAATCAATTGTTGTATATATTTGCTTAGCTCCTGTTTAGCCAAAGGGTCTTCCCAAGCTAATGCAAAATTTGCGAGTACGTGTCCGGTTGGTCGTCCTGTGTCGTATCGTGCTCCACTGTACATATATGCGCACACATCTTTATTTGTTCCTGACAGTAGTGAAAGTGCGTGTGTTATATGAAGTTCTCCGTTTGGTGATGATTTAAGATTTTCAATCGCCTCAAAAATTTCTGTCTTTAGAACATATCTTCCCACAATTCCAAGATTTGATGGAGCTGATTCCGTTGTGGGTTTTTCAATTAGGTCTTGGACTGGAAACAATAATGGTGTTTCTGCTAGTTTGACATTTTCTTGAAGTTTAACGATTCCATAAAAAGGTATGAGTTCTGATGGTATTGTTTCGACCGCAACGATATTTGCTCCGTGCTCTGCAAAAGCATTTGTGAGCTGAGTTGTGCAATTAGGTCCTTCTGGATTAAGAATGATGTCATCTGGAAAAAGTAAAGCAAAAGAATCTCGACCTATAAACGTTTTTGCTTGTAGCACTGCGTGTGCAGTACCAAGCGGTTCGTGTTGAGTTATAAATTCTATATTTGCAGGTAAGTCACTAGCTTTTAGTTCGTTGATTATCTGGGTGTTATTTGTTTTGCTCGCATGTTCTTTTGCGCGACCTTCCCCATGAAAATGGTCGATAATTTCTTGATGTCGGGTGCCAACGATTATTTGTATATCCTGGATCCCTGATTCGATTGCCTCTTCCACGGTATGTTGGATTAAAGGTTTGCCGAAGACAGTAATCATTTCCTTAGGAATCGCTTTGGTTGCAGGAAGCATCCGAGTTCCTAATCCTGCTGCGAGAATTATTGCCTTATTTACTTTTCCCATATAGATATCGTACGAACTACAGCTCTTTTGATATACCTTGAAAAAGTATCATTTTCGAGGTTACGTTATAAAAAGCTAAAGTTATTACGATGACTAATGCACTCATGGGTATCCAAACTGTACTTCGATTTCTTAAGAGTTTTTAGAACGACAGGTTGGGTTGCACCACTCTTTTTCTGGTGTTTGTTGTTCATGCAAGCCATCAGGACTCTTATTACAGAGATCGGTTTCACGTCCATCGTCTTCCTTGTGGATTAGCACTGTGACACCCTGGACAGCGGAGTTTCTCCCTCCTCCCCACTCTTCGCGTTGTAGGTGTACAGGAACTGCCTGATTAATTAAATCATCTACTTGTGATAGATCGCTGCTTTGATAAGAAGTTACGGAGTATACGGATTTTTGACAGTGTTTACAGGCACGCGATCGTGCTCTTTTAAGAGTATTTCCGCATTTGCTAAAACCTTTGCAATTAACAAAGTCAACTTTTGGAATTTCAGTAAATTCTTCTGCTATTAACAGCCATATGTAAGTGAGTAAGTCTTTGGGGCACAGCACAGTATCAATTTTGTAGCCATAACCTAAAGGGATATCCTGTTCGTCAGTTAGGATTTTGGGTTGCATACGTATTCCGTTTTCATCTCTGGGAACGTCGAGGAAACTGAATTCTCTTAATGGTGCTGTTTCTGACTGTGTTTCAATATGGGTGATTTCTTCGGAATTCAATGACTCGAAATCTATTTCCACTTTGCCTTTTAGTTTTTTGCGAATCGTAATTGCAAGTACTTCTAATAAATCAAGATATGTTATTTGCCAGCTTGCCGATTTTATTGAAATGTTACGTTCACTAGCTTGAGAGTTTTGGTTTATCACATTTCCAGTGGGTGAAGTTTTTTCTTCCAATGCTGGTCGAGTTGCCCACTCGTAGGGTGGGAAATTGTTATCTACATCTTTTATCCTTCTAGGATTTGGAACGTTCAATATAAGGGTTAAAGCGTCGGTACTTTCAATTGCTGCTGGATCGAGGCCTATATCGCCAGAGTATTCGTAGCTTCGCAGAATGTTGAAAACTTGTATCATCCACCAGACATGGCCGGCTTCTTGTATAAATTCATGTTCGTCAAATGCGTCTATATCACCTGATAGCACGCCAAATTCGGAAAGCCAGTTAGATACAATATCGATTATCTTGATTTGGCGGATTCGCTGATCGTCGTAGGCTTTTGCTAATCGCCGGTGTAGCGTTTCTCCATCTAATCCGGGCCAATATTTTTGTTCACTAGAAGTGATAAAATTATCCCTCGTTGCTGTGACTTTTTGATATCGGGTCCATTGCCAATCAGGATTTAATTTTTCTATGCGCATTACAGGTATATTTTACGCAGGCAGGGTAGTTGATAACAGGTCGAGAGGTTTTTTTGTTAGTTTCTTGCCTAGTATTTAAGTGATTGAATCAGTTTTCTTTTTAGTTTTCCCCAAATCTTTTCCAAAAGCGAAAAAACAGTCAAACATATGGGAGTCGTAATAAGAAACTAGTAATGGTATGATCGTCATCACGTTATCTCTAAGGAGCTATATTGAGGAAACGACGTACTCGCGTACCGCCAAAGCCGACTCCGCCTCAGCCGCGGATAAATGAGCGTGTACGTGTACCTTCAGTCCGTGTTATTGATGATCAAGGCCATCAGGTAGGAGTACTTTCCACCGATGAGGCTTTGGGTATGGCGCGTGAACGCAACGTTGATATGGTGGAAGTTTCACCAAATGCAGATCCGCCAGTCGTTCGGCTAATGGATTTTGGAAGATTTAAATTTGAGCAGTCCAAAAAGGATCGTGAGGCGCGCAAGCATCAACAAAAAGTGCAAATTCGAGAAGTTCGAATGAAGCCAAAAATAGAAGACCACGATATTGATTTTAAAACTCGGACAATTCAAAAGTTATTAAGACAAGGAGATAAGGTCAAAATAACAGTGATGTTTAGAGGGCGTGAAATTACTCACCCTCAACTTGGAAAAAGTTTACTTGAAAAAGTCTTTGATAACCTTGAAGGGCACGGTACATTAGAAAAAGATGCCAGCTTAGAAGGACGGCGAATGTCTATCGTTGTCGCGCCAGATAAGAGAGGGATCGCTGCATACAAACGTGCTCAAGAAACTAAAGCAGTAACTGAAGGTGCTGTAGCGACAGCTGATTTGGCTGAAAATTTAAGTTCAGAGGAAGTAACAAATCAACATGATGATTCAGCAGATGAAGTTAATGTTGCATCAGACAATGCGGTAGAAGATGATAGTGGGGATGAAGTAGTGGATTCTTCGGATGAAGAGTCTGCTGAAGAGTCGGGAGATAGTGAGTAGTACGTATGCCGAAAATGAAAACACATAAAGGTGCAGCAGCTCGCTTTCGTGTAACTGGTTCCGGGCGCATTATGCGTATGTACGGGAGTCGGAATAATCATCGACTGAAAAAACGTAAGCCTGTTAGAGTGAAGCTAGGACGTACAGTTCCAGTGCATGCTACTCAGCACAGGAGTATTTCTCGGTTGCTGAATAGTTAGTGTTTCTTTAAGGAGTACTTAAAATGAGCCGTGTTAAGAGGGGCGTAACGGCCCATCGTCGGCACAAAAGGTTGTTAGCACGAACAAAAGGTCATCATGGCCAAAGGCATCGTGTGTTTAGGCGAGCGAGTGAGAGTGCTCTTCATGCAGGACGTTATTCTTATGCAGATCGACGTGCTCGTAAAGGAGACTTTCGTCGACTTTGGATTACAAGAATAAATGCGGCATCTCGTCAATATGATCTTTCCTATTCGAGATTGATCGATGGTATGAAAAAAGCTGGTATTGAAGTTGATCGGAAAATGCTTGCTAACCTTGCCGTAGAACGTCCAGAAGCTTTTGAGCAAATTGCTAACCAGGCTCGAGCGGCTCTCTAATAACTTTCTTTACATCGAAGCAAGTTCTGAAAAAATCTGTTGAAATGCCATCATCGCAAGAATTGCGGCCAGTGGACTTAGGTCCATCATGCCAGTATTAGGCAGGATTCGCCTGATCGGGCTTATTATTGGTTCAGTGATATTGTGGAGCAGCTGAAAAATTGGGCTTGATTGATCAATTGGCAGCCAAGAGATTAATGCTCTTGCAATAATTGTCCAAGTGAGAATCTCAAGGAAAGTCATCGTCATTTGTGCAATATATGGGTTCACATTTCTCTCACTAGTACACAGTAGAATAACAAAAATAGGCGCTTAAAATGAATTTCTTCGAACTTAAAACTGAACGGTTGTTGTTACGTCCATTTAAATTAGAAGATGCCAGTTCGGTATTTTCATATGCATCTGACCATGAATGGGGAAAATTTTTACCTATACCTGATCCATATTTAGAAGACGATGCAGTTGATTATGTAAGAAAGTCTTTTCATACGGATTGGAAGAAGAATGCTGTATGGGCAGTAGTTCCCAATTTTGGCGATAGGGAGGGGGAAGTTAGTGGCGCTATCCATCTGGAGATCAATGATGTGGAAAAGACTGCGGAACTTGGTTATGCCATCGCTCGTTCACTTTGGGGACATGGATTAATTCCTGAAGGGTGCAGAGCGGTTCTTCGGTATGCTTTCAAAAACTGTCACCTACATAAAGTTGATGCTTTTGCAGATGTTTCTAACGAAAGATCGTGGCATGTAATGGAATCGCTTGGAATGGAGCGGGTTACATTACGTAGGCGTGCACGTCCCCGCGAAAGTGATTACGTTCTTGAGGTTGGCTATTCCATTACGGTTGATCTGTGGGAAGAAAATAAAGAAAAATTTTGATTAAATCACGGTTTGTGTTCTGTTCATGAATTTATATAATTTGGCAGGCCTGTGTGCACCTTGTTTCTTTAGACTTCCTGTTTCCTGAACTATACCTAGACCAACAATCTTTTTTCTAAAATTGCGTTTGTCTAGAGGTTCCTCCCTAATAGCCTCGTAAACGTTTTGCAGTTCACTCAGGGTAAAACTTTCCGGTAAAACATTGTATGCAATGTTCGTGTATTCAAGCTTGCTTCTTAACCTGTTTTTTGCGTTTTCAAGGATTTTTTGATTATCAAAAGCAAGAGTTTTTAATGTGCTGAGAGGAAACCATTCGGGTTTCCACTCAAGTTCCTGTCGAAGCTTAGCATCGGCTTCATGTAGGAGAGCGAAATACGCAACAGTTGTTTCGGTTTTTGTCTGTGCGAGATTATCGAATGTGTAGAGCTGTTCGAGAAAGACATCCTGTAAACCTGTTTCTTCTTTCAATTTCCGGGTAGCTGCATCATCTAGTGTTTCACCGTACTGTAATAAACCTCCAGGAAGGGCCCAAATTCCTTGAAAAGGTTTTTCAGATCGTTCAATTAAAAGTACTGATAAATGATTTCTAACGACTGTAAAAATCGTTACGACCACTGCTGTTGACATACCTTTATTCTAGATCGGAATGCTTAAAAAAAGATTACTATTTCATGGCGATATACAATATGTACGGAGGGGTCGCATAGTGGCCTAGTGCGGGCGCCTGCTAAGCGCTTATCGGCGGTGACGTTGATCGAGGGTTCGAATCCCTCCCCCTCCGTGGTAAATTTTGAGAAGAGCTATGAAAAATCTATCCAACTATTTTCTTTGGACTGTAGGTTGTCAGATGAATATTGCGGATAGCGAGAAGCTTGCTGCAGGTTTCACACGGCTTGGTTTAAATGAAACAAAAACAATGGATGATGCGACAATTGTTGTTATCAATACGTGTAGCATTCGTCAACATGCAGAGGATCGTGCGTATTCGCAACTAGGAAGAGTGCGGCTGCAAAAGGAGAAACGTCCTGATTTAAAAGTCGCTGTTATGGGTTGTATGGTTGGGCCGAAAACCGGAGATTTAAAAAGACGTTTTCCTTTTGTTGATACTTTTGCACGACCTCAAGACTTTGAACCTATTATTGAACTTATTGAGGGAAACGAAAACGACTTAGGTGGGGAATTTTGGCCGACAACGTGGTCAATTCCGAATGGCCCCACTGCCTATGTACCTGTAGTTCATGGATGTGACAAATTTTGTACGTATTGCATTGTGCCTTATCGAAGGGGTCGTGAACGTTCGCGTCCGGTTAATGAAATTGTCCGTGAAGTAAATTGGCTGACAAATAATGGGGTTTGTGAAGTCACTTTGTTAGGACAAACAGTGGAAGCATTTGGTCGTGATTTAAATGATTCTTTTAAAGATAGCCCAGATCTTGGAGACTTATTTCGGGAATTATCTGATCTGCCTGAACTCAAAAGAATTCGTTTTCTAACTTCTTATCCTAAGCATATGACTGAACGTATATTGGAGGCAGTTGCTGATTTGCCGAAAGTAATGGAATGTTTTTCGCTTCCTATTCAATCTGGCTCTGATCGCATTCTTTCTGAAATGAGACGGGGCTATGAGTTAAAGGAATTCCGCGAAAAAATTAACCTCGTACGTTCATTGATGCCTGATGCCGGTATATCTACAGATATTATAGTTGGCTACCCTGGTGAAACTGAGAAGGATTTTCAGGATAGCTTAGATGTGCTAGAAGAATTTCGTTTTGACAAGGTACACATAGCCGCCTATTCAGAACGTCCAGGTACTATTGCCGCAAGAACAACTACGGATGATATTACTCCCGAAGAAAAATCAGAACGATTGCAGCGTGCAGAGGCATTGTCAGAGCAAATAGGGCGAGAAAAAAATGCAGCACTACTTGGTTCGACGCAACCTGTTCTGATAGAAGGCTCTAGGGATGATCAATTTTATGGTCGAACCTGTTCAGGCAAACTTGTACATATAGACGTTCCTGTTCGTATAGGAGAAATTATTGATGTTGTGATTGAACACACTGGTTCATATTCCCTACGTGGCCAGCCTGTTGATACGCTTGAAGCATTAACTATTTGAGGAACTCACACCTTTTTTTCGAAGTTCAACCACATTTCTTTAAACCCACGTATTACGTGACTAGCTCCATGAGTGAAGTCGTTTTTTTCTGAAAAGCGAATATTAGCCAACCGATTAAGTAAGGCTGTAAAGGCGACTCTACCCTCCATACGAGCTAAAGGCGCCCCAATGCAGTAGTGTACGTACCTTCCAAAAGCCATCGTTTGCTGCAATTCCGTTCGATGAATATTGAAATTATCTGGTTGTTCCCAGTAGTTTGGGTCGCGATTGGCAGCTGCATACATCACCCATAGTAAGGAACCTTTCGGAATGAGGACTCCGTTAATTTCAGTGTCATTGATAGCTTGTCTTGCAAGTGCCTGAACCGGAGACTCAATTCTCAAGGCTTCCTCCACGAATTGAGGTATAAGTGAGAAATCCTTTTGGATTTCAACCATTGTTTCAGGATGATTTAGGAGCAACCACATACCGCTACAGATCATATTTAATGTCGTCTCTGTTCCCCCCATTAAAAGTGTAGTGAGCATCCCTTGTAACTCTTGCTCATGAAGAGGACGTTTAAATGCATCAAGTTCGTGGTTAATAATGAACGTTAGCAGATCATCTTTTGGCTCTTTTCGACGTTGTTCAACCAATTCCATAAGAAAATTCATAAATTCTTTGCGGCTGAGTTCTAGTTCCTTCATACGTATTGAATCGAGCATCCCTACAGCTGCTGACATGCTTTCAATCGTGTCATCCACCCATATTTTCATACGTGGAATATCTTGGTCTTCTATTCCCAAGAGTCGAACAAAAACATAGACAGTCATTGGCGTCGCGAATTGACTAGACAATTCAACGATGCCATCGTCTATAAACTCATCTATTAAACCACCAATAATTTCTTCTACCTTTGGCTCAAACGAAGCCAGTCCACGTGCTGACAATTTTGGTCCCATCATTTTTCGATATTCAGTGTGTTCTGGTGGATCGCTGCTAGGTAAAGCACCGGTTTCCCGTGCTGATGTAATCTCAGGCATTGCCCTGAATTCTTCTAAAGTATGTTTGGCTTCTAGTGATAGTTGTTCGAGTGTTTTTGGAACATTTGCAAAAAGATCACTTCTGCGAAGAACGAAGTCAACATCTTCGAAACGTGTTATTAGGAACCTTCCATCTTCAATTCGTATAACCCCTGCATTTCGTAGTTTCTCATGGATTTCATATGGGTCTTCTACAATTTCAGGTTTGAACGGATTTAATTCAGGGTGGACGTTCATTTGGGCCATATCCTAAGTCTACAGGATCAAGCACTTTTTTTCGGTCTTTACTGGCCTCTGAAGAGGAGCCTTGATACTATCTCGCAAGGAGATTTTTGTGGTCCAAGCTTTAGCGTCACTTCCAGGTACTGCACGAGGGTTTATGCAGACTCTGAGAACTGACCGATGGTGGGTAGAGCCAGCTCTAGTTTTTGTTTCCATGTCCCTCTTCTTTGGGTGGTTGACGGTTTCAATCCTTATGGACTTTGGTCCCTTAGGTCATTATGAGGTTGAAGGAACACATTTTCTTTCACCGGTTTTTGAACCTACTTGGCTTAGTGCTATTAATGCTGATTGGTCTGGAGCTTGGTATTTATCGCCTGCATTTATTGTGTTGCTAGGTCCGGTGCCATTTCGTGCTACTTGTTATTACTATCGCCGTGCTTATTACAGATCTTTTTTCTTCAGTCCTCCGGGATGTGCAGTCGGTGATGTTGGTGAAACGTATAAAGGTGAAGCAAAACTGCCTTTGATTATGCAGAATGCCCATCGCTTTTTTATGTACATAGCTTTGATCTTTGTGCCGCTCCTTTGGATAGGTGCTATACGGTCGTTACATGTTCCAGGCGAAGGGTGGGGTATTGGCTTAGGCTCCGCATTCTTATTACTGAATGCGTTCCTACTAATGATGTATACGTTTTCATGTCACTCGTTACGCCATTTTATAGGTGGTGGTCTAAATTGTTTCTCCTGTTCAAAAGTTACACGTACAAGAAAGCGCCTTTGGGACTATGTAACAACTTTCAACGAACGTCATCGATTATGGGCGTGGTCAAGTTTGCTAGTAATTGTATTTGTTGATATTTACATTCGCCTCGTTGCGAATGGATATATCACAGATCCCAATACATGGTCTAAATTCTAGAACTAAATCAAAACTAGTTGCTTAGAATATCTAGGAGATTTCCCAATTTTCCACTGGGTTTCCCTTTAAAAAATTTACAGAATCCACAAGCTGTACAGTTGATGTAAGTAAAGCGCTGGTTTTGTAAGTTCATCATTCGTGTAATTCCGTCTCCAGTAGTTCTGATTGCTCCTGTTTCTGCGCTGTTCCCACCACATTCTGGACAACTAAAAGTGTACGTATTTGCTGCTAATGATTCTTCGCTACTCATATTTACTCCTATATATCTAGTTACATATGCAACTAGCGTAAGTATTATCACATTTTATTATTCGCGAGTAATGGTTAGTTCGTAGCGTTTATTTGGTTCCGGTTCAAGGATATATTCCTTCCCATAACGTGCTTCAACAATGTTGTGCGTTTGGGTATCTGGGTTTCGTTCTGGCCATACCAAATATTCCACCTCACATTTCGTTATCGGTTGTGTAGTCGCTGTGTTTTCAATTTTCTTCAAATCAGTATTAATTTGAAAATGGGCGATTGTACCTACATGCATCGTGTTATTAGGTATTTCAACAAAACTTGAATAACTCTTCACGACAAGTTTTCCTGATGAAGAGTAGAATTTTATGCGAGCTCGTACACGATAAAGGCTTTCAGCTTTGCCGCTAACGTATTTAACACTCCCGATTATTTCGTATTTTTCTGTTCCCTGTTCTCTGGCACACTGAAAAGTATCAGTGTTGAAAACGATATCGTAAGGATTTTTATCTCCACATCGAAAAATACTTGCAATGATGATGAGCCCAATTAAAGCAAAGATTGGAAGTATTCCCTTCCATTTGTAAAGTCTGAAAAAGCGCACTATTAAACGGCTAATCACAATAGGAGTTTTAATAACTCCGTTTATGCATATTTGAAGGAGGTACTTATAAATAGAAAGGAGGAAAAAGATGGTTGTCACCTTTGAAAATAGCCGTTCTTGGTTTAGACACTTTATACCTAGGTGTGTAACTGTAAAATTCTGTTGATAGTTTGGTACAATCTGACAACATTCTTACCTTAGGTAAGAGAAGTACAGAAACGGGAGATTTTTATGGCTAATATTTTACTTTCAGCTAAGTACAACACCGAAGCTTTTGGAGCAGCAATACAAGAGGGGATGGTGAGTCGTCGGGATGTGATAGCACAGACTGTCGCTTCCCTTGGAATGACGTGTGAGGCTGTCTACGTAACACCAATGGCGGACCACAATATCATTATGCTTTTGGAAGGAACTGCCGATCAGGTCACTGCCTTGATGAAGTTAGTGATTCCTACCGGAACAGTTACAGATTCAGAAGTTACTTTCTTGATGACACCGGAAGATTTTGATGCTGCGGGTGGAGCAGCTGAATACCGAGCACCGGGACAATAAATACGTTTCTGTCCGAACCAAGAGGGAAAGGTTAAAAACCTTTCCCTTAGAGTCATTTTTAGTAACTGATGAGATATCTAAA
>CAYFHW010000033.1:0-14965 GCA_964343095.1 uncultured Anaerolineaceae bacterium | reverse complement strand
TGAAGTAATCACCAGGATTAGGGATATCCTGTAGGCGGCCAGCCCAATTCCAAACCTTCGTCCACATACGATCCCATTCAAGCTGCCTATATTCTTCCGATGTATAGCGCTCAGCCGGAATTAGCTCTGTGCCAAGATCTGGCTCTGGCGCCTTTTCCATAGGTGTTCCTGAAAGTCGTGACTCTGTAACCATAATTATCTCCGTTTTGTGGTTTTATGTCGTTTGTACACAGTGATGCTGCCAGTCTGTTTCTAACATGTCAAACAAGTAGATAGATTTAGTTAGTACTTCCTGGCGTTGGTGTTATTGCTATATCCATTTCTTCAGGCTCTAAGCCAAGGGAAATTAGGACTTTTGAAAGAGCTAGAAATAGCCCTACACCTAAGGACATTTCTACAATTTGGGGATCGCTGAAATGATTGCGGAGCTGTTTTTGTAATGATTCGGGTACTTGCCTAGGGTCCCCGACTATGGCATCGGTTAGTTGTAACGCAGTTTTATCGCGCTCAGACAGCCTTGAATTCTCGTAACCATCATCTATTTGTTCTACGTGTTCTTCGGTTAATCCTTGCTCACGCGCCACGGCGAAGCGTACTTGTTTTCAGAATCCGCAGTCAGTAACGCGGGCATTCCTCATTCGTGTAATTTCTTTTGTGCGATGGTCTAGCTCGTTAGATCCCCAAAACGTTGCATATAATTTCCCGAAAGCTTCTGCTAAGCCAGGCTGATGTGCCATTGCTGAACCAAAGTTGGCTGTTTGTTCAGGGATTGCCGAACTAACTCGTGGTTTTGTAGACATATTTTCTCCTCATCGTATTGCTTGTTTAGCACCTGCTGGTGCTGTTGTTCCTTTTTTCCCTTGTTTAATCGAAAGAGCGATGCGTAGCCTGCAATTTGCGTCAAATAAACCACATGCGACTGTGAGTGCTACTACTTCAGGTTCACTTAGGTGGGCACGCATTGTTTCGAAATCTTCATCTGTAATTTCATGATGTTGCCAAGGCATTTTTTCAGCGAATCTCAATACTGCCTGTTCAACAGTAGAAAATAGTTGATTGTTTTCCCAGTTTTCGAGTTCTTGAATTTGTTCATCATTAATTCCTGCTTCTGAGTGCCTAACTTCCCATTCAGTATCACAGCCGTGTATTTGGGCAATACGTAAGCGACATAATTCAAGCAGGTTTACCGGTACTAGTTCATCATCCCAGAGCTTTCCATAAAAGTTACGGTAAAGGTCGCGTAACTCAGGCCGTATGCCCAAGACGTCATCGTAAGGATATTCACTCTTTTCTTTTGCTAGCCAACTCATGTTGTCATTTTCGTTTTTTGTGAGTAGTACCGCAAGGCCTTAGTTATTTTGGACAATTCTTTTTGGTATGTGCACACTTCCGATCCTTTTAGCCGCTGCTGTAACTTTTTCTGCAAAATCAGCAGGATGCAATCCTGAAGTTTCCATTTCAAGGATTAACATTGGTAAGATAATAAAAAGAGTTCGTAAACGTACCGCTTCACGGATAAACCATTCGTGAGGAATATCCCCCTTTTTTAATAAATCGACCAATTCCTGCAGTTCATAAATCCCCCCTTTTCTTGCATATGCCAAGGTTGCGAGGGTTGCCATGGCTCGTGGATCAAGATCTGATCTGTGAAATCCTCCGGCTGCGCTTCCGGGGAATCTACGCATCCCAGATTGTACCTCTCTGTGCATGCGTTCTGTTTCTTTCTTAACCGATTCGATTGTTCCATCGGGATCAGCTAGTTCAGTTTCTAGCATTATTCCGCCTGATAGTAATTCTTCAGCAATTTTTAAAACAGCCTGGGAATTATTACCTGATGCTGCAAGCTTTTTTAAATGATCGATGAGATCGGCCATAGTCAATACCTGTGCCTATTGCAACTAGATGTGGAGTGCTTGGCCATAGGCGTCAAGAATTGATTCATGCATTGCTTCGGAGACAGTAGGGTGTGGGAAAATTGTTTCCATCAATTCAGTTTCCGTTGTTTCAAGTCCCATCGCCACAACAAAACCTTGAATCATTTCAGTGACATTTGGTCCTACGAGATGTGCACCGATTAATTCACCTGTGTCTGCATCAAAAATAGTTTTTACAAAGCCGGCGGTATCTCCAATTGCGATTGCTTTGCCATTGCCCATAAGTGGAAATTTCCCAATTCGTAATTTATGCCCAGCTTCATTTGCAGCACGTTCTGTTAGGCCAACACTCGCGACTTGTGGATGGCAGTATGTGCATCCAGGAACGCGGCTTTTTTGTATTGGTTGCGCATGATCAATGCCAGCTATTTGTTCGGCACAGAACACACCTTCGTGCATTGCTTTATGTGCTAGTAAAGGTGCGCCAGCAACGTCCCCAATTGCGTAAATACCTTCTTCTTCTGTTTCTAACCACTCATTAACTATGATCGAACCTTTTTCTGTTTTCACTGATGTTGTTTCTAAGCCCAAGTTCTCCACATTACCAGTAACACCAACCGCTAAAATTGCTCGATCAAAAGTATTTTCCTCGCTACCATTTTCAGAAGAAATCTTTGCTACCAGACCTTTTTTAGTGCTAGTAAGACTTTCAACTCGCGTCGCAGTCATAATTTTTATGCCACGTCCCTCGAATTCATTCTGGACAAATTCAGAAATCTCTGTGTCCTCAACTGGTAATATCTGGGGAAGAACTTCAACAATTGTTACGTCTGAACCAAGTGAGTTATAAAACGAAGCAAATTCTGCTCCTATTGCCCCTGAACCTATCACCAGAAGTTTTTTCGGTAATTCTTTCGGAACCATAGCTTCCCTATAAGTCCAAATAAGTTCGCCATCAGGTTCAATATTAGGGAGAGAGCGTGCTCGTGCTCCGGTTGCTATTACAATTGCGTTACTTTCAATTGTGACTTCAGTTTGGTCTTCTGTTGTTATGAGTACTCGTCCTGGTCCATCTAGCTGTCCAATTCCATCAAAAACCTGGACTTTATTTTTTTTCATCAAAAATTTTACGCCGTTTGTTAGTTGTTCTGAAACTGCCCTCGAGTGCTGAACAACTTTTTCAAGATCAAATGTAGTTTTCTGTGTGGAAATTCCGAAGGTCTCAGCCTCTTGGATCTCACGATAAAGATCAGCTGTATGCAATAGCGACTTTGTCGGTATGCATCCCCAGTTAAGGCAAACTCCTCCTAGATTTTCGCGTTCAACGAGAGCTACAGACAAACCTGCTTGTGCAGCTCGTATTGCACAAACATAGCCACCAGGACCCCCTCCAATTATTACAATATCGAAACTTTGTGATTCCATATCAATCCTTTAATTTTTTAAACTAGTAAGCGGTAGGGGGCTTCTAAATAATTTTTTATCGTTCCAAGGAATTGAGCTGCAGGAGCTCCATCAAGAGCTCTATGGTCCCAAGTGAGACTGAGAGTCATTGTTTGTTGTTTGGTGGGTCTGTCTCCGTCCCATTTTGTATTGTCCCGTATACGGTTAACTCCAAGTATTCCTACCTCAGGTGAATTAATAATTGGAGTGAATGAATCCACACCGAACATCCCTAAAGCAGTGACAGTGAAAGTTCCACCAGTCATTTCATCCATCCCTAATTTCCCTTCACGTGCGGCTGAGGCTAAGCGAGCGGATTCCTTTGCAATGTCTTTGAGCGCTAATCGATCTACATTTCGAATTACTGGTACTACAAGACCTTCTTCTAAGGCTACGGCCATACCTATGTGGACTTCTGTGAGCAATTGAATTTCTTTTTCTGAGAAAGTTGCATTCGCAAATGGGTGCTCTAACAAAGCTTTTGCTGTTGCTGCCATCACGAGATCAGTATAAGAAGGCTTTATTGATTCAGGTGCCCATTCTTCTACTAACTGATTTCTTAGCTGAACAGCATTGTCCATTACTACTTCCATATCCATGGTGAGTTGAGCACTTTCCTGTAGGCTGGCATACATTCTTTGGGCTATGACTTTCCGCATGCCTTTTACAGCTACTGCTTCTCCAGCCTGTGGCCCTGATTGTGGGGCTGCTTTTACGGAAGGTGTTGTTGCATTTGCTGCAGCTTCTACATCCTCTTTTGTGACTCGTCCTCGTGCTCCACTACCGTTAATAGATCCAATATCTATTCCTAATTCCTTAGCAAGTCGTTTTGCGACTGGGGAAGCATTAACGCGTGTTTCGGATTTTGGTGTGTCTGATTCAGCAGCTGTTTGTACATCTGTTTCCGTAATTCTCCCACGTGGTCCGCTCCCAGAGATCTGTGAAAGATCAATGTTAAGCTTTTCTGCCAATTTTCTTGCTGCTGGAGTTGCTGGAACGCGGATTTCCTCTTTTTGTACTTGAGGTGTATCGCTAGCAGTTTGTGCAGAGGTGCTTTCACCTATTGTAACTTCACTATCCTCTGTTATTTCCCTAGGTTTTGATTCTTGCATATCAGGCAAAGTGTCAGGAACTTCTTCGCCTTCCTTAAAAATCAGTGCTACAACATCTCCAGGTTCAAGAGTCGTATCTTGTGGAACGACATGGCGCACGGTGCCAGTATCTTCGGATTCAATTTCCATATCTATTTTTTCTGTTTCGACTCGGTAAATTGGTTGCCCTGCTTCAATAGAACCGCCGTCAGCCACGAGCCATTCCGCGACCGTTCCTTCAGTCATCGTCATCCCTAGCTTGGCCATATATACTTGAGTTGGCATCGATCTACGCTCCCGTTTTATTTATCAGAAACAAGCCCATCTGGGCTGCTTTAGTTAGTGTCGCATGAACGTCCACAACGTGCGGCCCATTACGCTTTACTTGGAGTTTAGCGGTTTGTCCCTTTCGTAACACTCGTTCTCTCTCACCATCGAACGCAAGTACTCCTGGTCCTTCCACTGTAACAGTTTCTCCGAACTCTATTACATTTGTAGATATAACAGGAACAGGTTCATAGAGGCCTGGTGCTATGGGGGCATTAATGAGTTCTCCGTCTGGCCCAAATTGAATAACTAAGGCGCTATCTTCATTTTGAGTTATCGGGTTTATAAGTCCCCCAATTGCAGTAAGTCCAACGGCGGAAGCTTCAGCCCTAGTCAGGACTGCAGTTTTTAACTGTTCACTTGACCATATTGCACGTGCCCCTACAAATCCTCCTTCGACTAGAACTGCATCAACTAAAGCCAAGTCATTCTCCTCATTTTCAATTTCAATTGTTGTTGCTTTGACCTGATTCGAAACACTGGCAAGTTCGATTTTTCCTGCAGCAATTAATCCTGCAGCAGCTCCTGCTACTGTTCCCTCTACTAACCCAGGAAAGACATTGTTTGTACCGGTTGAAATCGGTACGAGAGGTACATTTTGCCAACCCTTTGCGAAGGCACGGTTTGTGCCATCTCCGCCAAGGGTCAGAACAATTGAACAGCCTATGTCGTACATGGCTTGTGCTGCATAAACAGTGTCCATAGTTGAGGCAGTACGGGTGATTTGCACTTCAGTAAAATTAGCCTTGTCTTTAAACTCATGGGCTGCTTCAGCTGCGATATTGTGAGTATCTGGAAGATATACAAAATCTCGTGCTCCCGCAGCCATTGCACCAACCAAAACGCGGCGCACTATCGCGCTCTTTTCTTGGTTGTCAAAAACGGAGGCCCTAGCCACTAAGCGTCTGATGTCTTTTCCGGACGCAGGATTTGCAACAATACCGACAGGGCCGGTCAAGTTTTAGTCCAGTCCAATCAGGTCTTTCACCCCATCTGCAATTTTTTGTGCGTTAGGGAGATAGGCCTGTTCCAGAGGCGGACTGAAAGGTACAGGAGAAAATGGTGCACCTATGCGTCCTACCGGCGCATCCAGATCATCGAAAGCATTCTCTTGGATTTGTGCAGCAATTTCTGCACCTATTCCTCCAAAACGGACAGCCTCATGTACGACCAATGCACGATGAGTTTTTCTTACAGAGGTAAGGATAGTTTCGGTATCTAGTGGTTGTAAGGTGAGTGGATCAATTACTTCGACATCGATGCCGTCTTTTTCCAAAATTTCTGCTGCTGACATTGCTTCATGCATCATGCGACCAATAGCAACGATAGTAAAATTAGAGCCTTCACGTCGTACGATGGCTTCACCTATATTCACCGCATAAGGCTCTTCAGGTACCTCACCTGTAATGCCCAGAGAAGCTTTGTTCATAATCACAAACACAGGATTCTCATCACGATTTGCCGCAATAATTGCACCTTTTACATCATGCGGGGTTGAAGGCATCATGACCTTCAGGCCAGGGATATGGCATAGCCAAGCTTCTAGACTTTGAGAGTGTTGGGCAGCAAGGTTGATACCTCCACCTCCCATCGTTAGTACTGTTACAGGTAGTTTTGTCTTGCCGCCAAACATATAACGCGTTTTCGCTAATTGATTAGCAATTTCGTCCATACATTCACCAATAAAATCGCTAAACATAATGTCGACCATTGGTCTAAGGCCAGTAGCACCTGCGCCAACTCCTAGGCCTATCAATCCTGACTCAGAAATAGGACTATCAATTACTCTCTCGGGACCGAACTCTGCGTACAATCCTTTATAAATACGGAATACACTTCCTGCTAAACCTACATCTTCTCCGACCAAGAAAGAGGTGTCGTATTCTTGTAGGCTCTGCCTGACCCCTTCTGTGATAGCAAGGATGTAAGGAAGTTGTCGTGCCTCTGTTGTTGCTTCTGCGGTCATTATTTGCTCCTTTGTTTCTGTTTATCCCGTGTAATACACGTCGTCTGTAACCGTTGCGGGATCTGGTAACGGACTATTTTCTGCGAATTCAATTGCTTCTGCAATATCTGCAAGGACGCCATCATGGACAGCTTGTATTTCGTCGGCAGTCAGCACATTGTTATCAATAAGATATTTTTCAAGTTTTGGAATCGGATCCTCTTTGCGATACTCTTCTAATTCTTCATCGGTACGGTATTCGAGACCAATTCCTGATCGGCCAACATGGTCATAGTAGCGATATGTTTTACATTCTAGTAGTGTTGGTCCTCCACCATTTCGAGCACGTTCAATTGCTTCACCGGCAGCTTCCCAGACTGCTATCGCATCCATTCCATCTGCCTGAATACCTGGCATTCCATACCCTGCAGCACGGTCTGTGATGTCTTTGATTGCTTGATGCTCTGATTGAGGCGTAAATTCACCGTAGCCGTTGTTCTCGCAAACAAAAACTACTGGTAGTTTCCAGACAGCTGCCATATTAGCAGCTTCGTGAAACGATCCCTCATTAGTTGCACCGTCACCAAAAAAAGGTACAGCAACGTTTTTTGTACCCCGGTATTTATTTGAAAAGCCAGCACCTACAGCAATGGGTGGGCCTGCAGCAACAATTCCGTTGGCACCAAGCATCCCTGCATCAACGTTTGCTATGTGCATACTGCCGCCCTTACCTTTGTTGTATCCAGTTGAGCGCCCATAGAGCTCTGCATACATTTGCTTAAAGTCACCCTCTTTGGCTACCAAGTGTCCGTGGCCTCGATGTGTGCTCGTAATCTGATCCTCGTCAGTAAGATGGACCATAACTCCAGCAGCTACTGCTTCTTCCCCAACGTAAAGGTGTAGAGCTCCTGGCATTTGACCAGATTCACTTAGCTTTCCTGCTTCATCTTCAAAATGACGAATTCTCACCATTCTTCTATGTAGGTCAAGTAGAATATCTTTCGTTAATTCCATAGCCGTCTCCAAGTCATAAGACTAATTGTTTAATTGTTATCAGTTGTCGTGTTAACAATTTTTTTGGACTGTATCCGTAATTACGAATAGTCGTAAAAGAAAATGTACAGCTTGTGAGGCTCTCTGACAAAGGTATCAATGTTTTTTATATTAACAATGATCTTCTGCGAAGAAGCCCTTATAATCCTTTTCTACTTGGAGCCCCCATTTGAGGGCCCTAACTTTATTCGCAGAAGATACTGTATAGGAGGATCATTCGTGGATTTACAACTTGCTGGTAAAAAGGCTCTTGTCACCGCAGCGAGTCAAGGTATAGGTAATTTTATAGCCAATACTCTTGCTGCTGAAGGTGCTGATGTTTCAATTTGTGCACGTACACCTGAGAAGGTGGCGGCTGCAGTTGAAGAACTTAAGTCACATGGAACTAATGTTATTGGTGCGCCATGTGATGTTTCTGACCCGGACGCTTTAAAGGCGTGGGTCGAAGATAGCGCTGCTCAACTTGGTGGCATTGATATTTTGGTTAATAATGCTTCAGCTGGTGGAGGTGGTGATCTTTGGGATGAGCATTACTCCATTGATATGATGGCTACTGTTAATGGTACTAATGCTGCATTGCCTTTCCTTACAGAATCAGGAACAGGTAGCGTGGTCACTATTAGCACTTGCGCTGCAGTGGAAGCGTTTCCACCGCCCCCGGCAACGTCTGCGGGTGCCTATGGAGCTATGAAGGCTGCGCAACTTAACTGGTCATCTTTTGCTGCTATTCAGCATGCTCCCAATGGAATTCGATTTAATGTTGTTTCACCAGGCCCTACTTACTTCGAGGGTGGGCCGTGGCACAATATTGAACAGGCAATGCCTCCATTTTTTGAGATGATTAAGGCTAATGCGCCATCTGGATTTGGTAGTGGAACCGATGTTGCCAATGTTGCTGTGTTCTTAGCGAGTCCGGCATCAAATCACACTACTGGGGTGAATGTTGTCGTAGATGGTGGATTTACTCGTCGGGTTGATTTCTAAAAAAATAAAAGTTTGAGGGATTGGGGATAACTATTCCTAATCCCTCGGGCATTTTTATTAAGGGCTCGTGATGCTTCTTCTGATCGGGTATGCTACGCGTACCTTTTTTTGGAGGAGGAAAATATGCCTCGTGTAGACGCTTATCTTGTTGCAGGTGGTAAATACCACGATATCAATTTTGCTCGCCTTGAGCTTCTTAAACTTATGCATGCAGATGACGATCTCCGTGTCTGTGTTGCTGAAAATTATCATGATATTGAAGCAATCAAGGCTGCAGATTTTTTAATTTCTTACACATGTGATGTTCGGCCAACCGCTGAAGAAGAGGCTGTACTTAATGATTTTGTGGCATCAGGAAAGCGTTGGTTTGCCTTGCACGCCACCAATTCAATTATCGAATTCACAGCTGAGGGTGTAGATTGCCCCAGACTGTGCGGAACATTAATGGAGACGTTGGGAAGCCAGTTCATATCTCATCCTGAAATTGAGCCTTATGAAGTTGAAATAGTGCAGCCTGAGCATCCTTTGGTTGCTGGCATTGAACCATTTTCCACGACAGATGAGCTTTATTGCAGTGAGTTGCATGGCGAGTTGAATGTGCTTATGCAGACTTTTTACAATGGTACTGGGGGAGGTTTTGTCGAAAATGATTGGCAAAATGATGATCCAAGGCCGGTAATGTATTTGCATCCCGTAGGAGAAGGTGAAGTTCTTTATCTCACACTTGGACATGCTCGATCTAAATATGATATGCAGCCAGTTATGGAGGAGTATCCTATGGTCGAACGCGGTTCCTGGGAGGTTCCTGCATATTACGAGTTACTACGGCGAGGTATTAACTGGGCAAAAGAACCAACTCTTAAAAGCAAAAGTTAAAAACAGTCCCTTGTTTTTGAGCTTTGGGTACTGCAAGAGGTTTTACTAAATGGTTGATAAGGAAAAAGGTTGGGAATTTGAGTTAGGTAGTGATGGGCATACCTTTGAGGATGAAGGATTAACGGCAGTCGAATTAGGTGAAGGTAAGCTTCGCTATCGGGTGGAAGGTTTGGACTGGGGTAATTTGCCAGAGGGATGGACCTATAAAGAAGCAACGGCCGTAGCAGTCGATTCTAAGGACCGCGTTTTTGTTTTTAATCGTGGTACATGCCCAATGATTGTTTTTGATCAATCTGGTGAAATTGTGGATACCTGGGGTGAGGGTGTTTTTAGCAATCCTCATGGAGTTACTGTAGGTCCAGACGATGAGATTTTTTGTGTTGACAATGGTGATAGTACTGTCAGGAAGTTTACATCTGACGGAAGGTTACTCATGACTATTGGAACACCGAATCAACCAAGTGAGTCAATGAGTGGTATCCCCTTTGCAAGACCTACTCATGTTGCTATAGATAATCGTGACGGCAACTTCTATGTGGCTGATGGTTATAGCAACGCACGGGTTCATAAATATTCACCCGATGGCAAGTTGTTATTTTCTTGGGGTGAGTCAGGTACAGGACCCGGACAATTTAATATCGTCCATAACGTAATAGTTGATCGATCTGGATGGGTCTATGTGGCAGATCGGGAAAATCATAGAGTTCAGGTGTTTAGTTCAGATGGAAAATATGAAACTCAGTGGGTAAATATGTCACGTGCTGCAGCTCTGTGCCTTGGCGATTTAGATGGTGAGGAGGTGATCTATGTGGGTGAATATTTTGCAGGAATTGGTTCAAATCATACCGGAACTAACCTTGGTCCACGCGTGACGATTATGGATACGGAAGGTGAAATCCTTGTCCGTTTAGGTCATGAGAGTTACGGAGAGCAGCCGGGAAGATTTTATTCACCGCACGGCATCGGTGTTGATTCACAGGAGAATATCTATGTTGCTGAAGTTTCCTGGAGCGATTATGGCAGCAAAATGGACCCTCCTCGTGAACTTCGTTCAATACAGAAGCTAGTAAAAATCTAACTTAGAGAAGACCAACTATGTTCGAGGAAGACCTAACCCGCGAGTTGCGATGATGTTTCGCTGAATTTCGCTTGTTCCACCTGCGATAGTTTCACGTACTTGATTAACGTAACCATGGCCAGGCATACCTTTCAATGGCGCCTTGGGGTCACTGATGTCACCCCACATACCTACCATTTGTGCAGCTGATTTTGCTACGCGTTGTGATAGTTCTGTTGTAAATAACTTCGCAATTGAAGACTCTGAATTTGGAATTTCACCCGCATCTTGCATAGATATAATTCTATACGCGAGCATTGTTGATGTCTGGACTTCTATCCATCGGTCGGCCCAATCATGTTTTGCAGCAGCATATGTTGTTTCGGGCAAATCATCTTTATGATCGCGTAACCAAGCTAGGTTTTTTTCAACTGCTTGGCGGAGTCCTATAGGAGTTCCGATTGAAGAACGTTCGAAGTCCAAGGTTGTTGTTCCGGCGTACCAGCCACGATTAATTTCACCAATGATATTTCGAGAAGGTACCCGAACATCTTCAAAGAACACTTCGTTAAAATCATGACCGTTCGTCATATTTACTAGTGGTCGCACTGTAACGCCTGGGGTTTTCATGTCGAGGAGAAAGTAAGTGATCCCTCGATGCTTAGGTGCATCAGGGTCGGTTCTTGCTAACATGAAGCACCAATCCGCTACGTGTGCAAGACTTGTCCAAATTTTTTGTCCATTAATTACCCAATCGTCACCATCTCTAACTGCACGCGTTTGGAGCGAGGCAAGATCGGATCCGCTTCCAGGTTCACTGTATCCTTGGCACCACTGTATTTTTCCGCTGAGGATACCTGGTATGTGTTCTTTTTTCTGTTCTTCAGTGCCATGGGCAATCAGTGTTGGACCTAACATCATTAGACCAAGACCGCCAAGACGAGGCGCGCCTCGTTCTGCGAACTCTTGGCTAAGGATAAATTGATCCATCGGACCCATTCCCGCACCACCATATTCTTTAGGCCATGCAGGTGCTATCCATCCACGTTCTGCAAGGGCTACTCGCCAACTTTCCCATTTTTCTTCCTCAGCCTCTTGTTCAGGAGTTTTTTTAGCATTAGAGGAAGTTGCAAAGCTGGGATACCTATTTCGTATTTCGTCAGGTAGGTGTTCATCGAGGAAATCCTTTACCTCAGTTCTCCAAATTGCCTGATTGGCGTTATCTTGAAAATCCATACTGAGTTCTCCTTCGCAATTCGCGAGCGTCTGACAATAATAAGGTATAGCTATTAAAAAGTGCTATTTCAGTCTGCCATCATATTACAATTTAACCCCTGCCCCAAATTTCTTAAGTGTTGAACTGCTTCCATGTCGTGTAGTTGTGGTTTTATGCCGAAAAAAAACACAAATTAGTGACAAATATGATTAATACTGCTAACGTACGGCGATTCAATGTGTGTCTGCCCTCTTTAGAGGTGGTGTACGCATTCAAATTTTTACGCTTATGGAGTACGAAGTGAGTAATTATTGGAAGAAGTATTTAGGACGAAAAGCGTCACGCCGGAGAGTATTAGCTGGTGGTGGTGCTGCTGCAATAGGAACTGCTGCATTGCTAGCTGGTTGTGGAGATGATGGTGATGATGCACCAGCTGCTGCTGCGACAGAAGCTGCTGCTGCAACGAAAGCTGCTGCGACACAAGCTGCTGCTGCAACAGAAGCAAGTGGTGGTGGTGCTGCTGCGACAGAAGCTGCTGCTGCAACGGAAGCTGCAGAAGACCGTTCCCGTTATGGTGGAACGTTCAATTATATGTATCCAGGCGGTTCAGAGCCAACAGGATATGACCCCCACATCACTATTACCTACGCACCAATGGATTCACTCACATATAGCCAGGCAATGATGTATTCAGTTACAGAGAATACGTTCTGGGGTGACGGTGCAACTTCCTGGGAGCAAACAGATCCTGAAACTCTCGTTTTGAAGGTACGTGAAGGAATGAAGTGGAACCCGACAGCAGCTGATGCTTCTGGTAACCGAAATATTACTTCTGAAGACTTCAAGTTTAGCTACCAGCGTCTTCCGGACTGCCGACAAAATCGTGGTTCAAATGTGAACCAGACCTTCTTTGGTTGGGCGACAGAGGGTGGTGCTTCAATGGATACGCCAGATGACAACACTTTGGTCATTCACCAGAAGGCACCATTTGCATCGAACCTGCACACATTAGCTGCAAATTCGATGGCTGTAGTTAACCGTGAAATGGTTGAAGCTAATGGCGGAGACCTTGGAAACGTTCAGAATGGTGGAGCGGGCCCTTATGTATTTAGTGATGTTCGTAACACAGGTATGTCCTTCGAAAGAAATCCGAATTACTATGCTCATGAGGGTGTTGGTCGTTTCAATAAAGACTTCCCTTATATCGATGCTTATGAAGACGTCATCATTCAAGATTTAGGGACGCGCGAGTCCCGTTTCCTTGCTGGCGATGCAGATTATTTTGGTGGAATTGATCGTATCAAGGCTAGTGAGTGGGAAGGCCAACCAAACGTTCAGATTTTAGAAGGCCCTGCAAATGAGCACAGCATGATGCAGCTTAATCCACCAGCATGGCTTCCTTACCCTGAGCTTCGTAAAGCTATGTGGAAAGCTATTGATTACCAAGGCTATATTGATGTAATCCTTGGTGGTGAAGGCGTTCTTGGTTCTCCGGTAGGACCTGGATTCCCAGCAGTCCTTTCACAGGAAGAGCTTGCAGGTTATCAGACATATGATCCTGAGGGAGCTCGTGCCCTTTGGGAGGCTAATGGCGGTAATGAGATCTTTGACGGTAAGATTGTTACTGTGACGCCAGCTTGGGCGGATCCAATTAATGTTACCTATCTTGGTAGTCAGATTGAAAAAGCATTGGGCGTTGAAGTTGAATACCGACCGCTAGATATTGCGGCCTTTATCGCTTCTGCTAATGGCCATGTTGGTACGAAGGAATGGGATTTCTTTGTTGCTGGTAATGGTTCTCTCAATACGAGTCCATTCTGGAATGGTTTGATGGGTTATACACCGGATAGCTATGGTGCTATTTGGGGAGGATTATGGTACAAGGGTTCGCTAATCGCTGAGCCTTACGAAAATCCTAACCACGAGAACTATGTTGAGGACGCTGAGCTCCGTAATAAGGTTCTTGCTGGTCTTGAGATTACCCATGATCGAGCGAAGTATATTCAAGATCTTGTTGACGATGCATCGGGTACCCTTGATGTTGAAGCACAGAACGAGAAACTTCGATTTATACAGCGTGATATTCTCGATTTCCAGTGCTGTACTATTCCGTTGCCTATTCGCTCTATTGAGTATGTTGCGGTTAGCAACCGGGTGAAGGGATTACCTCCGGTACCAGATACAAATCTTGGTGCTGCTGGTGGTATTCTCCGATCACAGACTTATTGGCTTGAGGGTTAATACCAGAAAAAATTAAGTAAGATGAGCACTCTGACGGTTTTTTTGCAGAGTGCTTATCTTTACCGTAAAAAATAGGAGCGAGGAATAGATGCGTACTTATATTATTAGACGTGTCATCGCTATTCCAGTGATTATCTTTGTTGTTTCACTAATAGTTTTTATTTTTTTACGTGCCTTGCCTGGTGATGCAGCTGATGTGAAGTGCGGGGCTTCAGGACAAGCAGATCAAACTTGTGTTGAAGGGTTGCGTATTCGCTTGGGTCTTACCAAGTGTGATGGTGCTAATAGCATTGGGGACTGGGTGGTTTGCCGTGGTGATCAATATGTCTCTTGGCTTGGAAATATTCTCGTAAGAGGGAATTTTAGCTATTCAGCGAAAAATGAGATGCCCGTGACAGATCAACTGTGGGGGAGAATTGGGGTAACTCTACAGGTAGGTATCTTGGCTATGTTGTTTAGTTTGTCTGTGGGTATCCCGATAGGTATTTTGTCCGCTGTACGAGCTGGTCGTTTGAGTGATTATATTGCGAGATTCTTTTCCATTTTAGCGATAAGTGTTCCTAACTTTTGGATAGGTACTTTGGTGGTAGCCTTGCCTGCCTATTTTTGGCAATATCGAACTTCTCCTGATTGGGTAGGTTGGGAGGACCCAATACAACATTTGCGAATAATTGTTGTTCCCGCTGCAATTCTGGCACTTGCCGCTGCAGGTTATATTGCACGTATTGCTCGCTCCTCAATGTTAGAAGTGTTGGGTTCAGATTATGTACGTACGGCTCGTGCAAAAGGATTAGCTGAGCTGGGAGTTATTGGGCGACATGTACTTAGGCCTTCAATGATTACGATTTTTACTGTGAT
>CAYFHW010000032.1:0-15070 GCA_964343095.1 uncultured Anaerolineaceae bacterium | reverse complement strand
ATATTTTTTTAACTTCAGCACAGACTTCAAATCCATCCTCCAAAATTGAATGAAATAAGTCGGTGTACTCAAAATCAACATGACTTTGGAAACTTTCATCCCACTTTAAGGCAGAAACTCCTGCACCTAGATCTCCAAGCATACGCACACAGATAGCCCCAGCTACACCTCGAGCCAGATTCAAAACACGAAATTTAATTGGAGCTTGTTTTTCAACCATCTAACCTCCAGAGGAACACAACTTTAAAAGGGTTCGATAAGATTGTCAGTTAGCAAACAAAAATAAGAATTTAGACACCACTAATAAAGTCACTCTACACTTATGCAATGCAAGCAGAAATCATCGCTATTGGAACCGAAATTTTACTGGGCGAAATTGTTGATACAAACAGCGCATGGATTGCCCAACGATTGCCACAACTCGGTATTGACCTGAACTATACATCTGTTGTTGGAGACAACAAGCAACGCATTGATGAAACTTTTAAGCGTGCCTGGAACCGCTCCGATCTCATTATTACAACTGGTGGACTAGGGCCCACGGTAGATGACATGACCCGGGAAGGGATATGTGCACTCTTAGATGAGGAACCGCACATAGACAAAGAACTAGAAATAAAATTACGCTCCTTTTTTGCAAACCGTGGATATGAGATGCCGGAATCGAATTTGAAACAGGCTTGGCTGATACCAAGTGCCAAATCAATTAACAACCCACGAGGCACAGCACCTGGATGGTGGGTGGAAAGAGATAAAAAAATCATTATCAGTATGCCCGGGGTACCGCCTGAAATGGAACGAATGTGGGAAAATGAAGTAGCACCAATCCTGCAAGGGCTTTCAGGAGAAGTTCTCATAACTCGCACTCTTAAAACTGTAGGTATAGGTGAAGGAACAGTCGATGAAATGGCACGACCAGTCTATGAAACACCTGGAATCGGTGTAGGTACCTATGCCCGAGCAGATGGAGTACACATACGTATAGGCGCTAAAGGTACTAACGAAAAAGAAGCGCTAAGCATTATGCACCCAGTAGAGGAAGAACTAGAAAAGATTTTTGGACAGTCAATTTGGGGGAAAAATGAAGATACTTTAGAGGGAGTCATCGCCCAGCTCTTAGTCGAACGGACCGCAACAGTTTCGGTAATAGAAACAACGACTGGAGGTTTGCTCTCAAGCACATTAGCTGATGCGGAGGCAATTGGAGAAGCATTCCTTGGTGCGCACGTTATCTCCAAAAATAAACAGGGTAATAGGTTAGGCATTGATACAGACAAAGGATCGGAAGAACTAGCAGCTGATTTAGCTAAAGAATCACAACGTTACTTCACTAGTGACTACGGCGTTGGCGTAACTGGGGTACTAGAGGGGGAAAGTGGAGAACATCCGCCAGGAACGATCTTTGTGGCTGTTAGTGGTCCTAACTTGGAACAACCGAGAACGCTCATGACTCAAATGAGTCAAGGACGTGCTGCAACTAAAAGACGTGCAATAACAACTGCACTATTATTACTCAGACGAGTAATTCTGGAATTAGAAACCTAATGAGGTGATCATGAATAACGTAGAAATTGTCCGGCAATTTATAAGTGAATGGGATGCTCCTTCTCCGAACGGAGAAACACTAGGCTCCTACTTCACTGAAAATGCCCTTTATCACAACATCCCCATGGACCCAGTTGAAGGCAAGGCAGCTATCACTGCAACATTAGGCGGAATGGCTGGCATGATGACAAGTAAAGGCTGGGACCTTCTGAATATCGTTGGCGAAGGCAATATTGTCATGACTGAACGGATTGACAAATTTGAAGCAGGTGAAAATAAAGTAGCACTACCAGTTATGGGAGTTTTTGAACTTACAGACGGGAAAATTGCTTCTTGGCGTGATTACTTCGATCTTGGAACATTCCAAAAGCAAATGGCGGGCGGTTAAGTCAACGAAGCTTCTCTAAATATGCTTTAGCATCTCCAATTTTCTCAATACGCTGGATCTGTGTGCCTGAAACCCCTTGATTCCTTGGCCAAGCAATCAAAAAAACTTGAGACACGTGATTCGAAACCAGTATCGCAGTACGTGGGTCATCCTCAAAATGAGCCAAGGAGCTCAACTCCTGAATAACTCGGACTTTGTACTCTGAAGGTGTTTCCCTCCATGTCGAACGAAGAAACAAATCAGGAACTTGCTGAAAATAGTGTTCCAACCAAGTCTCAGTTTCTTTACGAGCAGCTTCACCTCTTGCAGAAACAATTATGCACCGATATGATTTTTGAAATTCAGAGAATGCCTTAACTGCTTTAGGCATTGGCCTACGCCCTTTATATCTCCATCGCTCAAAAAACCAGAGAATGCTTGGTATTCTAGGAGGAGTCTTCCTAGAATTAGTCGTTACTGTCTTCCTACCGGGATTGATACCAAACGGTGGGGAACATAAAACTCCATCTAAATCAAAGGTCAAAAGGGGGCGGCTATCCAAATGAGTCATATAAGAAATATTACTTCAAGTAGTTGTGGCGCGGGGTTAAGTCCTAAGGTAGCCTTGCATAGGTACTTTCATAGGAGTTTAAAATGTTATTTGCAGCACGGTTGATTTCCCAACAGCCGCCAAACATTCAATTCGATGAATGGCAAGAGATCGTTGCAGAACAACTACAAGCAACTAAAACTTTGCGCGATGAAGGGAAAATAAGAGCGATCTACAGGGAAACAGGCGTCGGTGTTTTGGCAATATTTGAAACAGGCGATGCTACCGAAATGGATCAAATTCTTACTCAATTACCCATGGCACCCTATTTTAAAGAAGTCAACGTGAATGTTATCTGGGATATGTCACCAATTCTGGAGAACTTATAAAATGCCGAATGTAAACAGTGATGATTTCAAAAATGCATTGGGTTCATGGGCTGCTGGTGTGACAATTGTTACAACGGAATATGAGGACAAAGTTTATGGTCTGACTGTTTCCAGTTTTTCCTCTCTTTCGCTCGATCCGCTACTCATCTTGGTATGCATTGCAAAAGGTAATCACATGGAAAAACTTTTGCCCATATCTCGACAGTTTGCAGTAAGTATTTTGGCCACAGGACAAGAAGAAATCTCCAATACTTTTGCAATCTCAGGAAGAGAGCCTGAAAAAGAACTTGGAGTACCTTGTTACACTTTAGAAACAGGTTCACCTATAATTTCTGGGTCTGCTGCGTGGTTAGACTGTAACGTGCGCGAGCTGGTTGACGGCGGAGATCATATAATTGCAATTGGGGAAGTTCTTCAAGCGGGTGCAGAGGAAAATGCTGCGCCACTCCTTTACTTTCGACGAAGTTATAGGAATATTGAAGGGCTTTAAGACAAAATTTTGGACTGATGGTAGTAAGCACGCTACCATTCCGCGGAAGGAGTACATTGTGTCAATAGGACTTGCCATTGTAGGAATGTCAATTTTGGGAACTTGGGGAGCATTCACAATCGCAATGATTGCGGGTGGAATTATTTTAATTGCTGCGCCAGGAGATATTGAAACCAGTAGCAGCGGCCTTGCAGGAGGACTATTTCTCCTTATAGCTGGCCTTCTCTCAGGTGGTGCGATGCAAACTGTTTTAGGTCCACTTTTAGGAATCGACCCCCCTCTCCCATTAAAAGCTAAAGATAATATTCCTCATGACAAAATGAAGGTTTGGGAAAATGCTGGTTCCATTCGAAATTTCCCAGAAGGTGTAGTGAAAGAGGTTCGACTTAGAACAATACGTGTCGCAATTATAAGAGTTGGAGAGACGGCTCATGCTTTGGGTGCACTCTGTCCACACGTACGGCTACCATTAGGCAGTTTTCCAGGAATGCCCTTAAAACCTGAAAAAATACGAGACGAGTGTGTTATGTGCCCATTCCATGGAGCACGTTTTGATATCACTACCGGAAAAGCAGTCACTCAGCCATTCACAAGTGAATTTAACGCTGCACATCCCTTTTTAGGACGTCTGCAATCAAAGATTCTGTTCTGGAACAAAGGTGCAGAAGACATTCAAACATATCCAGTAAAGATAGAGAATGACGATGTTATCGTGGGTCTACCGCGGTAACACCTAGGAGGAATTAAATTGTCAGAGGTAGAAGAAAGCAAAATCACCGCGGAACATCGCGCAATGATTGGGATTAAAAGTGATCCAATTGAGGTAACACCAAAGGCTGAAGATGCCTCACGAATGCGTGACCTATTAGGAGACAAAGATCCGAGATATAGCGACGATACAGGTATTGCTCCTCCTTATGCGTTAGCAATGCTAGAGCCAGGACTTCCTCCTGAACTTTCTCCACGTGTTTTATCAAGTGGTATTTTGACGCAAACAGAGTGGAAATTCATGAAACCTATTCAAATCAATGAAACCCTACGCGCTACCACACAAGTTATTTCCATTCGTGATCGTCTGGGAGGACGCTATGGATACAGCGTTCTTGTAACCTTCCAAACGGATTACCTCGATGAAAATGGTGATACCGTGGCAGCTTCTCTACGCACAATCAATCAATTTGATCGAGGAGATGAATAATGAGTGAGCTGTACTATGAAGATATTACCGTTGATGATGAGCTACCACCTCTAGAAAGAACACCAACTGAAGATCAGGCTATAGAATTTTTTGGACGTGACAACCCAACAAATCCTGCCTTCGGGGATGCCGAGGCGGGACGTCGAATGGGATTTGGAGGAGCATTAGTGCCAGGCCTCTTAAAACTATCTTGGATCTCACACTATGTTGGAGCTTGGGCGGGTTCTGAAAGTAACCTGATAAGTGTACGAGTTGCATTCCGTCGCCCAGATATCGCAGGGAACCCACTTACTTTATCTGGACGTGTCGTTGATAAAAGACAAGAGGATGGCATCAACATTGTTGAACTTGAAGTCGTAACCCTTGCAGATGGGCAGCCTTCAGTAAGAGGCAACGTACAGGTTGAAATTCCTGGACGTACCAGCTAGTACTATTACAGTATGCAGCCACTATCAGGAATTAAAGTTTTAGAGTTAGGTAATTTTGTATCTGCGCCTTATTGCGGAAAACTTTTTGCAGGATACGGTGCTGAAGTCATAAAAATAGAACCTCCAGACGGAGATATCTCAAGAACACACGGACCTTTTAAGGATAATCAGCCTGATCCTGAAACAAGTGCCTTGTTTATGTACTTAAATACAGGTAAACGTTCTGTCACGCTTGATTTACAAACGGTAACAGACCATAACAATCTCATAGAATTAATTAAAAAAAGTGATGTATTAATAGAAAATTATCGGCCAAATGATGCTAAAGCCTTGGGAATTGATTATGAAACCCTCAAAGTTATCAACCCTAAATTAGTTGTTATCTCCATAACTGCCTACGGGCAAAAAGGTCCATATGCAAACTACTATTCAAATAATTTAATTGCTTTTGCAATGAGTGGGCAGATGTTTATCACGGGAACTGAAGAAGGTGGGCCACTAAAAAATGGGGGCTATCAAGCAGATTACCAGGGTGGTTTAAATGCTTTTTCAGCAGGAATGCTTGCATTATTGGCTACAGAAAGAGACGGAGTTGGACAACATGTTGATATAAGCGTTCAACATTGTATGGGACCGATCCTTGAAGCAGGAATTCCGTTCTACTCTTATATGGGGTTATGGGCTCCTGAACGTCGAGGTAATTTAATGTCCAGTATCATGGGAGTTTATCCCTGTATCGATGGGCAAATAGGAATCCATGTTATGGCACGTAATTGGCCACCATTTGCTCGAGCTGTAGGACATGAAGAATGGATCCTAGATGAGCGCTATTCGACTGCTGAAGCACGCATGGAAAACAGTGATGAACTGATGGCTGAAATTATTCAATGGTCTACAAATATAACAAAAAAAGAAGCTCACCAAGCCGGGGGAGAAAATCGAGCACCTATCACGTATATCCACGATATGGCTGACCTCATGGAAAGCCCCCAATTAAAAGAAAGAGGGTTCCTTCGTGAGATTGAACATCCAGTAGCAGGAAAAGCTACTTACCCTGGACCACCTTGGTGGATGGGGCCCGATAACTGGACTGACAATCCAGCACCATTGTTAGGTGAAAACACAAAAGAGATCTTATTGGGGTTAGTCCGATGACAGCACCTCTGGCAGGGATTCGTGTACTTGATCTAACCATGGTTTGGGCAGGACCAATGGGAACGCGTCTGCTTGGAGATTACGGAGCTGAGGTAATTAAAATCGAGGGTCCGAAACAATGGGATTTGCTTCGAGGTCTAGGCAGAATGCCGCGGACTGAAGAACGTTGGTATAACAAGGCGGCCTACTTCAATCACAATAACCGAAATAAATACTCCACAATTTTAGATCTTCAAACTAACCGAGGTAGAGAATTATTCCTTAATCTAGTATCAATTTCCGATGTTCTGGTGGAAAACTATCGTGCAGATGTAATGCAAAAACTACAACTTAGCTATGAAGAAATCAGGGCAGTCAATCCAAAAATTATCTATCTTTCGATGCCTGGACATGGAAAAACAGGACCTGAAAGTGGGTATGTAACTTACGGTACCAATGTTGAACAATTAGCAGGCCTAGTCTCCATATCTGGTTATGAAAATGGCGAACCGACAAAAACAGGATTTAGTTACGGTGATCCAATGTCTGGAACCGCTGTGCCTGCAGCAGTTGCTTTAGGACTGAGACAGCTTCGACTAACAGGAACAGGTGTTTTTATAGACATGGCACAGCGAGAGAATCTCACATGCCTTGTAGGTGAATATCTTGTCGATTACAGCATGAATAAAATTCTTCGTAACCCTATGGGTAACCGAAATAATCAATTTGCCCCACATAATTGTTATCCCAGTGGAGGTGAAAATAGCTGGGTAACTATTGCTTGTGAAACCAATGCACAATTTGGAAAATTATGCACAATTATGGAACAGCCAGAATTGGCCACAGATCCACGTTTTGAAACAATCGAAGCACGTAAACAGAATGAAGACCTCTTAGACGAGATTATCAAAACATGGAGTCTTAAACATGGTCACTACGAAACTATGCACAACTTGCAAAGGGCAGGGATTCCAGCAGGGGCTGTGCTGACTATCCCGGAAATTATGAGTGATCCTCAAATGAGATCGAGAAATGCTTGGGCAGAACATAGTCATCCAGATGCAGGCACTTGGGAAATGGAAACCCCACCCTGGCTACTGAGTCGAACACCAGGTAGTGTTCGACTTCCGGCGCCAGGTTATGCAGAACACAACGACTATGTGTTTTCTGATCTTCTAGGCTTAAGCGATACAGAAATTACGGCATTACATGAAAAAGGTATCACTGCAGAATCACCAGATATAGAATCACATACTTAACAAGAATTAACTTGTTAAGCGGGGCTTTCGATGTGCGCGAAGTTTTGCCAATGCTGCTGGCGAAAGCTGGATCACCTCTTCAGGTAACCTTATAATAATGCTAGTTTCACCCCCACCCTTCAGAATGCAACTATCCCTGGAAGATGAGGAGATTTCCAACTGTTCATCACTAACCCGTTGGGCATCAACATAGATACCTATCTCAACACCTTCTCGGTTAGCATAAAATTGAGAATCTGCAACCGGCGCTTCAATAATGAATGTACTAAACTCTGGATTACACCATAGAGCACCCGCCGTCGGACCAAGAACACCCTGATATCGCAAATTTATAATTGCATCACGCGGCGCAGTCCCACCAATAGAGAGATCGACACGAAGAGTATGTATAGGCATATCTCCAGTTTGCGCACAGTAAACAGGGCGGAAGAAAGGATCTTGTACAATTTGCTCTTGTGCAATTTCAGGTCTAAACGGATTTAGCTCGTCACTCATGAACGCCTACTTTGAAGTCACCTCAATCGTTATAGACTCTATAACATCTCCTTGAACAAGTTCTCGCACAACATCCATTCCTGAAATTACTTCCCCAAATGGATAGAACTTATCCACAAGGCCATTATCAAAATCTAGACCACGATTATCAACTAGATTGATAAAAAATTGACTACCAAAACTCGAAGCTCCACCAACCTTAGCCATTGAAAGCCGTCCAACTGTATTTCTTTTTTCATTCGGTTCATCTTCAGTTTCATACCCCGGCCCACCAGTACCTGCACCCGTCGGATCACCACCCTGTACTACAAAATCTGGAACAACACGATGAAATGTAATCCCATCGAAATAACCTTTTTGGGCCAGGAAAACAAAACTATTTACTGTATTGGGAGATAATTCAGCAAATAAAAATACCTTTATATCTCCTTTTGCTGTCTTGATCGTGGCTTCGTAATTATTTGACTCGGCATCAATTACCTGCTCAGCTGCAGAAAAACTTTTTGGCACTTCTCTATCCTCCCGGAAAATAGTAATTGAAGTGATAATATCTCCCTGAGTAAGCGAACGTACAATTTCCAACCCATCTGTTACAGAACCAAAAGGATAATAAAGGTCAGCATTGCCACTATCAAAGTCAAGGGCAGGGTTATCCTTCAAATTAATAAAAAATTGACTGCCAAAACTCGATGTTCCCGGAACTTTAGCCATTGAAACTGTACCAGTCGTATTCCGATTCTCATTAGGCTCATCAGGGATCTCATACCCAGGTCCATCGCGTACATCGGTGGCCTCATTGGTTGGATCTCCAGTCTGGGCTACGAAATTCGGGATAAGTCGATGGAAAATCAAGCCATCAAAAAACTTTTTTTCCACAAGAAATACGAAATTATTCACAGTAGCCGGAGCATTATCATAATCTAACACGATCATAAAACTACCTTTGTTGGTTTCAACAAGCGCACTGTAATTTTCGTTCCGGAATGTAACCTCTTCGGTTCCAGAAAATACACGGGCATCAGGTGTCGGCGAAGGTTCAATTGATTCTGTGGTTTCAGATTCTGCAGCAGCTGATTCACGAATAGGATCTTGCGAGGAACGTCCAGGTGAGTTGCTCTGTAAACTAGACATCAAGATAGCAGCCAATAACCCTCCAATTACCAAAAACCCACCCACAGCATATAAAGCCTTTGAACTTGTAAAAATATTCACCGGAAAACCAGGTTTGTACTGATCACCACTACCAGTGGTATCACCCTTAGAAGAAGAACGATGTCTACTTGAACGTTGACCACGATGTTGTTGTTCTTGTTTACCGCGCTGTTTTGCCAACTTAATGCTCCTTAAAATCTTTACTTAAACAAAATGATTATAGGATCTTCTCGATTAAGATCCTCTATTACTCCAATAACCGAGCCATTTCCTGGCGCACAACTTCACGATCGTCCCAAGGTACGAATTGATCATTTAACTCCATACTTAATTCGTGTCCCTTACCGCATATAACCACTAAGTCTGTAGGTTTCGCATGTTCCAATGCTGTTGCAATTGCTAAACGACGATCACTAACTTCCAAAAAATCTTCTCCTCGTACTTTACCCGCCCCCACTGCATGACTTCCAATTTCTTGAACGATTTTTTTCGGATTTTCGGAACGTGGATCCTCATTTGTAAAAATCGCAAAATCAGCATTTTCTACAGCAGCACGCGCCACTCCGAAACGACGTCCGGGGTCTCTTTCACCGGCAGCACCAACAACAATAATCAAATTACCCTTAGTAATGTCCCTAAGAACTGTTAGTACTTTGCGTACTGCATCACCAGTGTGGGCATAATCCACAACTACATCAAAGGTTTGTCCAGAATCAATATATTCCATTCGTCCCGGCACACCGGCACAAGCACATAAACCTGCAGCTATGTCATCAATCGTAATTCCATACGCAAAAGCTGTAGTTGCTGCAGCTAACGCGTTCTCCACATTGAAAGACGCTGGAATTTGAATCGAGCATTCAGTCTCCTTTCCGGGAACACTTAGAAGAAAGTCGGATCCATCAGCACGTAGATCTGTAATTTTGGCACTCACATCTACTCCTTCAGAAATATTATTCCCAACCGCGTAGGACAATGGGCGAGCGGTAGAAGCCAGATTAAGAAAAAAATGAGCTGACGGATCTGCAAAATTAACAATTGCAACAGATTTTTTCGAAGAGTTTAACTTTTGGAAAAGCATGCCCTTAGCTTCTCGGTAAGCTTCAAAGGTTTTATGGAAATCAAGATGATCTCCGCTAACATTTGTCAAAACTGCGGTATCAAAAGCTACAGAATCCAAACGATGTAGCGCAAGGCCATGACTAGAAGATTCAACAATTGCGAAAGTACAGCCTGCATCCACCATTGTCCTTAATAGCTTTTGTACTTGTACAGCTTCGGGAGTAGTGAGATCACTAGAAGGTAAAGCATCCTGCTCAGCACCAGTGATGTACGCATCGACAGTCCCTAAACGACCAACCTTATAACCAGCTTCCTCAAAAATTTTTGTCATGAAATGCGTGGTGGTTGTTTTTCCATCAGTACCCGTAACACCAATAACAGTCAGTTCCTGTGAAGGATTTCCATAAAAATTAGCGGCTAAGATTGCTAGGGCAATCCGAGTGTTATCTACTGCAACAATTGGGTAATCTCCAGGTAGATGAGCCCAAGACGGTCTGGCATCTTTTTGAACAAATAACGCAACAGCCCCCCCCTTAATAGCTTCGAACAAGAAGGAATGACCGTCTGTGGTATACCCTGGGATCGCTACAAACAAATCTCCCGATTCAACTGCTCTAGAATCAAATTTGATTGAATTTATTGCTGTTGAAAGTTCACCACGTACCAAGTCAGCCGACGGGATACCCTCTAACAAATCAGAAAGCAGTTTTGTCATAAAACCAATGTACCAAAACTAATCGCAGAGTGTATGCAAAATATTATTAATAAAAACTATAAACGCATTGTTGAAAGTTCAGCAATGGGGGTAGGATCGCAGTATGCAGGTCACGCGTATTAACCCTGAATGGCAATGGATCAAATGGACAAATGCAACTGTAACAAATAATGAACTTCGAGTTAGGCGACTCAATGAAAGACAATATCGACCAGTTTCTCAAAACCCTGCTCCACAATATTCCCTAAAGCTCATTTACGAGCTATTGCAAACCCCGGAAATACGGGATGATAACCTCAGTCGGTGGCTACAAGACTATGGCCCTTTAAATTTGACGAATCCAATCCACTTTAACACCCAACAATTCATGGATGAAGCACACCATATCTGGTGGGTAACTAGCGTTCTAGATACATTTCGAAAACAAAAGATAAACCCACTTACAATAAGCAACCAACCTAGAATCGGTGATGAGCTACTTGTACCGAATCCGCTACGCTTTCCAGCACAGGAGATGTATTTCCCTGCTGCTCAACGTGCACAAAAAGCAGGTCTGTCAATAGAACAGAAGGATTGGCTGGTCACCTACGTGGACTTGATCCACGACCTGATAATAACTATCGACCATTATCTAGAAATCAATACTTTCGTAAAAAATGAGGTGCATTCTGAAGATCATTTGCCGTGGAAAATAGAACGTGACCGCTATGGCCGAAGAAATCAGATAAATCTTCAGGATTCTGAAAATTTCCTACGAATTTCCACAGTCATTGAACCTCGTAATTTGAGTGGCTATATATGGCTGCGAATACAAGAGCAGCTAGCGGAACTCCCCGATTATCACTATTACAATTGCTTGCAAATGTTTACGCCTATACGTGGACATGAATGTTATACGTATCTCAAAAGAAAAAATACCGACAACGTATGCAAGTTCTGCAAAGAATTACTTACTGAAAAACATTTCCTTTCTGAACGTGATGTGCAACTACAGCTACATGAAACTGGCCAAATTCTCTATACGGATGACCATTCACAGCTGGTAGATGGTGCCGGTCTAGCCATTTGCCCTAAAAACCCATCAGGTGAAGAACACTCAGATGGACGAAGCAAACGTTTATGGTGCAGCCAAGCCTGCTATATCAAAGCCAAGCGTGATGGTTGGTTTAAATCAAGAACTTAAAGCACTGCCTGTTAATCCAAAGAACCTTTGGTCGAGGGAACAATGCCAGCACGACGGTCATCATAGGTCGTTGCACTGTCCAAAGCTTTTGCTAAAGCTTTAAAACAAGCTTCTGCCTTATGGTGATCATTAACACCAGAAATAGCCTTAACGTGGAAATTAGCTCGCATAGAATTAGCGAAAGACTCCAAAAAGTGATTTAACAAGTCTGGAGGAAAGCCTCCAATTTCTCTTCCTAAAATATTCAAATTTAGAACAGAGTATGGTCGACCACCTAGATCGACTGCCGCAAAACCTAAAGCTTCATCTAAAGGAAAGGTTGCTGATCCAGAACGAACAATGCCGGATTTATCACCAAGCGCTTTTGCAAAAGCCTCCCCCATAGCAATACCCACATCTTCGACCGTATGATGAGCATCAACATGTAAATCACCTTTAGCCTTTAAGGAAATATCAAAAACTCCGTGTCGGGCAATTTGACATAGCATGTGGTCGAAAAAGCCTAGACCAGTTTCTATGTCAAACAAGCCTTCTCCATCAATCACAACAGTTAGCTTAATATCTGTTTCTGCAGTTTTACGTTGTATAGTTGCTTCACGCTTTGACATAATTTTCCTCAAAATCTCGTAATGCCTTCAACAAAGCATCAGTTTGTTCCGGACGACCAGCACTAATGCGAATCATTCCTGAAAGTGTAGGCATATTGTAATACCTGACAAGAATTCCACGTTCCCGTAGAAATTTAACCACATCCTCAGCTTTTTTTCCTAAAACTTGTACTAGCACAAAATTTGCATCAGAAGGGAATACCTTAAAAAATGAAAATTCTCGCAATTCCCTAATCAATCGTTCCCGTTCAGAAATAAGTAGACTTACTGAATCTAAAACTTCAACGCTGTGCTCTAAGGCAGCACGAGCGGCAACATCAGCAACGGTACTTACATTATAAGGTTGCTTGATAGCCATCATGCGTTTTGCAAACTCAGGGTGCGAAACACTGTATCCAATACGAATTCCTGCAAGACCAGCCCATTTACTAAACGTACGCAGGACAATCAAATTAGAATGTTTCGCAATTAAAGGGATCACACTCTCTCTTGAAAATTCAGCATAAGCTTCATCTATTACAACTACCGTATCTAATTCTACAAGCTTTACAATTTCATCCATCCGTAAACTATTGCCGGTTGGATTATTGGGGGATGCCAGCAAAATTAAATTCGCACCTTCAAGAACTGCTTTTTCAATCCCCAAAATATCGATTTCAAAATTTTCATTCCGATCAACCTCGATATGTGGAACCCCACTGTTCTTACTTAGAAATTTATACATACCAAAAGTTGGAACTGCAGAAACAGACATTTTGGGCTCCAATAATCTAATGACAATATCAATAAGGTCGTCAGAGCCCGCACCTGCAACCACCTGGCTTGGATCAACGCCTACATAGGAGGCGATCGACTCTCGGAGAAACGTCTGGTTCGGATCAGGATAAACATTGAGGGCAACAGTAGAAACAGCCTCTAGAATCGCTGCAATCGGTGGATACGGGTTTTCATTAGCATCTAGCTTTATTACAGATTCGATCGGGATTTTCAAAATTTCAGAAACTTGTTCCGGAGACTCTACACCGGCATATGGAATTAAATCAGAAAAATCTGCACGTATGTATCTTGTCGGATCTTTATCCATTTTAACGTCCTTGGATACGACGTTCGACTGAGGCTGCATGAGCAGTTAACCCCTCAGCACGCGCAATTATACTAGCCTGAGCTGCTAGCTCCTCAGCTTCATCTGGAGCAACATTCACAACACTAATTGTTTTCAGGAATTCACTTACACCCAACGGAGAAGACCACCTAGCACTGCCGCCAGTTGGCATCGTGTGGCTAGGACCAGCGGTATAGTCACCTACTGCTTCAGGAGATGCCTCTCCCAAAAAAACACCGCCAGCGTTCTTAACTTTCATTACCCAGGCTGTGGGATCCTCAACTACTAAACAAAGATGCTCTGGAGCATATTCATTAGCAAGCTGAATAGCTTCATCAAGATCGCTAACAAGAACACATCCACCACGATTTTCAAAAGCTTCTGCTGCGATTTTAGCACGCTCCAGATCCCGCATTTGAATCTTAATAGCAGCCTTAACTTGTTCAGCCAAACGTCTTGAAGGCGTCAATAAAATTGGACTCGCCAATCGATCATGCTCTGCCTGAGCCAACAAATCAGCTGCAATTAAATCGGGGTCAGCACTCTCATCTGCAATAATTACCGTTTCTGTAGGACCATAAATGGCATCAACCCCAACGTTTCCATAAACTTCCTGCTTGGCGAGGGTAACAAACAAGCCTCCTGGACCACAGATTTTGTCAACTTTTGGAATACTAGCCGTACCATAAGCAAGCGCTGCTATTGCCTGAGCTCCTCCAATTTTGTAAACAGCATCAACGCCGGCAATTTCAGCAGCAACAAGTTTTGTTGGAGGCACTGAGCCATCTTCTAAAACAGGACTGGCTATGTAAACCTCTTCAACTCCAGCAATCCTTGCGGGAATCGCACACATTAGAGCTGTACTAGGTAATGGAGCATTAGTACCAGGCACATAGATTCCTACACGTTGAAGAGGTCGAGTCATTTGCCCAAGACCATTAACTTGAAAATTAAGACCTATAGAGCGTAACTGCTGCTCATGAAATTCTTTAATTCTTTTTGCTGCATACTTTAGAGCTTCAGTAACTTCATCAGGAACAGCTTTACGGGCAAGATCCATCTCTTCCTTTGAAACAACTAGATCTTCGTTGTGAGCCTTATCAAACGCTGCATTGTAATACCGAACAGCATTATCACCATCATCGCGAACATCACGGATTATCCGACTCACAGCCTCTTGGGGGGTAAGTTCTTTCCCAAATGTACGGAAGGTAGTTTCCCGGATATTCATTGGGATTTGTTCACCTTCCAACGGGGCGCGAGACAAAATCGTTCGTTGACCTTCTTCTACACTTGAAATTATACGCATTGCAAATACTTCCCTACGACGAGAGTGGCTTCCTCGGTTGCACGATCTACAAACGAATAAACTTCCTCACTAGTCACATACCCA
>CAYFHW010000031.1:0-15252 GCA_964343095.1 uncultured Anaerolineaceae bacterium | reverse complement strand
AATAGGAATGCCATTTTTAAATTCGTCAACACATTTTGTTAATGCTACCGCCCCTATCTCTGCAAGCCTCTTTTCAAGTTCACCTGTGGTCTCCGATGAGGAAATCTCCACTTTCTGTTGCATAAGAATTGGTCCGGCATCCATTTCTTCATTCAGAAAGATAATCGAAATACCTGTACTACTGTCACCAG
The DNA here is from genome assembly GCA_964343095.1 of uncultured Anaerolineaceae bacterium. GTDB lineage: Bacteria > Chloroflexota > Dehalococcoidia > Tepidiformales > Tepidiformaceae > JAKUNN01. The sequence continues at coordinate 15,061 of CAYFHW010000031.1, read as the reverse complement.
CAAGAATAGCACTCTGGATTGGCGAAGGGCCTCGCCAACGAGGAAGAAGCGATGGGTGGATATTTAATGTACCAAGAGAGGGAATTTCAAGGACCTTTTTTGGCAAAATAATCCCATAAGCTGCTACAATTATTAGGTCCGGTGACGCTTCCACTAAAGTTTGAACACTATCTGAACTTTTAAATGATTCAGGTTGAAAAACAGGAATATTCAAGGCATTGGCCTCTGTTTTTACCGGTGACATTTGCAGCTTTCTACCCCGGCCCGCTGGACGATCAGGCTGCGTAACGACAAGCGTTACCTTATGACCTTTAGACTGCAATGCACGTAAAGCAGGAATAGCAAAATTCGGTGACCCCATGAACGTTATTCTTATAGGAAATTCAACTGCCATTTCATTATTTCCTCTTCCTTAAAAATCTAACTTCATCCTCATGATTAACGCTTAAAAAATCTGCACCATTTCCACTATTCAGTGTACTACCCAGATATTCACTGGAATGAACATACCAAACCGGCACCAAGAGGTCCCCCTCATAAGAAGCATCAACCTGTGTAGTATTTATATAATTTTCAAAAATTGGTAATTCTATTACGGCCATAGGTGTATATCAAAAAAACGATCTGCAGAAGAAAAAACTATTTTACGATCTAGAGCAGGCGAACCTACAGGGTATATATAAGTATCCATAGGATAGCCAAGAACAATCGCAGGTATTTCCTTACGCCACAATTCTTGTAGCTGCTTATAGACATCGAACCGGATATCCGTTTCTAAATATTCACGCCCCCTCTCAATGAGCTTATCCACAGAAAGACTAGTGAAATTAGCTACATTAAACCCAGCAAAAAGAGTTTGGCTGCTGTGCAGAAAAAAGTACGGGTCAGGATCAGCTCCCGGATCAATCACAATTAACGCAGCATCATAATTACCTGGCACTAAAAAATCTCGTAAAAGAACGGAAAATGGAGTTGTCGCAACAGAAATACGCACGCCTAGTAACTCCAAGTGCTTTGCAATTTCTAATGCGAGTTTACTATGAGCCGGATCATGATCTGTACGGATAATAAAATTAAATTCTTCGTTTTCACCATTAATTCGTATACCTGTAGTTGGATGTTCACGCCACCCAGCATCACTTAAGAGTTCATTCGCCAATTTCAAGTTCTGCTGATAAGACGATGTAACACCACCTTCGGAAATAACAACATCTTCCTCAGGGACATAGGCCCATGAATCAGGTACTACGAAAGAGGATGAGGGGTTAAATCGACCAAAGAAAACAGTCTCAGCAATACGCGCACGATCTAAAACAAGAGAAAATGCCTTCCGAACACGGTAATCATCAAAATACCCGATTTTTTCTACATTGAGCGAAAGGACCAAGGCTCCAGACCGCTGCACATCATAAAGAGCACTATCCTTAATACGTACAACTTTTTCATAATCCTCTAAAGAAAGAAAGTCTCTTAAATAGAGTCCCTGTATTGATTTTTCCTCAATATCTACCAAGGCTGTTGATAGATCCTTATAAAACCGCATTTGAAATTTCTCCATTGCAGGTTCACCAAAGTGATAATCTTCCCAGGCCAAAAAATGTACTGATGACGAAGTAACCTTATTGATTCGATAAGGACCACTGCCAATTGGAAATGCATTAAATGGAGCATTATAAAGATCTTCTCCTGAAAGACCCCTTAAAAGGTGTTCCGGCAAAATTCCAATCGTTGCAAAACGAGCTAAGAAAGGGGAAAAAGGGGCTTGAAGCTTAACAATGATAGTCCTTTCATCAGGCACTTCAACTTCTAAGCTTCTCCAAAAAAGATTAGCTTGTTCTGAGCCTCTAAAGTCAGGTTCAGTTATTTGCTTGATCGTGAAGAAAACATCACGCGAAGTAACGGGTGTTCCGTCATGCCACTTAAGATCTTTTTTTAGGGTAAATGTATAAGATGTGCCAGCTTCATCCACGTCTGGCATATATGCCATGTCAGAAACAACAGAACCATCAGATGCAATACGAACCAATCCCGAAAAGACAAGCCGTGCAATATCACCATCCACAGGATTGGCATCAACAAAGAGAGGATTTAGCCTTCCCCAATTGCCTAATACTCCTTCCACGTAGTGATCTTCGTATTGACTTCCATCTTCATTGTCTAAATTCGAATTAAGCGCCTCATCTCCAGTACAGGCGCCCCACACATGGAGGATTACCCCTATAAAACTAAAAAGGAAAACAGCGCGCCTAAATTTATTGGACGCAAAATTCATATTTTAACGCTGCGATTCGACACTCAAAAAGGAGACGAAAATAAAAATAATCACGAGAATAATCGTTGCTTGAAATAAAGTTTTTTCAAGTCCTCGCTTCGTACGATAACCAGAGCTTTCAGACATGCCTCCGAGTGCCGCGCCGAAACCAGATCCTTTCACTTGCAATAAAACAGCAGCTACTAATAAAACTGAAACGATAATTTGAATTGCGTTAAGCATGGTACCTATTTTGTTGGTGTCGCTAAATTTGGTGCTTCCCCCCGCCTGCCATTACGGGCAAAAGCAGGAACACGCTGGAATGCATTATATAGGTCTACGATTGCAGCTGCGAGTTTACCAGGATCATGACAGTATCGGTTTTCAAGTGCTATGACATCAGCCTCACAAAGTCTCATGTTTTTATAAACCGCATTTTTCCCATCTTCAAGCACAACAGGGATGGAGTTCATTCCTTCAGGGAGCCCCTCCCCAATATTACTGTTCGCAATAACAGCATCAATCACTCCCTCACCGATATAAGCCTCTATAGCCTGCACATGATCATCAGCTGAAAAATTATCCGTCTCACCCTCCTGCGTAGCAACATTGGTAACAAACACAATGCGAGCTTCCGTAGTACGTAAAGCTCTTTGAATATCAGGTACAAGCAAATTTGGTAAAACACTCGTATAAAGACTGCCTGGGCCGATAACAACCAACTCCGAATCCATAATTGCACGAATTGCATCAGGGTGAGCTTCAGCGTCGGGAGGATTTAAATATAAATCCCTGACTCCGGTCCCATTTTCTGAAATATTGTGCTCTCCTCTGACTAGAACTCCATCATGAGTTCGTGCTGATAATGTGATGTCTTGTAAAGTCGAAGGCAAAATTGTCCCGCGAACGTTTAAAACACGGCTAGTTTCGTGAACAGCCTCTTCAAAATTACCTGTCACACGGGACATAGCAACCAGAAAAAGATTTCCAAAAGAGTGACCTTGCAAACCGTTACCTGAATCAAAACGATACTGGAAAAGACGTGACATCAAAGGCTCTGCCTCTGCGAGTGCAGCTACGCATTGCCTAATATCGCCGGGTGCTAAAATACCAAACTCATCTCGTAGTCTCCCCGTAGAGCCACCATCATCAGCAACTGTCACAATAGCTGTGAGATTAGACGTGTGAGCTTTTAAACCTCGAAGGAGTATTGATAATCCCGTTCCTCCACCCAATGCAGCGATACGCGGACCTCGATCCAGAACACGTTTGTTGTATATAGATTGAACGACACTTGGCCCACGACCAGGCCGAATAAATGCATATAACAGCGAAGTATTAAGTTTCCAGACAGCAATTCCAATAATGCTTAAAGACACAAATAAGAAAATAATTCCGCGTATCCATTGAGGGATCATCTGCAAAGTTAGGTAGTAGAACACTTCATGAAAAGTAAAATTTAAATAAACTTCACGAAGAAGATAAGATGCCCCTAAAGCCAAAAATGCCATACCGAAAACAAGTAGAAACAGCCAACGCTTAATATGCATTCCCGGTTGTAACCAATTAAAAATACTATGGTTTCGGAATTTGTCAGGCATCTAGCTACTCCAAAGCTTCTAATTCAGCTTCTAACAGAGATTGAACTACAGCATGATCGGCACGACCCTTTGTTTGTCGCATAACTTGTCCCAACAGGAACTTTAAGGCAGAAGACTTTCCGGCAAGATAATCAGCTAATGCTTTGTCATTATCATTAATAACCGAGCGTATGATGGCTACCAATTCATCTCCTGCTTCTTCACCCAATTGAGCAAGACCATCTTTTTCGACAATTTGTTTGGCACCAAGACCATCACTGAGCATTTTCTCAAACACTTGTTTGGCGACAGCATTTGTAATAATTCCTTCTTCAGTAAGTACTATTAGTTCTGCCAAAGAATCGGCTCTGATTGGAAAGTCACTTAGCTCCTTACCTACATGCTCATTATCCCAACGTGCTACTTCACCAAGCATCCAATTTGCTGCCAATTTGGGAGCACGTTCAGATTTCCCTTCCAGTGATGCAACTAGATCATCAAAATAGTTGGCACGTGATCGATCTTCGCTTAATGTACCAGCCTCGAACTCATTAAGACCAAAAGAGATGAACCGTTGTTTCTTGGCAGAAGGTAATTCAGGTATTCCACTCCGAATGTTTTCAATGAAATCATCACTTAACGTCAACGGGGGTAAATCAGGCTCCGGAAAATATCGGTAATCATTAGCCTCTTCCTTAACTCTTTGACTAACCGTGATTCCTTTTTCTTGATTCCAACCACGCGTTTCCTGAACTATATTTTCGCCCGTATTTAAAGCCCTTGCTTGCCTGACCTGTTCAAAACACAAAGCATCATAAACAGAACGGAAGGAGTTCATATTCTTGATTTCAACCTTTGTACCAAGCTCAGTTTCACCGAATGGGCGAAGGCTAATATTTGCATCGCATCTAAAATTCCCCTCTTCCATGTTGGCGTTGCTTGCCCCGATCATACGAAGTAACTGACGGAGACTAACTAGATAGGCACGAGCTTGTTCCGGTGAACGCATATCCGGCTCACTTACTATTTCAACCAAAGGTACACCTGACCGGTTGATGTCGACTAAACTATAGCTACCTCCTGGATCCTTGCGATGCAATAAACGCGCAGTATCTTCTTCCATATGAACCCTAGTGATTCCACACCGAAATAAATCCTCATCGATCTCTAGATCCTGCCAACCATTCTCACAAATTGGTAAATCAAACTGACTTACTTGATAACCTTTCATCAGATCTGGATATAAATAATTTTTACGATCGAACTTGCTAAAATCTGAAACCTTACAATTTAAAGAAAGACCTATTGCAACAATAAGTCGTATTGCTTCTTCATTAATGACAGGCAGCACCCCCGGCAAACCTAGGCAAACAGGGCAAACATGCGTATTTGGCTCAGCACCGGAATAGTCGGCACTACAGGAACAGAACATTTTACTGTTAGTTATCAATTGGACGTGTACTTCTAACCCTATGACGGTTTCAAACTGCTCCGAAGTTGTTACCACGTATGTCTCCCTGTCAGACAACTCTAGATTACGCTATCTGAAGGTGAGGGTCTCCCTTTTGCGCACGACCGATTAAAAAATAATCTTGACCGTCTTCTGTACAAATTTGTTCAAAGTCAGCAACCTTCTCTTCTGGAACAGCAATTATTAAGCCCCCCGAAGTCTGAGGATCAAAACAAACCTCTTGTAATTCTAACGAAACTGAAGATGCAAAAGTGAAATGCTCTCCCAACCATTCACGATTACGAGCAGCACCTCCAGTACTTACACCTATTTTTGCTGCTTCATAAGCACCTGCCAGCACTGGAATTGATTCAGAATTAACTACAGCACGACATCCCGAAGAAGAAAGCATTTCCCAGAGATGGCCAAGCAGACCAAAACCTGTAATATCTGTGGCTGCACTTGCACCAATTTTTGAAACCAAATGAGAAGCATGTCGGTTAAGCATCAACATAGATTCAACCGCCTCCTCATACCCCATTACATTCTTCGCTGAATTTCTTGCAGCGGTTAGAATCAATCCTGTCCCTAGTGGCTTAGTTATATAAAGGTAATCGCTAGGCTTAATTAATGACTTCAATAACATTTTTTGGGGATTAACCTTCCCCAAAACTGAAAGTCCAAATTTAGGTTCTTCATCCCAAACTGTATGGCCACCAGCAATCACACCACCTGCCTCTAAAACTTTTTCTGCAGCACCTCTGAATATGGTCGACACTACATCAGATTCAAGATCCTCTGGGAAACCAGCAATGTTCAAAGCAAGAACGACCTCTCCACCCATGGCATACACATCCGACATTGCATTGGCAGCAGCAATTGCACCATATGCCCAAGGATCGTCAACAACAGGGGCAAAAAAATCCAGAGTCGCAATAATTGCAGTTTTGTCATCAACTTGATAAACAGCAGCATCATCTGGTTGATCAATACCGATCAATAGGTCTGTCTGATCAACCGTAGAAAAAAGAGCATTCAGTGGCGACAGTACCTGCGCCAGGGATTCAGGTCCCATTTTCGAAGCTCAGCCACCACAATCAGTTAAAGAAGTCAGTCGTACCTGTTCACGTGTCATAATGAAATCTTAAACTAAATAAGGCCTCTGAAATTGAAAAACGTGAATACAATTATCGATACTTTGGGTGAGCTGTATGGCATACCACAAATACAACCACACGGTGACGCACTTGCAGAATTAATTATGACTGTCCTTTCACAAAATACTTCTGATAAAAATAGCGGACGAGCTTTTATTCAGCTCTTACGAAATTTCAAAAATTGGGACAGTATGGCTACTGCACCAACAAAGAAAATTGAACAAGTAATACAGGTGGGAGGGCTAGCAAAACAAAAGGCTCCACGTATTAAAGCGATCTTAGAAGAAGTTCACACCTACACAAACGGTACTTGGGATCTCGCCGAACTTAATACAAAACCCTTAGAAGAGGCTCGTGATTGGCTTCTTAACTTACCAGGCGTCGGACCTAAAACAGCAGCTTGCGTACTTTTATTCGCTTTAAACCGACCCGCATTACCAGTAGACACACATGTCGACAGAGTATCTAAAAGACTTGGCTTAGTACCGGAAAAAACCAAATTGGAAAAAGTACATATTCTACTCGAGAACTTGATCCCTTCAGATCTGTACTACCAGTTCCACATGTTAATGATTAAACACGGTCGGAGAATTTGTTTTGCTCAGAAGCCACATTGCCACAAATGTCCACTGCAAAAAAAATGTCTGAAGAAAAAAGAATTTGACGCTATCGATTCGCTTTAGCCCTTCTCAAAGTCGTTAATTTAACAATCGTTACAAAGATCCAACTCAAAAACAAAGAACCACATCCAAACACTGCAGCTATCAAAAAATTGCGCTGGAAAATCCCGATAATGTTCTCAAAAATCGCAAGCATATCTTGAGCAAAAAGGTCATTACCAACAAAGCTCCGTACGAGGAAAGTTATCAAGCCTAGGACAATTAACGTTGGGATAGAACTAAATAATGCTGCAATACCAAGGTTTTGAAATCTATAGTAGCTCCGTGACGAAACAACTACCCCTGCTCCCGCTAATACAACAAAAAGAAAAGCAACCAATGAAAACCAAAAACTTAAAGAATTACTTTGTTTGCCCCCTATTGCTAAAACTTGTTCAATAGCAAAAGCTAAAGAAAAGTATCCAAAATCTTGCTGGCCAGTGCGATCAAATGAAGCTAACCCTTCCTCATAAACCAAATCACTGGAACGAGTAAGTACTAAATCACGTATCTCATCTCTTGAAGAGATAAGAACTTCATTTCGGGAAAGAGGAATATCTAAAGGAAAATTAGGAAGAAGAAAAACCGTATTTTCACTTCCCCGAACAACTTCTTGTAAATCCGGTAACTCATTGAACAAATGTTGATCTATTTCGGTCAATGCAGCGATCCCGAAACCAATATAATTCTTTACACGATCTGGTTCCGTAACTTGACTAAAACTGAATAACAAAACACACAAAAATAAAGCTACTGAAAAAAAAGCTCCCAGAACAAACACACCAGTACCACCTGTCATGCGTTCAGCTCTAGTCCGCAATTGAGCTCTCGTAACTTCGCGCTCTGGGGAGAATGGTGGACGGCGAAAGCTAACCATTTAAAAATTCTCCACTACTAATGTACCTGCCATACGATCATGAAAAGCACGATGTTGCCGATCAATACACATAAACAACATGCTTGCAAAGCCAATCCCCATACTCACAAGTAAGACTACGGAAGAGGCTAATAGCATGCTATCGAAGACCCATAGAAAAGAGAACCCTATTGGGAACCCCAATATATAGATACCTAAAGAAAATGCCCGTAAAAACCCTCCACCGAAACCAAGTTCAGCGCCATCTGAACGAATAATTTTGATAGATACAGTTGCACAGCCAAGTGTTTTTCCAAAGAAATAAAAGCATAGTAAAAAATAAAGGCCTGCTAGCGGAATACTGAGAAACACAAAAATCCAAAAAACGAAAAAAGGTAACTCCGGGGAAGTTAAAGGTATAGCAACCCCTAAAGCAAGACATAGGAGCAATATCAAAATTAAACAAAGCAGATCCACAAAAATAGCTATCACCCTAGCTCCTAAAGTGGCGAGGTTATACGAACCACAAGGACCTTCCAAATTGCTCATGTCGCAACTATTGTATGTCAATAAAAACTGCTAGCACGCAACAACCACGATGAATAAAAAAACAGAATTACAACAATGGAAGCCGAATTGGCCACTCTTTGGATTGGTTACACTCTTATTTTTCGCCTTACCTTTAATATCAGTACTTGTCACTTCGCTGACGGATTCAAAGCTCGAAAAAAATAAATATGAACTATGGTCTTGGGAAATTAAGCACCTGCCTGATGCATTGATCTCGAATATCAGGAAAAACAATTCGTCTATACACGAAAATCGCCAAGCAGTACTAGAGTACTTTAGACTGACTAGTCTTCTAAGAACAGAAATGGCAAAACCTTTACCAGAGGCACTAATACTTAAAAACTTAGGAGACGAACGCAAAAAACTCGAAGACTCTGTAGAAATTTTTCTTCAAATACTCATCCACAATGCCATAGAAGAAGCAAAGTTAACGACACAGTTTCCCCTCCTAAAAAATACAAGGATTGTTTGGCCTCCAGTTGCAATTGAGCTAGAAACACCACCATTGGTATTAGTTCGCTCTGATAGAAATAAAATCACCCGTAAAGGCGATACTCTACTCAAACCAGGTCTGTCAGAGAAAACAATCATTTCGATTGAGAATGAAACGGATTCTGATGAGACAGTCTCCTTAATCGTTCAAATAGGTGGCTTAGCAACTTATCCTAGTTCGGTGTTGAATCTTCGTACATATTCGACAGTCCTTGAAACGGCCGCGCATGAGTGGATACATCATTATTTGGCATTTCACCCCTTGGGCCAAAAATATTGGGATAGTCAACGATTAAGAGAAATTAATGAGACAACAGCAAATATCGCTGGACGCGCTATTGCAGATCTCATCAAAAGAAAAGAGCCCTTAACTTTCCCCAAAAATATGGATGGGCGAGCCAGTGTGGAAAAAGAAAAAGTTGCATCAATTAATGTCTCAGATGAATTTCGAAATCTCAGAGAACAGGTGGATGAACTACTAGATAAAGGGCAAATCGCTGAAGCAGAATCATTGATGTTAGAGACTCAGGAATTTTTAAATGCGAACGGATTCAACATAAGGAAAATAAACCAAGCTTATTTTGCTTTTTATGGAACTTATACTGATCTTCCTCAGTCATCTAGCCCTATCGGACCGAAAATAAAGGAGATATGGCAACTGACCGGGAAAAACATCGGAGTCTTCTTAACTACAATGAGAACAATTTCATCTGTCAGTGATCTAGACGAAATATTAACCACATTCCACGAAAAGTAATGCTGGGGACGGAGGATTCGAACCCCCACTTACAGGACCAGAACCTGCTGTCCTACCATTAGACGAGTCCCCAATGACTAAAAAAGACTAGCATGGCAAAAAGTGTAACTCTAGAAAAAAATTATTTTCGTAACTATATCTTGGTTCCCAGACACGAATATGGCTGGTTATGTCTGACTTTTGCCAATATTGCATTTACCTTGAAATGGTCTTTGTATCTCTCCATCTATACGGTCAAGATTACGAAATATTATGTTTGGTATTAAGGAAGTGGTTATACGGATTAATTTTTACCAATCGGTTCAAAAATCATTTTTTTAACTGATTGGCTGCAAAATGTAACCTACGAAGACTCTCTTCTCGTCCTAAAAGAACTAATGAATCAAATAATGGGATACCTTGAGGTTTTCCCATTACTGCAACATAGAGAGTAACTATAAATTTACGCATTTTAATACCTAATTGTTTCTCATCTTGCAAACCGCGAATTGAAGATTCGATCTCTTCCGAATTCCAATCTATTGTCGAAAAAATACCAATTACAGATTCTAAAACATATAAAGCAAGCTTATCATCATTACCTAATTTCTCACTAAGTAACCTAGGGTCATAACTAGGGACATCGGTTTCAGACAGGAATCTAATGTTGGGCACTATTTCTTCTAATCGGTTTGTTCTTGATTGGAGAAGAGGTGCGACAGAAGATATTAGTTTTTTGGAGATACCTTCAGGGCATTCCGAAGCAACAATTGACTCCCAGCGTTCAGGAGACATTGCCCTGATATGATGTCCATTCAAAAAATCAAGTCGTTCTAAATCAAAAAGTGCAGGATTAGGAACTATGCGATCTAAGGAAAAATGAGCAGATAGTTCATCTTTGGAAATTATAGATGTCTTGTCATCAAGCGACCAACCCAAAAAAGCAAGGAAATTTATCATCGCATCAGGCAGATACCCCTTCTCTTTGTACTCAAGAGCACTAGCACCACCTGTTCTTTTACTTAATTTTTTTTGGTCAGAACCTACTAACACCGGTAAATGAGCAAAGCTTGGAACAGGAAGTCCAACTGCTTCAAAAAGCTGCACATGCTTGGGAGCACTAGGAAGCCACTCATCTCCTCGAATTACATGTGAAATCTGCATCTCCGAATCATCAGTTAGCAAAGCTAAGTGATACGTAGGAAAACCATCAGATTTCAAAATAACAAAGTCATCTTGCAACCGATTTTCAAAAACAACTGCTCCTCGAACAAGATCATTCAACGTTGTCACACCATCATTAATCATTTTGAAACGTACAACATGCGCTTCCGTTTTTGCTTTATCAGCGGCTTCTGAAATTTCGAGGCTTTTGCATTTACCGTCATAACCTGGTGGCAAATGATTTTGAGCTTGAAAATCACGCAATTCTTTCAGACGCTCGGGGCTACAAAAACAATAATAGGCACGCTTATGTTCAAAGAGAGATGTCACCATACGCTCATATTTCCCTAGACGTTCTGACTGAACATAAGGTCCATAAAAACCCCCTATATCCGGCCCTTCATCCCAGTCCAGCCCAAGCCAATGCAAAGCATCATAAATCCGACTCACTGCGCCTTCGACCAAACGAGTTTGGTCTGTATCTTCAATCCTAAGCACAAACTCACCATTGTTTGCACGTGCGAATGCCCACGCAAACAACGCTGTCCTCAAAGAACCAATATGAGGATCCCCTGTAGGGCTTGGAGCAAATCTAGTTCGTACCTTATTAATTTGGAAACTCCTCCGACAATTTTACATCTTCTAGGATAAGTCAGGCTTAGTGTAAGCAGCAGCAGCAGCTTCAAGTCCAAATGCCTTCGCTGCATCAAGAAAATCATCTGGTATAGGAGCTGTTACCTCAAGTTGACTACCTTCAGGATGAGGAAAAGTGAGTCTCCATGAATGTAATAGGTGTCGTGAACCCGAACTAGTACCGTAAAGAGAATCTCCTACAACTGGAATTCCTATTGCGGCCAGATGAACACGAATTTGATGGGTTCTTCCTGTATATGGCTTAACATGCAGCAAAGAATGTCTACCTGTCACCTTAATAGTTTCATATTCAGTCTCTGCATGACGACCGTCAGAAACAACACCAAAACGACGATTCCCCGACTGAAGCCGTCCCAGTGGGGCTTCTATAAGTGCTCGTTCCTGATCTGGTTTACCATCACAAAGCGCAACATATTCCTTTGTCACTGCATTAGGAGGAACAGCCTCAGGACGGAAAGCTTTGGCTAATTGATCACGAATTTCTGATGAACGAGCCAATAACAAAACCCCACTAGTTTCTTTATCAAGTCGATGTACGATCCCTGGGTTAGGATCATTAGCTGGAAAAGATTCAAAAACAGCCTCATCAAAACGTAAGAACCAACTAACAACAGTTGGAGCATCTGGGTTAACTGGCGCCGAATGCACTAACAAACCCGCAGGTTTATTCACAACAACGACAAAATCATCTTCGTACATGACTGTGGGCTCTTTAAATAAAACTGGTGGATCAGCATCTACTTTTTTCCCAACGGGATCCATTGTTACAACTTGACCACTTTTAAGACGAAGTGATTTGCGAGCGGGTTGATTATCAACACGAACATCACCGTCCGCTATGAATCTTTGAATTTGATTCCGACTAAGATTTGGAAAAGCTTTGGCAAGAATAGTATCCAATCTCCACCCATCACTTTCGACAATTATCGAAACTAACGTGCTTCTGTCGTTGCCACTTGGCTCTTGGTTTCGTGATAAATCACCCATAAAAGTAGTACTACACCAATCGTAATGGCAGAATCAGCGACATTAAAGGTTGGCCATTCAGGAAATTTAATAAAGTCAGGGACTTCACCTTTAATTACGCGGTCAATAAGATTGCCACATGCCCCTCCTAGGATAAGGCCTAATGCTATCCTTAGAGAACTTTTAAGTCCTGATCGCAAAAAGTAAAATCCGACGAGAACGATCCCAACAATACTGGCAAAAATAAGGAATATTCCTCCACCTTGAAATAATCCGAAAGCTGCACCTGTATTGGTCCCATATGTTATTCGGACAGGCCAATCACTAGAAGGCCAAACATCACCAGGATTCAAAAATTCTGTGATTAGCAATTTTGTGACTATGTCCAATGCAATGATGAACAGAGGAATTGCGAAGCTAAAAATAATTCTCACTGAGCGACCCATACATTGATCTTCAGATTAAAAATGTAACGCATGCTACCCGCTATGCTCTTGTGATTTTGGTGTAAAGTCCTGGTGGATCCTCGCCCAAAAAAGTTTTTCCGAAATTTCCATAGTGGCGCCAGCTAATAGCACCGTGTGATGCAGCCTGATGTGCATCACGCAACTTACGTTCAAGCGGATGACTCATACGACTTCCCGTTGTCCCAGCAAGGTTGTGAATGGTATCAACAATCAAACGACATGATTGGGCAGCATGAGTTGCAGATAAGAATCCCTTACGCGTTAACTCCCATTCAGGAAGGCTCTTGCCCTCACTCAAAGGACCTAGGCTTTTTTCAATAGCTTCTTGGCTTTCCATGAGAAACGCACGTGCAGACATCCAATTAGCTTCATTTTCAGCAAGCCGAATATATGCCTCAGGTTGATCCTTTAGCGTGGAGCCCGAGCCCCAAGGAGTCTTATGGGTTGCCAGCTTTACAAACTCATCTATCGTACCTCGAGCGATACCTAACGCAACTGCTGCCTTGTTGTAATAGGCATGACAAGGATTACGGTAGGTTGGATTTTCCCATAGTTCCGTTGGTGCCAGCGCATCTTTCGGCAAGGTGTGCTCTAAAGGTATCTTTGCCTGTATACGCACATCATGGCTACCAGAACCTCTTAACCCAGCCATATCCCAGGTATCAATAATCTCGAAATCATCTCTAGGCACCATCCAAGAAGCTTCTGCAGCACCTGTTGGAGATTTTTCCCACGGATTGGAATCAAAAATCATTGTCCACGTCGCACTATGACATCCACTCGCAAAAGAACCCTGATAAGTCATGTTCCAATCACTGCCCTCCAAAAAAGCCTCCCTACCAGGATTAGGGCCGTTCGGGGTACCTTGCCCAGAACAAACAAGCACATCCCAATCTCCACAGATCTTCTCTGCCAATTCCTTATTCATCTGTCTTATCATCAACGCATTAATTTCAGAATTAATTTGGACGCACCAACCTACTGAACCATCGATTGCTGAAGCAGCCTCCACTGCCTCAATTTGATCACGCGCAAGGAGATCTTCACCTGCTAATTCAGTAGGAAGGGCAAAGCGGTAAAGACCTGCATTGACCATTTCTTTAGCTGCCCAATCAGGCAAATGTCTAATTTTTTGGGCTTCATCCCCTGCTTCTTCCAAAAGATCTCTCATATTTCGTATACGTTCCGCTGGTGAGTCTTTTCGTAAAATATCTACTCGATCAAAAAGTTCTTGCCTTAACATGCATCCAGATTACTACAGATTTAAAAATGCATAACCACTTTTTAACTAATACCCGTTGACGGAGTTACAAAAATTCGCCTAGTCTTCATCGAATGAAACAAAACCTATCTGGAAAAACAGCGATTGTAACCGGTGGGGCCGGCGGTATGGGTTCGAAAATATCCCGAATCTTTGCTGAACAGGGAGCGAAGGTAATTGTCGCCGACACCGGCGCTGATGTTGAAGGACGAACAGAAAAAGATCCTTCAAAGGTTCAGACGATTGTTAACGAAATCAATGAGTCTGGAGGGGAGGCAATAGGCTGTATTGGTGATGTTTCTGACATGGACCATGCAGAAGGATTAGTACGTACGGCTTTAGAAAACTGGGGGAAACTCGATATCCTTGTCTGTGCACATGGAATCCTCAGAGAACGAATGATCTTCAACATGACAGAGGAAGAGTGGGATGGATCAATCAAATCTCACTTGAAAGGCTGCTTCGCTCCAACAAAATTTGCTTCGATACACTGGCGTCAAGAACGAAACGGGGGAAGAATCATCTATTTCACCTCAGTTGCCGGAATTCGAGGCGCTGCAGGGCAACCAAATTATTCGGCGGCTCATCAAGGAAAAGTCGGCCTGATGCTGTCTTGTGCCAATGCCTTAGACCGCTACGGTGTAACAGCAAATTGTATTTCACCTGTTGCATCAACTCGTATGACAGACCGGGGTATTGGTGCATGGGAATCCAAAGATGAACCTGCACCAAGTACAACAGCTGAAGGAACTGAAAAAGACCCGAAAAATGTTGTTCCAGCAATTGTTTTATTAGCTT
>CAYFHW010000030.1:0-15550 GCA_964343095.1 uncultured Anaerolineaceae bacterium | reverse complement strand
TCGCACTCAAAATAGCTGAAAAACCACTGTTTGGACTGAAGATTACGAAAGAAGCCATTAATCAAACTCAAGATGCACAAGGCCTCTGGACTGCCCAACAGGCCGTGTTCATCATGCACACACTCGCCCATACCCATTGGCGTGAAGTCTCAGGTGCGGGTATCTATACTGGAGAAGGGGCTTCTACAGTACCTGGACGCAAGTAGCGGCTTCAGTCAAATATGCTAATTGAGCTCCTGGGCAAATTACGGATCCTACCTGTACTGGAGGAGCTGCTAGTTCATTACACCGGGTACTCTTTGCTATCTTGGTTACTTTCGCGTAATTACGGAATAAACTACATTCCAACATTACTTTTAACAACTATTGGTCAGAAGAGTGGACTCCGTAGGACGGTACCGCTATTTTTCTTTCGTAGCGGTGGCGCATATTTTGTGATCGGCTCTCGTGGGGGTGCACCCAATGATCCTAGCTGGATTCCTAACTTAAAATCCAAACCACGCGCATTAATACGTGTTAATCGCACAACCCACCGTGCATTTGCAGAATTTGTGGACGGAGATGAATATGACCGTCTATGGTCAATAGCGGTAAACGCTTACCCTCCATATGAAGAATATGCAGAACGGGCATCTCCTAGAAGAATATCTATTGTCCGTCTAAACATAACTTAATGAATATTTTGATCACTCTCGATTAAATAGAAAAGTAGCTGTTATCACAGGTAGCCTTTAATTTTTTAACGAGGCTGCAACCTTACCGCCCCATCAAGCCGTATTACTTCGCCATTCAACATCGCATTTTCAATAATATGGCTCGCAAGATCTGCGTATTCTTCTGGCTTACCTAAACGTTGCGGAAATGGAGTTACAGAAGCAAGTGCATCACGAGTAGCTTCAGGCAAACCCTCCATCATAGGTGTTAGGAAAAGACCGGGAGCTATTGTGCAATTCCTTATCCCATGACGTGCTAAATCTCTAGCAACCGTCAATGTAAGCCCAACCACGCCACCTTTTGATGCAGCATATGCTGCTTGCCCAATTTGTCCTTCAAAAGCTGCAACCGAAGCAGTATTAATTATTACTCCTCTTTCACCATTTTCATTTGGTTCATTCGAGGCCATTTTTGATGCTGCCAAACGAATAACGTTATACGTACCAATTAAATTAATCATAACTGTCCGTGTAAATTGATCCAGATCAGCAGGAACGTTATCCCTCCCTACCGTTCGATCCCCAGTCGCTATACCTGCACAATTTATTGCAACTTCAATTGACCCCAATTCTTCACAAACGGTATTAATAGCTTCTGCGGTTTTATCTGCACTGGTAACATCAGCATCTACAAACAGCCCCCCCTCAAGAGAATCAGCCAGATCCTGACCTTTAGAAATTGGTAAATCTAGAATAGCCACACGGGCACCTAAATTAGTCAATTTGTGAGCTGTTGCGGCACCTAAACCAGAACCGCCTCCTGTAATAAGTACATTCAATCCATTGATTTGCATAAAACTTCCATTCTTATAAGAGCGTATACAATATTACGTTATTTTTGCATGGTAAGCTTTTTCTCAGAAACAAAATATAAAGTTTCGATTTTGGTGCTTTATGGCAAAAAACTTTACGGTTTTAGAATTAGGTGACGGTTATAGCAGTGGATACTGTGGACGTTTGCTTGCAGGGACTGGTGCACATGTCGTAAAAGTTGAAAAGTTATCAGGAAGTCCTTTAAGAGAATCACAAGGAGACACTCCTTTTTCTGCACCCTTTGAGTATCTTGCAATGTACAAGAAATCGATCACACCAGAACTCGATCAATATGGACTTCCAAATTCCGAAATTCTAAATTCAGCGGACATAATAATTGAAGAATTTGACGGAAATCTTAAAAACGAACTTAAACGGCTCAATCAAATACAGAAGAAAAATTCTCACGCAATCATAGTCGTCTGTAGTCCTTTTGGATTAACCGGGCCCTATTCAAATTTTCGTTCATCTGACCTTATAAATTGGGCTATGAGTGGGTATGCATTTATCACAGGTGAACCTGAACGTACACCACTTCAAGGTGGCGGCCCCTGGTGTTCATATGTCGCAGGAACTACTGCTGCAATAGGCGCTCTTGCAGCAGCACGAGCCAATAGATTTTCAAAGCAATCAGAAATTGTAGATGCCTCTATTTTCGAGGCAATGGCTGCCTTACATCAATGGTCATTTGTGCTGCACACACACCAGGGTGTAGTAAAGCGGCGATCTGGCAACTATCACGCAGAGTCTCATCACCCTTTGGGATTATTGGCATGCAAAGATGGGTGGGTTGCAATAGCAGTTTCGTTAGCTCAACAGTGGGAAAATTTCTGTTTAGCGATTGAACAGCCAGAACTTTTAATTAATCCGAATTTTCGATCTGGTGGTTTGCGTTTCGATAACGCAGAAGAGTTAAATAAACTTATTACTCCATGGTTAAACCAACGAACGCAAGCTGAAATTGTCTCTCACTTACAAAAATGGTCTGTGCCAGCAAGTCCGGTGTTGAGCCTAGAAGAGACTTTAAAAGAACCTCAGTTACAACATCGTAATTTTTGGGTAGAAAGACAAGACCTCGGAAAAAATATTTACGCGCCTTCGCTCCCGGTAAGGATGCAAACTACGCCTAAAGGTTCTGCCGCAGCACCAAAACTAGGCGAACATAATTCACAAATTAAATCAATGATTGAAGTAAAGCAAAAATCTATCACAAACATTGAAAGTAAAGACCTGCCACTGACTGGTCTTAGAGTGCTTGAGCTTTCTATAGCTTGGGCTGGACCGCTGACAGGAAGGTTTCTCGCTGACTTAGGTGCTGACGTTATTCGTATTGAGCATCGAAACTCTCGGGGTATAGGAATACCTCCAGGTGGTTTTTCTGAGCTAGTAACAGAAAAAATGGGTAGGAAAGACTGGAAATGGGGTGAACTTGCTCCTCCAGATATACGATCGGGTATCTATCCAGATGCAGATCCAGGGAAGAAACCTTGGAATCGCCAAGGAACCCTAAACAAGATGCATAGAAATAAGCGTTCACTTTGTATTGATTTAAAAACGGAAGAAGGAAAAAAGATCTTTCGTGCACTTACAAAACAATCCGATATTGTTTTGAATAATTATCGACCACGAGCCATGGAACGACTTGGTTTCGATTACAAAAATTTAAAAGCTATCAATGACAAAATTATCTGTATGACAATGTCAGGATATGGTGCAACTGGTCCACTTAGAGACCACGCTTCCTTTGGGCCAATTTTAGAAGCTCATTCTGGGCTTGCAATGATGACCGGGTACGGAAATGGAACACCTATGAAATTGGGGGCAGCGTTTCCAGATGGCGTAGCTGGACTTGTGGGAGCATACGCTCTACTAGATGCACTACATGAACGTGAAACATCAGGAAAAGGACAGAATATCGATCTTTCACAACTGGAAACGTATCTCTCAATTGCTGGTGAAAAAATATTATCCTCTTCTTTCAACCAAAAAGCTCCTGCAGTAACAGGGAACAAATCACTAATATTTGCCCCTCAAGGACTCTATCCTTGTAAAGGTAATGATGATTGGATTGCATTAACCATCGAAAATAACCAGTCCTGGGAAAAATTGATCAATTTAATTGATAATCCGCAATTAAAAGATATCGCTCTACTCAATTTAAACGAACGGCACAAACAACATGACTTAATTGATAAAGAAATCTCACTATGGACTTCAACAAGAGATAAGTTTGAAATAATGCAGAAGCTTCAAAAAATAGAAATACCTGCTGGAGTAGTTATGAAAAACTCAGATCTGGTCAACAATGCCCATTTACGTGAGCGTAAATTTATTGTTCCCATTAATCAAACAGATGTTGGAATCCGCGAATTTCCAGGCTTTCCAATACATTTTAATAACATTCGAAATATTGAATTCCGGACAGCACCTGGTCTCGGTGCGCATAATCAAGAAATTATCGAAGACTTGCTAGGTTTCAATTCAGAAACGTATAAGGCACTAGTTGATAAAGAAATTATAGCTACTGAACCTGAACTTTCTCTTCGAAAAGAAAATGGTTAATTTTTGACGTAAGATATCCAAAAGAGGTGCCGTATGAAATTAGGAATAAGTATGGGCTATTCCGGTCCAACAATGGATTTTGATTTTGAGCGAATTCGACTTGCTGAAGCATTAGGATACGACACAGTTTGGACCGCAGAAGCCTATGGAAGCGATGCTGTTACACCCTTGGCATATTTAGCTGCAATAACAAAACATATCCGTTTAGGTACAAGTATTATGCAACTGGCTGCACGAACACCTGCATTAGCAGCAATGCAAGCTGGAACAATTGATGCTATGGCAGGAGAAGGACGTTTCATTGCAGGAGTTGGTGTATCAGGTCCACAAATTGTTGAAGGCTGGTACGGACAGCCTTGGGGAAAACCCTATTATCGGATTAGAGATTACGTTTCGATTATGAGAAAAGTATTCAAGCGAGAAGCACCAGTAGAGCACGAAGGTAAAGAAATTTCTTTGCCTTTTACAGGTGAAGGAGCACTAGGTATTGGGAAGCCTTTACGTTCGATTTTACATATGAACCCCAATATCCCTATTTGGCTAGGAACAGGAACCGAAACAAATGTAAAGCTCACTGCAGAAATTGCAGATGGTTGGCTTCCTTTAGGCTTCGTTCCAGGAGCAATGAAAACCTTTAAACCATGGCTAGAAGAGGGATTTGCTAGAGCTGGAAACGGAAAGGGATTCAGTAATTTTGAAATTCAAGGTTCTGTAAACGTAATAATTACTGACGACGTTGGTTCGGCATTAAATTCAATGAAACCAAATATTGCTTTATACACAGGTGGAATGGGTCATCGGACTAAAAACTTCCATAACGACACCATGATAAAACGAGGATATCCTGAAGCTGCAGCGCGAATCCAGGAACTTTTCCTCGCAGGACGTAAAGAAGAAGCAGCAGATGCAGTACCCGATGAATTTGTTGATGAAGGTGCTTTGATCGGACCTGTGGACAGGATTCGTGAAAGATTTACTGCGTGGCTGGATTCAGGTGCTACAGGATTGACGATAGGAACCCGAGGAGGAGACAGGCAACTTGAGACACTTGAATTAATGGCCAAAATTGCAGATATAGAGCCAAGAACCTAACTCTTGGAGTCTATATCTGCAGATTCTCCAGTTAACTTTGATGCTTCCTCTTCCGTTATTTTTCCCTCTGCGACTAATTGAGCTGCCTGTACATGTGAAAGCTCAGCACTTTTACGCTTATCAACATACAGTTTTCGCAAAGTAGCACTAAATCCAAACAATGCTATTAAGGCAACTACATATAAGATGGCAGTCACCGACAAGGTGGGACCAGGACC
This sequence comes from uncultured Anaerolineaceae bacterium, assembly GCA_964343095.1. Lineage (GTDB taxonomy): Bacteria > Chloroflexota > Dehalococcoidia > Tepidiformales > Tepidiformaceae > JAKUNN01. The sequence continues at coordinate 10,152 of CAYFHW010000030.1, read as the reverse complement.
AAAAGCATCGGTGGCGATACCTATTGGTAAAATAGCGATTGGCCACACACTAATCGATAACATAGTTACGGACATGACACGACCACGCATCTCATTTGTAATAGACCGTTGGATTTCGGCTTGATTTGTTATTCCAAAAATAATTTCGCCCAAACCCACAATGCCCAACATGATAAGAGCAAAAATAATGTTTGATGTAGCAGCAAATGCAAACATTGAAACACCGGTTAGAAAACCGCCAAACATGAGTAAATAACCCTTATGTTTAATCCGATCAGCACTTGTCATTAAAAGTATCCCGATTAAACTACCGATCCCTAAAATCATCAAAAAATACCCAAGCCAGTCATCAGATAGACCATGCACCTCACGGACAAAAACAACCATCATTTGCTGCAATGGGAATGTAAACAGAGGCATTAGAAAATTAGCGAACAAAAGCAGAAAAACTAAACGATTGCCCAAAATATATTTCGCACCACCTTTTAAATCATCAACAAAACTTTTTGGCTTTTTATTTCCAACCATTCCATATTTAGGGAGGCGTAAATCACTAAGTGTCGCAATTCCAAAGAGAATAGTTGCTACTAGAAATGCAATTCCGGTATCGGCAAAACCTACTAAGATACCAGCAATTGCAGGACCAATTATCTGGGTAATTGTATTACCACCTGCATTCAAAGAGATCGCATTCGTAAGTTTTTGGGCAGGAACAAGAGCAGGAACAATTGCTTGGCGTGTCGGCATAATAAAAGAGAAGACCGCTGCAAAGATTGGTGATGTTACTAATAGATGCCAAAACTCGATCTCGTCGATTAATATCAAAAATGTAATTACTCCAAACAGTAACGTCGAGAGTGCTTCGCAAACAACCAAAAGGGTTTTTTTATTTACACGATCCGCAACAACGCCTCCCAGTGGTGCAGTAATCGGTAACACCACAATCGCAACAACTACCATGATCGACAATGAGAATGCAGAATCCGTAAGGTTAAAGACAACTATATTGCGCAATAGTATTTGCATCGCCATCCCTAAGAAAAATGCAAAACTACCGGCAAAAAATATTGTGAATTCACGCTCCTGGAAGGAAGTAACGGCATCAATAGCCCTACCTCGTAGTGGCGAAAACCTATTCTGCTTTGAGCTAAATGGCATTTATGTATTATGCGGGCTGCTCATACTTCATGCTCGAGTTAAAGTCACTTATGCGTCGTTTTAAACGTCCCAAAATATTTTATGGTTGGTGGATTGTTGGAAATGGCTTCATATTGCAATTACTTGCATCAAGTCTTTTCTTTAATTCAACGGGAGCTTATGCATCAGCACTACACGAAGCATACGGTTGGAGTAATACAAGCCTAAACTTAGGATTTTCATTAAACCGCGTTGAAAGCGGAGTCTTAGGACCTGTACAAGGTTGGGCTATAGATAAATTTGGGCCATCTATCATGATTCGTATTGGAGCAGTTCTTTTGGGTGGGGGATTGATTCTTTTTTCGCAAATTGATTCGTTATGGCAGTTTTATGTAGCTTATAGCCTTCTAGCGATTGGAGCAGGACTAGCAGGCTTTATGACTTTGACAGTAGCCGTTGTTAATTGGTTTAAAGCAAAAAGAGCACGTGCGATTGGTCTTATGCAAACTGGATTTGCGCTGGGAGGGATGTTTGCATTCCTGGTTGTGCTTTCAATTGACAATATAGGCTGGAGTAAAACGGTCCTAATAGCAGGAATTATCGTAATTATTATTGGACAAATCGTTGCAGGGTTTATATATCATAGGCCTGAAGACCGCGGGGATACCGTTGATGGTGAAATAGACGATACTTACGAGGCAACTGATGAGAATCAGGAATTTACAAGCAGTATCGATGACTCAGGTGACTTCACAACACGTGAAGCACTTCGTACACCTAGTTTTTGGTTTTTATCCCTCGGCCACGCAGCTAGCGTTTTAATAGTAGGTACAGTAATTGCAAACTTATATCTTCATGCAAGAGATGATTTGGGCTACTCGTATTGGGAGGTAGGAGTGATCTCCTTCATTATTTCAGTTTCCCAAGTTTTCGGTTTGGTTGGTGGTGGATATATCGGCGATAAGGTAAACAAAAGGGGATTGCTTGTTGTTTGCATGCTAGCTCATGTCCTTGGGCTTTTCTTACTTGCATTCGCAGGGGAACGATCACTTGTTTCATTTATCATTTTGCTCGCATTCGCCATTATTCATGGACTTGCATGGGGTGTTCGTCCTGCAGTAACTCAAGCACTTCGTGCAGATTATTTTGGACGGACAAACTTCGGAAAAATTATGGGATTCTCTTCAATGATTATTATGATTGGGATGACTCTAGGACCTTTAATCGCCGGTTTAATTTCAGATTGGCGTGGTGATTACAAAATAGCTTTTACAGTTATCGCTCTGATAGCACTTCTAGGAAGTATTTTCTTTTGGCTCGCAAAACCTCCAACGAAACCAGTATCGGCAACAACTTAAGCCAGAGAGGCATCAACATCCTCTTTAATCCTCGCTATACACCTTAGAAATCTCCTGAGCATAATGCGCATGTATAACGCTTCGCTTCATTTTCATAGTAGGTGTTAATTCACCATCAGCTTCCGTAAATTGCCGTGGTAAGACTACAAATTTCTTAATTTGATGCGATCTTGCAAATTGATGATTAATTGCTTCGATATGTTCTTCAATTTTGGAGTAGATCTCATCATCTGATAGATTTCCTGCAGCATCCTCATTTCTTGTAATTAATGCGATTAGATAAGGCATAGTATCGCCAACAAGACATACTTCCGAGACCAATGCATTAGCTTTGACGACATCTTCAATCAAGCTAGGCGTAACATTTTCACCACCGGCAGTAATAATAATTTCTTTCTTTCGACCAGTTATTTTAAGAAATCCATCTGTGTCTAACTCACCAATATCGCCTGTAGCCAACCACTCATTATTAAGAGCTTCATTTGTTGCTTCTTCATTCTCTGCATAACCAGCAAAAACATTTGGACCCTTAGCCATTATTTCACCATCATCAGCGATACGTAACTCAACTCCGGGGATCGCCCTTCCTACCGAACCAGGCTTTCGGGCATGCGGAAGACTAATGGTTAGGACCCCACTTGACTCCGTTTGTCCATATGCATCATTTAAAGGTATGTCTAAACCTGCAAAAAATGCTGCAACATCACTTGAAATTGGCGCAGCACCAGTAAATGCCATACGCAACCGATCAAAACCAAGAGGTACTTTGACTCGTTTTTTTAATAATATTTTTGCCAAAACGTACTGTAGACCTAAAAGAGGATCCCAAATTATCCCCTTGTCCTGCCACCTGTTCGCACGACGAGATACTGACATAGCCCACTGCACAAGTTTGAGTCGAATACCGGTTGCCTGTGACAATCTTACCGAAAGTGTTTCATGTACTTTCTCCCAAACACGAGGCACTCCGAAAAAAATTGTTGGGCGTGAAGTTTGTAAATTGGGTACTAAATTATCAAAGGATTCCGCAAAATAAACTGCATTCCCAGAAACTGCAGGTCCTAAAATTGTAAATACCTGCTCCGCAACATGCGAAAGCGGCAAATAGGAAATTGAACGATCTTCATTAGTAATACCAACATAATTAACTGCGGCTCTTGCAGTCCACTCAATATTTTTATGCGTTAAAACAACTGCTTTAGGAGGGCCAGTCGTACCAGATGTGTATATACGTTCAGCAGCAGAATCTGGATCCAGACTATTTAAAGAATTCTCGAAATCCAAACTCTTTACCTCTTCTTCTGCTCCCTTTGCAAGAAATGTATCCCAATCAAGCACTTCCTCTGGGGCAGAACCCTTCAACAAAACAACATGGGCTAACGTAGGCATTTCCTCGCGCACTTCTTTAATTTTTTCTAGATATTCAACATTTTCAACCAAAACCAAACGCGCCTGAGAGTGATTAATTATGTAAGCAATTTCTTCAGGCGAAGATGTTGAATACAGCCCCGTCGGTGTTGCTCCAATAGACATTGCAGCAACATGCAAGGTAACCCATTCAGTACAATTAAAACCTAATATTGCTATGGTTTCACCACTATTGATCCCCAATGAAAGTAGAGCCTTTCCAGCAGCAGAAATATTTTCTGCATACTGTGCCCAAGTAATTGGAGTCCAATCACCTTCAGTAAAAACATAATGAGCAGGAGAATCAGGAGTCTCTTTGGCCCAATCAAAAACTCTTTTTGGAATAGTAGACATATAGCACCCTTACAAACACTAGCATAAATCCCAACTCCTCAAATAGTCGTTTCCGATTTAGAATCTACTAGGAATTAATAAGGAGAGTTTATGACTACCGAGCTAACTGAAGAACTTGAAAACACGATTGCTGAACTTGCTATACGCCGGAAGTTGATGATCTATGCTCGAGGTATAGATAGATTGGACCCAGACCTCGTACGATCAGCCTTCCATCCCGATGCTGTATTGGTTTATGGCCAACCAGGAACGGTAGATTCTTTTGTTGAAAATATGAGCCAGGGACTATCTACTTATAGTCTCACGCAACACTTCATAGGAAATGTCATTATTGATGTGTCAGGAAACACAGCACGTAGTGAAGCCTATTGCCTAGCGCGGCATCGCAATCCAGCACAAAATGGTAAAGCTGAGAACGACTTTTTATGGGGGGGACGCTACGTAGATAAATTTGAAAAACGTGACGGAGAGTGGGCCATTACGCATAGAACTTGTGTGCATGATTACACAAGATTCGACGACGTTGGTGAAAAGTGGGAGGCAGCTTCAGCTTTCACGCAAGGTCAACATGATAAATCTGACATTGTTTTTAAGGATTAACTCAAAAAACAAGGTCGGATTTGTAAGTTGTAGCGTTTTTTAGTTGACACTCAATCTTTCAACTCTATGATGACGAACAGGCTATTAAATGATAGCCAAAACTGATCAGAAACAAGAAAAGGTGAACGATGCCTCCACGCAAAAAAAAGAAGCCACAAAATGTTGGGGAGCTTAGGGCTTCAGGATACAAAGTTTCCACTATTCGTGAAGAATTACGTAAAAACCTTATTACTAAGCTAAAAAGTGGAGACCGGTTATTTCCAAATATCTTTGGTTATGATGAAACTGTAATTCCGCAAATAACTAATGCTATTTTGGCGGGTCAAGATATTGTATTTTTAGGTGAAAGAGGACAGGCTAAATCAAGAATAATTCGTTCTCTTATAGATTTCTTAGATGAAGAGTATCCGGTACTTGCTGGATGTGAGATACCCGAGGATCCTTATGATCCGATCACAGTACAAGGAAAAAATTTAATTCTCGAGAATGGGGATGCTAGTGAAATCAGGTGGATGTCCCGAGATGAGAGATACAGTGAAAAACTTGCCACGCCCGATATAACCATTGCTGATTTAATTGGAGAAGTAGACCCAATAAAAGTTGCCGAAGGTCGTTATTTATCTGATGAATTAACTATTCACTATGGACTTATCCCACGAATTAACCACGGTATTTTTTGTATTAATGAATTACCTGATTTAGCAGAACGTATTCAAGTTGGATTACTTAACATAATGGAAGAACGGGATGTTCAAATTCGTGGGCATCGTGTACGCCTTCCTCTTGATGTTTTTGTGGTCGCAAGTGCAAACCCTGAAGATTACACGAATCGAGGACGGATAATCACCCCACTCAAAGATCGATATGGGGCCCAAGTTCGAACGCATTACCCGCAATCTGTTCAACATGAATTAGATATAGTTGAGTTAGAAAAACTTCCTGCACCAAAAGATTTCAAAGTGCATGTTCCGGCTTTTATGAATGAAATTATCATTGAAATTACTAAACAAGCACGTAAAAGTCCGGATGTAAACCAACGTTCAGGGGTCAGTGTAAGGACATCAATTGCAAATTATGAAAGTATCGTAGCAAATGCACTACGGCGTGCACTTAAGCACAAAGAAAAAGAGGTTGTTCCTCGTATATCGGACCTTCCATACATTATCCCGTCAACTAGCGGTAAGGTAGAGTTTGAAACTATAGAAGATGGCCAGGAAGAAGAAATTATTGCCAAATTAGTTGAAAATGCAACAGTTACAGTCTTCAATAGATTTTTTAATATTCCGGAACTTGAAGAGGTTGTTACCCGATTTCGATCCGGGGTTTCAATTGAAGTAGGCGAATCGATAGCAAGCAAAGAATATACAAAAATTGTGAAGCAGATCTCGGATCTAAAAGCACCTCTCGAAAAATTGGAAATGACTGGTTCTGGAAATGTTGCTTCCGCGGTAGAATTTATTTTTGAAGGATTACATTTAAACAAACGTTTAAATAAAGACCACGTAGGGTCAAAAATGCTTTATCGCACATGAGTTTAGAAATTGCAGTCTTACCAAATACTGGATACTTGCTTGAATCCGCGATCACTTGTTATACAGAAGCTTTTTCTCTTCCCCCTTACAGCGACCCTAACCGAGGGAAGGAAGTACTAGCCCGTTTACAAACCACACACAGACAAATTGCGGGTTTTAGAGCTTTCATCGCAGTGAAATCCAATGCTAAGGAAACAGCAGTAGGACTGTGTTACGGATACAAGAGTCAACCTGGACAATGGTGGCACGAAACCGTAAAAAAACAGTTAGATCAATCATTATTGCCAACATGGTTTGATACCGCATATGAATTGGTTGAACTTGCAGTACTTCCATCAGAACAAGGACAAGGTATCGGAACAGAACTTATTTCTACTTTACTAGCAAAGCGACCAGAACCTGGTTGTTTACTTAGTACACGCATTGATAGCCGAGCGTATCAACTATACGAAAGACTCGGTTTTTCGATTTTAGGTGAAATTAAATTCAATGATCTCAATGTACCCTACTACGTAATGGGAAAGGTTTTTTAGAACACTTCTTCCAAAGAACGCTTTCTCTATCTCGGTTACAATCAATCTATGGCAAATCAACTAGATACATCAGAGTTACGCAACTTACTCTCTGTTGCCGAAGAGGCCAGTAAAATAGCAGAAGATATTATTCTTCCGCTATACACAGAAGATATCAGCTTTCAACTTAAACCAGACCAGACTCCCGTCACAATAGCTGACCAAAAAGCCGAAGAGGCTATATGGAATTATTTACAGAAAGAAACACCAAATTATGCAGTTTTAGGTGAGGAATTAGGACAATCGGAAAAAATAAGCGCTCGTAAATGGGTAATAGATCCAATTGATGGAACAAAATCATTTATCCAAAAAGTTCCCTTATTTGGGACCTTAATATCACTTGAAATAGACGATTGTCCAGTCTTGGGAGTCATAGCCTGCCACGCTCTAAAAGAGACCGCAACAGCTGCTATTGGTTTAGGCACAGAGCTTAACAAGAGATCAGTCACTGTCACGGATAAAAAAAACATTGAGGATGCGATCGTACTAACAACCGACCCTAAAAGTTTTTATAACCGAACTAAAACAGGATTTTCTGAACTATTGAGAGCTCAACAATTTAGGTCTTGGGGAGATTGCTATGGATATTTAGCAGTTGCCTGTGGTCGTGCAGATATCATGATTGACGATGTTATTAATCCGTGGGATATATCAGCAGCCTCAATTATTGTTACTGAAGCTGGAGGAAAATTTAGTAGTTGGGATGGCGTAGACCTACTTGGAAAGGATGCTATTGCGACTAATGGGTTCTTACATACCGAACTATGTGAAATATTAAAGTAAACCTATGAAATTAATACTTTCTTAGGGTGAATTATCCCACCTTCTCTAAGTTCAACAATTCCGAGAAACTGCTTCTCTTCATCATAACAACGCATAATCTTGGAAGATTTTAAGTTTTTCGTATTACAAAAAATAGTCTGGCCACTGCTAATTTTCGTAGCTTCCTGCGCAGAAACAGTCAGAACCTCTAGATCCAAAATACCTGCATCCGGTTTCAACAGAATTTGGTTTAGTTGTTCCAATTTAATTAGTTCTTCAATTTCAGAAACGGTATGCGCATCTCTCAAAGTAAATCGGCCATTTTTGACCCTCTTTAACGAACTCAAATGCCCCCCTGTGGTTAACATCTTGCCAATATCGCGAGCTATACTGCGAATATATGTCCCAGATCCACAGGTCACCTTAATGGCTAACCGGTCAAAAGCTGTACGGGTTAAAGTTAAATTCTCGATATACACTTCCCTAGGTAACAAAAATGGTTTTTCCCCTGATCGAGCTACCGAATATGCTCGTTTTCCCGACACTTTAATCGCGCTATATGCTGGTGGAACTTGCTGAATGAATCCAGAAAATTTAGATGCTACTGAATCCAAATTGAGATCTATCTCCAAACCAGGAACATGACCCTTTTCAATTGGAACACCTTCGGAGTCATCAGTATCAGTCGTAATACCTAGTACTATTTCCCCTTCGTATGATTTTGATACTGGAACCATATACTCAACAAGTCGTGTAGTTCGGCCAAGGCAAAGTATCATAACTCCAGTAGCTGCTGGATCTAATGCACCTGTATGACCAATACGACGTTGCCCTGTAAGCCCTCTTAAGCGAGCCACCACATCATGACTAGTCCAGCCAATCTCTTTATTTACTACGAGGACCCCGGTTAAATCTGTATCTTTTATCTCTCTTACCCTTCCCCATCTTCATCAACCTGCTTATCTTCAATACTGTGCAATGTTTCAGAAATCCTTATTCCTCGCGCAATTGAATCATCATGTCTAAATACCAGTCTTGGTGTCCTTTTTATACTTAAACGTCTGTATAACTCACGTTCCAGCCAATGAGTCGCGCGGTCAAGTCCTGCAAGTGACTCCTTACGTTCTTCATCGCTCCCTAGATGAGATACATAGACAGTGGCATAACTGAAATCAGCAGCAACCAAAACCTCTGTAATCGATAACATCCCTTGCGATACGCCAGGATCTTTAAGGGACCGTTGAATAATTTCACTCAACTCCCCACGTAACAGCTCATTAACACGGCTTACTCGGCGGTTATTCACAAGAACCTACCTACCTCTTGGATGTTTTAAGCAAAAGACTACTTATTTCTTTTTATATTTTACATGCCATTAGATATAGATACCCTGAATACTACGGAACTTACCTCGGTTTCTCGTCTTAGCAGATTAGCGCCTTTGATTCGGAGGAGGACGTTCACCATGCCTGTCCAAATTTTGTCCACGAGGAAGCTCTTCACTAAATTCACCGTTTAAACATCTGCTGATATATGGATATTCCTTCGTTATGAAGTACATATACTGCCCATTAACTATTGCTCCATTACACCTATCAAGCTCTCCGGATCCTTCGATATAAACCCAATCCGATGTGTAGGTACCGTCAGGCTGGGTTCCAGTTAAATCAAATAGAGAATTAACGATCGGCAAACTTAAAGAGCAATTCACCCCAGTTCTAAGGCTAGTAGACAATACATAACTAGTTTTGTAGGCAGTGGACTTTGAGTAATAAATCAAGAAACCATCAGCGGCAAAACCAACATGTACTAGATCTTCAGCTTGAGAGTATGAATTAACAAGTAGATCTGAGACCCCATGGTAATGATATTCGCCCGATGGTTGTACATGAGCATTATTGAAATCCATACCTAAGTCAAAAGACTCCTGTAGTCCTTCCACTCGAAAACTTTCCCCACTTGCACAGTTAACCGTCTCTGCTGTACCAGGCTCGAACTTGACTCCATTTAATGCCACTCCTGGCATCCTCACTGAAACTGCATTTCCAACATATATCGGAACAGTTGTGTACACGTATGTTTTATTTTGGACAGAAATTGTATGGGGATTGCCATCATTAGGAAATGAACCAGTTTCATGATCTGGCAATGCATTAGTAACTATAGTTCTAGTCAATTCTGTCACTGTAACAGTGATTTCAGTCCCAAAAACAGAATCTATAACTGAATATGTACCTAGATAGTCTCCATTTCCATGTACAACTTCATTCTCAGTTCCGATAGCTACCTCGGTAGCTGTTTCAGTAGCTGTTTCGGTAGCTGCTTCAGTGGCTGCTTCGGTAGCTGCTTCAGTGGCTGCTTCGGTAGCTGCTTCAGTGGCTGTTTCGGTAGCTGCTTCAGTGGCTGTTTCGGTAGCTGCTTCAGTGGCTG
>CAYFHW010000029.1:0-15664 GCA_964343095.1 uncultured Anaerolineaceae bacterium | reverse complement strand
TCTCGTCCCATTCGGCTTGGTAAGCCCTCGCTATCCAAATCAGGACGAAATAACAAGTTCACTTAAAGGGATGATGCTTACAGCTGGTATTGATCCGGAAACATTTGATGGCAACATGGCAGACGTTCGTCCCGCTATGCAAAAGGCAACGAGAGAGAAAGCTGAGGCTGCTGGGATGGATTTCTCAGATTTGAATGACGACCAGATGACGGACGACTACCACTACTACATCTTCCCTAATCTGACCTTCAATACACACGCAGGTGGGTTTATGATGTTCCGGCAGCGTCCACATCCAACTGACCCAAATAAAATGTTCTATGACCTGCAAAACTTTGCGCTAATTCCTGCTGTGGTCACACATAATGGTGCAGATGCAGATGCAGGGCGAAGAAGTAGTGTTGAGCCTCCCCCCAGGCCAAAACACGAAACCTACAAACATGGTGAAGTCTCGTTGGGACTAGGTTTAGATCAGGATTCGTATAACTTGCCAAGGGTACAGAAAGGTATGCACTCCAAAGCATTCAAGGGCTTACTGATTAACTATCGAGAGCGTCGTATCCGACACATGCACAAAACTCTTGATGATTATATCGAGGGACCTGACCGCTAAAAGAAACAACCTATACACTAATAGGGCTGTACCAATATAGGTTTACGTGAAAGGAATACTAGTGAGCGAAGAGGAAGAAATACCATTTACTTCAGTAGGTGAAGAAGGGATGCTCAAGCCTAATGAAGTTGCACAAGTTACAATTGAAGATACACAAATACTGTTAGCCAACGCTGAAGGCCAATACTACGCAATCCAGGATCTGTGTACTCATGATGATGCCCCTCTCGGGCAGGGAAGACTAGTTGGTTGCGAAATAGAATGTGCACGGCATGGTGCAAAATTTGATGTTACAGACGGTTCAGCCACAGCATTACCTGCATTTAGACCCATCGCAACGTTTCCCGTACGAATCAAGGACGGGATAATCGAAGTACAATATAAGAAACCTGAACCACCAAAATTTGAAGATCCTCGTATTGGATTTCAACCATTTCCGTCAGCCTAAGAACAGGATGTAATATAAAGAGACAGTAGCGACTACATATAGGCGTTATGTGCATTAAGGAGTCATAGTGAGTGGGTTAAATAAAAAAGGTCGAGATTCAGAATTAAGGCAAAATTATGAAGATAGTGTTGTTGCCGAGGGAAGGGAAGGGCCTGGTCCATACACAACAATTTCAAGTCGACCTATCAATCGCCTGTATGACCCAACCGATATAGAGCATCTTGATTACGAAAAAGACATCAACCTCCCTGGTTCATATCCGTATACAAGAGGTGTCCATAAAACTGGGTATAGAGGGAAAAGTTGGACAATTAGAATGTTTAGTGGTTTCGGCTCAGTAGAAGAGACAAATGCCCGCTACCACGATTTACTTAATGCCGGAAATAACGGTCTTTCTATCGCTTTTGATATGCCTACATTAATGGGCTATGACCATGATGAATCATGGGCCGAAGGAGAATTCGGTTCGTGTGGAGTTGCAGTTGACTCCATTAAAGACATGGAAATCCTATTACAAGACTTACCCTTAGACAAAATTACAACTTCGATGACGATTAATAGCCCTGCGCCAGTAATTTGGGCACTTTTTATTGCAGCAGCTGAAAAACGAGGAGTGCCCCGTTCTGCATTAGCAGGAACGCTACAGAACGATATACTCAAAGAATATATCGCTCAAAATGAGTTTATTTTCCCACCACGTGACTCAATGAAGCTCGTTACTGACACGGTCGAATTTGCTACAAATGAGATGCCCAGTTGGAATCCAATTAGTGTTAGCGGATACCACATTCGAGAGGCTGGCTCTACCTCAGCGCAAGAACTAGCATTCACACTGGCCGATGGTATCGAATATGTACGATGGGCAATCGATCGAGGCCTTTCGGTGGATAGTTTTGCTCCTCGAATTTCCTTCTTCTTTAATTGCCATAATGATTTCTTTGAAGAAATAGCTAAATTCAGGGCTGCTCGTCGACTATGGGCCCGTGTAATGAAAGAAGATTTCGGTGCAGAGATGCCACGTTCGTGGTTGATGCGTTTCCACACTCAAACTGCTGGAGTTTCCTTAACGGAACAGCAACCAGAGGTGAACCTCGTGCGTGTAGCAATCCAAGCTCTAGCTGGTGTTTTAGGTGGCACACAATCACTCCACACAGATTCAATGGACGAAGCTCTTGCATTACCATCAGACAAGGCGGTTAGGCTAGCAGTCCGAACACAGCAAGTACTTCTGCATGAAACTGGTGTTGCTAATACCGTAGATCCCTTGGGCGGATCATATTTTCTTGAAAAACTTACTGACGACATGGAAAAAGAAGCACGTGCTTACTTTGAACGTATTGAAGAAATCGGAGGGGTAATCCCTGCTCTTGAAACAGGTTATTTCCAAAAAGAAATCGCTGATGCTTCAGCTCGCTTCCAACGGGAAGTTGAAAGTGGTGAACGTACTATAGTTGGGGTTAACGACTTCGTTACAGATGAACCTCTTGAAATCCCAATCTTAAAAATGGACCCTGAAGGAGAACGTAGACATTTAGCCCGGTTGAAAAAACTGAAATCGGAACGTGATGCAGATGCCTGGGGGGAAGCTATGCGTGCTCTAGAACAAGCAAGTGAAGCAGGTAATGAAAATTTGATGCCCTTAATTCTTGACGCTGTAAATGTAGGAGCAACCTCAGGGGAAATCTGCAATATGTGGCGGCGAGTTTACGGAGAATACCAAGAACACGTTGTTGTTTAGTTTACAAATGTTTCAAGAAACATTAAGAAAATGACAACTGACAAGACGAACGCTAATATCCCCCCATGTCAGCTAAGCTTCCACTTTCAGGGATAAGAGTTCTAGACCTTACAGGAGTTTGGGCTGGATCATTTTCAACAGCTATCCTCGCCGACTTAGGCGCAGAGGTCTTAAAACACGAAAATCGATACATATGGCAGCCCGCAACACGCGCTGGCATAGCACGTCCCCCAAGAGAAATGACACAAGCGGGTAATGGCTGGCTAAACGGATATCCTAATAATGAGCCCGGTCCACGCCCATGGAATTACAATCCTATGTTCATAAGCTTTTTTAGAAATAAGCGTGCATTCACAGCTGATATAAGGAGACCAGAAGGGCTTGAGATACTGGGGAAACTAGCAGAAATTTGTGATGTCGCGGTTGAAAATAGTGTACCCGGAACTATGGAGAAATTAGGAATCACTTGGGAATGGCTTAAAGAGAAAAATCCCCAGATGATTTTTTTGCGCGCATCAGGCTACGGTCTAACTGGAAAATATCGAGAGGCCCGCACATTCGGAGCACACCTTGAAGGAACTATGGGCCATTCTCTGCTTCGTAGTTATCCTGACGAAAGCCCGGATACAAATTCTTCAGTCTTTGCTGCTGACTATATCGCAGGAACCCAAATGGCCTTCGCGATCATGGCGGCCCTATGGAAACGTAAAACTAGCAAGACAGGGCAACTAATAGAACTTGCATTATCCGAAAATGCTGTTCCTATGTTTGCACAGGCATACATGAACTTTGCGCTTAATAAAAAAGATGAGAATCGAATCGGCAATCGTTCCATTTATGAAGAAGAATCACCGAGTGGAATCTATCCGTGTAAACCTGTCGGAGATGGAAGTGGTCACTCCGGAGGTGACCGTTGGATTGCAATCAGCATAACTACCAATAAAGAGTGGGAAAACTTAAAAGCGTTTATGGGAGAACCAGACTGGATGCAAAGCGAGACTTTGAAAACCGGAAGTGGCAGAGCAACGCAACATGACCTTTTAGACAAGCAAATAGCTGAATGGACAGTACAGCATGACGATATAGAGCTGTTTCATAAACTACAGAAGAGTGGAATACCAGCCGCACCAATCCTAGATGCTTCACGTATTACTGATGATCCTCATGTATTAGAGCGTGATATTTATCAAGAACAAGAACTTGAGGATCCTATAGGTGTTTTTCGTTACCCAAGGCCACTGTACTTATTACCTGCAACTGAAGAAAAAGGAATACGACTAGCTCCTAGAGCGATGGGGCAAGACAACGAATATGTATATCGTGAACTATTAAACATCACCGATAAGGAATATCTAGCACTTGAACAGGCAGGTCATATTGCAAACGAATTCGATGAATCCCTCCCTTAAAGCTTGAACTCATTTAAAAAAGGAAAAAACATGGCAACAGTAGAAGAAATCGAAAATGCATTGGACTACGTAGAGTTACAACAACTACCTCTAAAATATGGACATGCACTGGATCTGATCGGGCGAGGACGACACCGCAAAGATGAAAGCAGCATGCAAGAAGGGTCAGAGTTACTAAGAGAATGCTTTAGCGAAGACTTTATCTTCGAAGAATTAGGTGGGGAAACGATCAATGTCCCCGGCGCGGAAGGATGGATTGACTACGTAGCAAATGCTCTCGGTGGCTTTGTAGGTACGCAACACTTAATCGCCCCTCCCCTAGTGATCGTTAAAACAAGCCCTTCGACTAAAGATGGTGTTCGCATCGGTGGAAAAGCTACCTTACGGAGCTATGTTATAGCTACCCATATTTCTCCACCTCCCGGGACAGAAATTTACGATTTAGGGAAGAAATCACCCGCAACTACAACTGGAACAAACTTTGGTGTATATGGAACATATAGAGACGAATGTACTCGTACAAAAAAAGGGTGGCGTATCAGAAGACGCTCGCTAGATTATTTACATACCCAAGGTTATTTTTTTAGTGAACAAATGTAACAGGAGCATCGATGAACGGAACAATACCTATAGGTGTGGGACTACCACAAGTTTTTCCTGAAGGAAGAAATTCCGATTTAGCTGAAATCGCAACATTTGCACAAAAAGCTGAGGAAACGGGTTTTGAAAGCCTTTGGGCTCTCGAACAAATAGCTGACCAAGGAAGTATGTTAGAGCCGATCAGCCTACTATCGTTTATTTCTGCGGTTACGAAACGGGTACGCCTTGGTACTTCGGTATTTGTTTTACCCCAAAGGAATCCAATACAGCTAGCAAAAAGCCTTTCCACACTAGATTTACTGAACAACGGACGCACAATTGTGGGGGTAGGCATTGGCCATGGAGATGATCTCAATTCTGCTTTTGGCCTGCCACAAGGAAGACGAGTTCGACGCTTTAACGAAAATCTTGCTGTTATGCGCGCACTATGGGCTGACGAAAACGCATCGTTTGACGGTGATTTTTACAAATTTAAAAATTTACGTATGTCCCCCAAGCCACAACAACAACCAACCATACCGATTTGGTTCGGTGCACGTAGTCAACCCGCACTGACTCGGACAGCTAAACTCGCAGATGGATGGATGGGAGCTGGCTCATCAAGCGTTAGCGAATTTGGGGAACATATAAAATTATTAAAAAATGCATTGGAAGACTTCAATAGAGATCCCGCAAATTTTATATATTCAAAACGAATTTATTTGGCTATTGATACAAATCAAAATAGAGCAGAACAGAGGATGAAGGCTTATTTCGAACACACATACGGAGACCCAGAAATGGCCCATCAGGTTGCTATTTGGGGTTCACAAGAAACTGTATTTGAAAGAATGAACGAAATTATAGAACTAGGTGCCAACCATGTTTTGGCACATTTTGTATTCGATTTTGACGAACACTTGGATGCTCTAGCACCTCTGGTAAAACAATAAGGTACGTAATAAGTTACGTATTGCAAAGTTACTAAGAAAGAAAACGATCAACTATACTGCTAAACGAAAGGAACAAAATGGTCGAAATTTTACGAGCTAATGAAATGGGTTTTTGTATGGGAGTCCGACGGGCAGTACAAATAATGGAACATGAATCCGCAGAAGGAAGACCCATTGCAAGTGCTGGTGAAATAGTACATAACCCTCGGGTTGTAGAACAACTCGAAAAGGTCGGGGTCCGACAGCTACCTGGTCCGGATGAAATAGCGGGTGACTTTGGCAAAGCGACAGCAGAATATGTTAATAACGAACGTGTAGCTATTACCGCACATGGGGTTGGTGAAAAGGTTTTGCGTGATATTGAAGCCGCAGGCCTTGAAATTGTTGATACAACATGTCCTGTAGTTACACGTGCACAACGATTTGCACAAAAATTTGTACGAGATGGCTGGCATGTTTTGATCTTTGGTGATCCAGGCCATAAAGAGGTGAGAGGAACTATTGGTTGGGCTTTTGACAAAAATGGCGAGGCCAAGGCAACCGTAACAGCACAATCAGATTTATCTCATCTTCAAAAAATGATCGACGAATTCCCTGGTGGCTTCCCCAACAAAATTGGAGTTATGGCACAAACAACACACAAAATGGAAGCATTTGCCCAATTTGTCTCTAATTTGATGTTGCTACAACGAGATGCCAACTTTGAAATGCATGTAGTTAATACACTTTGTCACGCAACTACAGGCCAACAAGAAGAAGCAGCAGCATTAGCTAAGATTGTGGACCTTATGATAGTAGTGGGCGGTCAAAAAAGTGCCAACACACGCCATCTACGAGAGGTTTGTGAGGAACAAGGTACTACCACGTATCACATAGAAAACGCAGATCAAATCAACCCTGAATGGTTAAAAGGGAAAGTACGTGTCGGTTTAACAGCAGGGGCTTCTACACCTGACAGCTCCATTGATGAAGCAGAAAACAGGCTTATCCTCTTATCTCAACCCTAGCTAATGGACCAAATAAATTGGGAAGCCCTCGACTACGCACTGCAACAAGGCACAGACCATCTGCTTTCTGAACAAGCAGACGAAGGGTACTGGTGGGGTGAACTTGAATCAAATGTGACCATGGCAGCAGAACATATCTTATTAGAACGGTTCCTCGGATCATATGACACCGAACGTGAATCGCGGATAAGACGATATATTTTGTCATTACAAAAAGAAGACGGATCATGGCCTATTTATTGGGATGGCCCTGGGAATGTAAGTATTACGGTAGAAGCTTATTTTGCTCTAAAGCTTGCAGGTGAAGATCCTACCAGTAAACAAATGATCCAAGCACGTGCTTGGATCATTCAGCATGGTGGAATTGCAAAAGTCCGAATTTTTACAAAATTGTGGCTAGCACTGTTCGGTCAATTTGAATGGTCGGGACTACCTATTATGCCACCTGAAGCTATCCTACTACCTCCGAAATTTCCTCTAAACATCTACGCATTCGCCTCTTGGGCTCGTGCAACTATGGTTCCTATCCTCTTAGTTTCAACAAAAAAACCAATAGTAGAAATCCCGAAAGACTTAGGAATTAGCGAACTTGCCCTCAAAAGAAGCGACTTACAAAAAATTGAATTTAAGCAAGATACAAAGTTTTTTAGCTGGCGAAATTTCTTTTTAACAGTAGATCGTATTTTAAGACTTCACGAAAAGTCTCCATGGAAACCCTTACGAAAAAAAGCTATTAAAGCCTGTGAAGAATGGATTATTAAACACCAAGAAAAAGATGGGTCATGGGGAGGTATACAACCACCATGGGTCTACTCATTGATTGCCTTAAAGTGTCTTGGTTACAAATTAGACCATCCAGTAATGGCAAAAGGGTTGGATGGTCTGCTAACTAGTTTTGCACTAGAAACGAAGGAGACATTTACTGTCCAACCTTGTCTATCTCCTGTCTGGGATACGGCATTAGCAATCACTGGCCTCAGAGAAGCCGGTATCCCTGCAAATGATCCGGCTTTAGAACGCGCAGGAAAATGGTTACTAAGTACGGAAATAACTAGTCTTGGTGATTGGGCAATTACAACTCGTGGTATAGAACCAAGTGGTTTTCCTTTTGAATTCGCAAATGAACAATATCCTGATACAGACGATACAGCGGAAGTACTCATAGCATTACGCCTACTAGATTTGCCAAACAAAGATGCCCCTTTTTTACGTGCTAAACGATGGCTAAGAGCAATGCAATCAAAAAACAAAGGTTGGGGTGCATTCGATCGAGACAACACTCGTAATTTTGTCTCCGAAATCCCGTTCTGTGATTTCGGTGCAGCATTGGATCCCCCCACCGAAGATGTAACTGCACATGTTTTAGAATTTCTTGCTTTAGAAAACTCACCTATGGACAAAGAAATAATAGAAGGTGCCATCGATTTTCTTTGGGAGACGCAGGAGGAAGATGGTGCTTGGTGGGGGCGTTGGGGAGTAAATTATATCTACGGAATTGGAGCAGTGGTACCAGCATTAATTGCTTCTGGCATCAGCCCAGATGATATGCGTATCAAAAAAGCGATTTCATGGCTAAAAAATTTCCAAAACCCTGACGGGGGTTGGGGAGAAACCTCGATTACTTATGATGACCCTTCTCGACGAGGACTAGGCAAAAGCACGGCATCACAAACGGCATGGGGAATACTTGCACTTTTAGCAGCTGACGATATAAACAGTACAACTTTAACAAAGGCTGTGAATTATTTAATACATACTCAATCCGAAGACGGACAATGGGAAGAAGAGTCATTTACAGGAACTGGTTTTCCCCAAGACTTTATGCTCAAATATCATATGTATCGTAATTACTGGCCCTTATGGGCACTTGGTCGATACCGCCGCCTCCATAACAGCAATCCAATACACCTACCTAGCGTTTCACCGTTAAATTAAGTCCAATGAATTTAACCAATTCTTCAAAAACTAGATTAAGTAAGCTCGAACAATCGTACACATGGTGTGAAGACTTTGCCCGTTTGCATAATGAGAATTTTACTGTCGTCTCGTGGCTTCTTCCAAAAAAAATGCGGCCTCACTTTTTTTCAATCTATGCCTTTTGCAGATATACCGATGATCTTGGAGATGAAGCAGATGGTGATAGAAAAGCGTTACTTGATGCTTGGGAAGACGAGATTCTTGCCGCAATTGAAGGGGATGGCTACAGACCCCTAACAAAAGCATTGCACCAAACAATAAATGAATGTTCGATGCCAACCGAACCCTTCTTACGACTCATTGAGGCCAATAGGATTGACCAGTATAAACAACGCTTTACGAATTACGAAGAACTACTTAATTATTGTAGTTACTCTGCTACCCCCGTTGGACAAATGGTCCTGAGTATTTTGGGGTACCATGATGTCACAAGATACGAGCTCTCTGATGCAACATGCATAGGTCTTCAGTTGGCAAATTTTTGGCAAGACGTTTCAGTAGATATTACAAAAGGCCGTATATATATACCGCAGGAAGACTTGAAACGTTTTGGAGTTACAGAATCAGACATACAAAACCAAAAAGTCACAGAATCTTATAAGGAATTAATGCAATTTGAAGTTGAGAGAACACGAAACTGGTTTCGTAAAGGTGCTGGCTTAGAACATACACTACCAAGAAACTTACGAACTGATATACGCTTGTTTAGAGTAGGTGGTGAAGCGATTCTGAATGCAATAGAAGATGCACAATATGACACATTAAGCAACAGACCAACCATAAAAAAAAGCGAAAAAGCTAAAATAGCAATTACGAATCTAATACGTGGTCTGCTAAGGCTATGAATTAGCGAGAAAAAAAGGAATTACTTTGTCTACTGATGCATTAACTCAATTGGAAAACACTCGAGATATGCACTACACAACGGAGACTGCATACGCATGGTGTAAACAGTATACGCAGCAACGCGCCTCCAATTTTTATTATGCATTTGCAATTCTGCCCGCAGAAAAACGAGATTCGATTTATGCAGCATATGCATTCAGTGGATACGTTGATGACATTGCAGATGAACTTGAAGATCGAAAAATTCAAGAAGATGCTATCTCTCAAGCAAGAAAAGAACTTAGAGATTGTTATATCGGGAAAGCTTCAGGCCCACTTTTTACAGCACTACTAGCGACAATAAAAAAATATGACGTACCCCAAGAGTATTTTGAAGAACTGGTTAATGGCGTGGAAATGGATTTCACAATTAATCGTTACCAAAAATGGTCTGACCTTGAGAAATATTGTTACCGCGTAGCTTCCATGGTCGGTTTAATTTGCACCTCAATTTTTGGAACAAAACCAGACGAAAACATGGAACAATATGCGATCAAGATGGGCTTAGGTCTCCAAATTGTTAACATCATGAGAGATGTCACCGAGGATGCAAAACGTGGAAGAATTTACTTCCCCCAAGATGAACTGGCGCAGCATCAACTGACCGATAAAGACATATTAGAAGGCTTGTATGACGAACGTTTTATTTCTTTGATGAAACAACAAGGGGAACGAGCAAGAGAATACTTTATTGAAGGCAGGCGACTGTTACCTCTGCTTGATAACCGTTCACGAATGTGTGTAAACGTAATGCAAGGCGTATATTTCGAAATACTCAAACGAATCGAACAGAAGAATTACAATGTCACAGTTGAACGCGTAGGGCTCACTAGCAAAGAAAAAATTTCTGCAATAGCACGGCTTTGGCTCAAGGCCCTTTTGAACACAAACTAATGCGCATTGCAATTATCGGAGGGGGGTTAGCAGG
Organism: uncultured Anaerolineaceae bacterium; assembly: GCA_964343095.1. GTDB lineage: Bacteria > Chloroflexota > Dehalococcoidia > Tepidiformales > Tepidiformaceae > JAKUNN01. Next base: position 5,127 of record CAYFHW010000029.1, on the reverse strand, counting down.
CCTTGCAGCTGGATGTGAACTCGTTGATCACGGACACAGCGTTGAAGTCTTTGAAAGTCGCCCATGGGCTGGTGGTGCGACATATTCATTCGTCCGACCCAAGGGAACCGGAGAGGTAGACAACGGACAGCATATTTTTATGCATTGCACCACTGCTTATACAAATTTTTTAGAACGACTTGGCACATTGGATCTAACTAAACAACAAAAATTGTTACATGTCCCTGTATTTGATGAGAAAGGTCAACGTTCAGACATTCAAACAACGTATTTACCTGCACCACTACACTTCATACCCACTCTTATTTCTTACAAACACCTAGCACTTCAGCAAAAAATTCAAATTTCCTTAATTCTACTAAAAATCAAATTGTTCAACGCATCACATATTACAGACACCCAATCTTTTTATTCTTGGTTAATCAGTCAAGGTCAAGATAATCAGACAATCAGAGGTTTTTGGGATTTCCTAATGAGACCAATTTTAAATTGCACGACTTCCCAAGCAAGTGCAAAACAAGCACTTTTCGTGATAAGGAAAGGCCTCCTATCGGATAAAAAAGCCATGGCAATCGGGTTTTCCACTGTCGGATTAAGTACATTGCATATACATCCAGCAAAAAAGTACATCGAAGATAGGAACGGGAAAATAAGAACTCGCTCCAAAGTCGAAAAACTCATAGTGAACAACGGCCAAGTTGAAGGGCTAAAAATTAAAGACCGCGAAGTTACTGCTTTCGATGCATATATTTGTGCGCTCCCACCATGGTACGTACAAGAAATACTTCCAAAGCCATGGCAAACTATGGGCCCACTAAACTTACTCAGCGCCTTTAAGCCATCGCCTATCATGAACATCCACATATGGTACAACGAGCCAATAATGAACTTAGAATTCGCAGCTTCTTTGAACGAAAAACTCCAGTGGATATTCAACCAAACGAAAATCAGTGGAGAAGAATCTGAACAAGAACATCTAGTTATTTCAATTAGTGCGCCTGAAACACTTTTTAAACTAACAAAAAAAGAAGCTTTACAGGCTATACTTCCTGAATTGAATAAGGTTTTACCAAAAACTAAAGAAGCAGAAATAAGCGACTACTTAGTTATCAAAGAACCACGAGCAACATTTGTCCCCTCAGCCGGGTTAAAACGACCTGGCCCTGTAACACCTTTAGATAATTTTTTTCTTGCAGGAACTTACACAGATACAGAATGGCCAGCAACGATGGAATCTGCTGTTCAAAGTGGTCATAATGCTGTAGTCGCACTAGAAAAAAACTCGAAATCATGGATTTCCCCTAAATAATGCCGAACTTGCCACCCACAATTACAAAAGTAATTAGAGTACTCGCTGGAGCTGGTGTCAGCACAGGACTAGTTTGGCTATTCCTTAAAGATGTACAACTTGGAGAAGTTGCAAATTCTCTAAAAATGGCTGAGCCCATATTTGTCATACCAATGATAGGAATATTTTTTCTACGGTATTGGCTAAGAGCCTTGCGATGGAGCGTCTTAGTTCAACATCTGAGGAAAATCAGCCCGAGGCTTGCTTTGCCTCGCGTAATCTTTGCACAGGCATCTAATGTAGTTCTTCCGTTTCAACTTGGATATGTCGTAATGGTTCAAATTAGTTCACGTAAATTTCAACTGGGTCGTCGAGAATTGTTCGGAGCCGAAATTATTGAACGAATTATGGACGGCTTCGTATTTTCTCTGATGCTTACACTTGCATTGGCTACTTTAGCCATCGGTACTGGGTTTACTGGGCTGACTATTTTTATGCTCTTCGGGACAAGTACTGGCTTATTGGTGACTTGGTTTTTTACACGACCTCAAATACTTGGAAAACCACCAGGAGTCGGATTCAGTAGACATCTTTTTAGATTCTTACAATCAGATACTATCACGCCACTAATGCGAGGCTTAAAAGCTGCTCAACAAAAAAAACAGATGCTTAAAATTTTCCTGTTAACTGGCTTAGCTTGGATGGCAGAAGCAGGACTGTACTGGCTCGTTGCTGAATCCCTAGGAATAGATGCATCTCCACTAGTACACATTTTCGTTGTCGCTGCTGCAAACATAGGAGCAGGTATCCCTCTAGCACAATCAGGGGTTGGTTTGCTGCTCTTAGCGAACCTCGCACTCAGAGGTATTGGTGAAACTGCAGAAAACGCGGTTGCTTATGCAATAGGAGTTGAGGCAATTGTCGTGCTTCCCCTCCTTTTCTTAGCTCCTTTTGCGGCTTGGGATATGCGCTTAAGTTGGAAGGATTTAGATTTTAGAAATCGACAGGCCAATGAAGCAAAAACGTAAAAACTAAAATTTCTCTCCCAAAAAGCCGAGTATAAGTCGCTGCATACCTTACGTTCGGGTATGCTCTCTTCAACACATTATGGTTTTGAAAAGAAAGAGGTAAACATGGGTGTTCCGCTACGACAAGCATTGGTTGTTGCCAAGTATTTGATGGCTCAAAAATTACGCGGAAAAAAACGTTTCCCACTAGTTTTAATGCTAGAACCGTTATATCGATGCAATCTTGAGTGTGAAGGTTGTGGAAAGATCCAGCATCCTGAAGAAATTCTTAACACCTATCTAAGTCCGGAGGAATGTTGGGAGGCAACAGATGAATGCGGCGCACCAGTAGTTTCAATCGCAGGTGGCGAGCCTTTAATCCATCCAGAAATCGACACGATTGTAGAAGGTCTTGTTCAAAGAAAAAAGTTTGTTTACCTGTGCACAAATGCAATTTTGCTTGAGCGATGGCTACCCAAACTGAAACCTTCCCCATATCTAACTATCAGCGTGCACATGGATGGAATGGAAAAATTGCACGATGCAATGGTTGCCCGTGAAGGAGTTTTTGAAAAGGCAGTCAAAGCAATTAGGAAAGCCAAGGACTTGGGATACCGAGTTAACACAAATACGACAGTCTTTAACGACAGTGCGCCAGAGGGAATGCGTGAACTTTTTAATTTCCTGAACGATGACCTAGGCGTTGATGGCATGATGATTTCACCTGGTTATGACTATCCGAAAGCACCAAATCAACAGGTTTTCCTTAACCGTCCTGAGATGATAAAAACTTTTGAAACTATTTTGGACTCACCAGAACGAAAAAAATGGCGCTTTAATCACTCTCCAATTTTCCTAAAATTCCTACAAGGCAAGAAGGCCATGCAATGTACGGCTTGGGGCAATCCAACGCGTAGTGTATTAGGCTGGCAAAGACCTTGCTACCTAATGAATGAAAGTTATGCTGACTCATTCATAGAACTAATGGAGGAGACTGAATGGGATAGATATGGTTTTGGTCGTGATGCTCGATGCACAAATTGCATGGCCCATTGTGGTTATGAGGCGACTGCAGTTGGATCAATGCTTGAAAGTCCACTCGAAGGACTTAAAGCAGCGGCTTCAACGATTGGCGGCGGTCCAAGCAAGTGAGTGTGCTTATCGTAGCACCCACAAAACGCGAGGCTCGTGGTGTGGGGGGGGAATGTATCGCACTAGGAACACGCGACGAATCCATTTCGTCTCTAGAATTGGCAATCGCTGAGAGAAAGCCTGACACAATTATCATAGCTGGCTTATGTGGAGGACTTGATCCCGCCTTGAAAAAGGGAAGTTTAATATTTGCTAGACAAGTAGAGGGTGTAGGAACTGAATCAACTTTCGTACCTGAAAAAATGGTTTTTGAGGCCGGACGACGGGCACTCCGTAGCGCAGGCTTATCTTTTGTAACATCAAAACTAGTAACCCAACAAAATGTCGTGGCAACAACCACAGAAAAACTTGCTTTATGGAACAAATATGGTGCTGCGGGTGTTGATATGGAAACCCTTCCGTTAATACAAGTTGCAGAGAAGGCAAATATTCGTTGGCTTGTGTTACGCGCGGTCATTGATACCGCATCTATGACGCTTCCTGAAACACTTTCTAATTGGGAAGATGAAGAGCATGAGCGGGGAATAAAATTAAAAATCTTACAAAGTCCCAATGAGTGGACAAAATATCTTCAACTTGCACATGGATTACGACTTGCTTTGAAATCGCTACGTACAGGAGTTCCCATCATACAAAAAGTTGCAGAAGACACAGTTTCACTTGACATGGACATTCTAGCTCAATAAACCTGATCTGAATGAGCAGCCTAGAAAACCGTATCGTATTAATTACTGGAGCAAGCAGTGGCATAGGATTAGCTGCTGCACGCATGTTTGCTGAAGAAGGTGCCATCGTCGTATTGGTAGCACGTAACCAGGAACGGCTTTCCGCAGTTACAAAAGAATTTGAATCGAAAGGATATCGTTTTTTAGCTAAACGGTGCGACGTAAGAAATTTAAAAGAAGTTGATAGCCTAGTACAGGATACGGTTAGTAAATTTGGAAAAATCGATATCCTGGTTAACAATGCTGGAACCGCACTCTATGGATTAGTTGAAGAGACTCCCGATGAAGCATTACAAGACAATCTTGAAGTGAACCTATTAGGAACACTCCGCTGCATACGGGCAGTTATCCCCGGGATGCGGAAACAAAAATGGGGCAGGATAATTAATATAGGCTCAGTCGTAGGGAAAAGAGGATGGGCATTTCATGGTGCCTACGCTGCAAGCAAATTTGCTCTCACAGGATTAACTCAGTCTTTACAAGCAGAGTTAGCAAATTCTGGAATTACAGCAACTCTTATAATGCCAGCAAGTACCAAAACCAACTTCTTCTCTTCTGCAACAATTGTTTCAGATGGTTACAAGCCAACAATGCTGGGACCTGCCCAAAGTGCAGAAGTTGTTGCAAAGTACATAATCAAGTCAGCGAAGCAACCAAAGGAGAACGTATATACAATTTGGTGGATGAAGTGGTCTTTTATCCTCGCAGAAATGGTTCCTTGGCTGTACTCGACTGCTTCAAAGCAATTTTTTCGAAGAAAAAACAAACAGGATTAAGTAAAATAAATGTGACCTTGGAGGGCGAACACCAAGATCACATCAGTAGAATTTCTAGGGGCCCATATGACTACATGAGGCTCCTACTAAAACTAGTAGTCGTATCCTGCTTCTCGAATCAACTCAAGTGTGCGTTCAAGACCGCCACCAAGTCGGTCAAAGCTACCAACATCAATAGT
>CAYFHW010000028.1:0-15797 GCA_964343095.1 uncultured Anaerolineaceae bacterium | reverse complement strand
AGATTGGGCATTTTCTCAGGGTATGTTGCAGCTCCATGATCGTGAAGAAACGTTGCAGCATTACGAGGAACATGCAGGTTTTTCAATTTCTCGTCCTACCCTTGCATTTTGCGAATTATGGATGACGTTTAAAGCAATTGTTTGCTTGAATTCCACATTGGAAGGTTACTTAGATGGTCGTGACTTACGGCCTGTACTTGCAAATATGGGGTTAGGGACTTCTAAAAGAATGGAGAGTTCTCTAGCTGGAGTAATAGGAATGGATATTCAAGAAGCTGCTGCAGTTATGACTGGTAGGAAAAGGAAAAAATCATGAGGCCAAGTGTAAAAGAGATAATTGATGGTATGTCATGGGTCTTAGATACGCGTGTTGCACCGCATGTTACTCAAAAGTGGGCTGCAAGCTATTTACGTAGTATCAAAGGACTTCTTTTGCACCTGTCTGAACGTGTTGAGAAAGAAGGTGAGTTATTGTTTAACGATAATCAAGTTGTCCGAGAATTGTTAAAGCGACAGTTAGAACGGATTGTTGATTCTGACGATGAAGTTTGGGTGAATTTGGGCCGAGAGACAGAAGAGGCTTTAGAAAAACAATGGCGGAAACCGGAAGTTTATCTAACGGTTGCAAGTTTGGAAGAGGAAAATTTATGTTATCGCCAAATTGTTGACTCTTTGATCAAGGCAGTGCATGAAAATGGAAGCTCGTTACCAGCTGGAGTGACCAGCCTGATCCACGAAGAAACAGTCGCGTATCTTCAGGAAAAAATCGAGAAGGAAAAAGATTTATATGATCCAGCTTTTTCGGGGAGCCCTTTCTGATAAGAAATCAGCTAATGCCGACGGCTTTCATCAAGTTTTCTCTTCCTGAACTGGGGAATATTTCCAAGCGAACATTCAATTCACTATTGATATAGCAGGCACTAGAACGATTCCCGTTTTCATCAAGACTTTCCATCTCAAGTTGGTTACCTTCAGCAAGAAGACGTTCTACCTCCGCATCAATATCATCAACAAATGCACCGATGTGGTGAATGTTTGATGTTTGAGCAGCCCAAACCGTTCCTGGTACTGCCTCAATAAGCTCAAACCAAAGCGGGCCTTCCGCGGAGTAGACGAAGCGTGAAGAAAGTGAACCAATACCCTCTTTAGTACGTACTATTGGCACAGTAGCTGGCTTGACTGGTTCAGCCCACGTAACACCAAAACGACTTGAAATCTCTTTCATACCTGATTCGATATTGGGGACAATTATGCCCATGTGAAAAACGTTCTCAAAATCAACCATGCATGCACGTTACGCTTCAAATGTCTGCTTGGCAATACATTCGGCTATATGAAATTTTTAGCCGTTTGTTCGCTTAAAAGTAGTTCTTCATACTGCAGTATTAAAAAGTTTTCAGCAATGACTGATAACAGCGCACCGGGAGGAGCATGTTCGGGTGAATCCATATACGCTTTCAATCCTTGAGCGTCCTTGAATTGGCAAGAAATAACCATGTCCCACCTATCAGAAGCCTGAAGCGTTGAAGTATTGTCACTTTCTACTGATGTGCGGTAAAAATTTTTTCCAAGCAGGTAGTTGTTTGCATTAGGATCTTCACTAATAGGTTTCAGTTTAGATAAAAAAGTAGAGATGTCATTTTCTTGAGCATCAGGTTTAAGCTTAATTAGAACGATATGACGAAACACGGTTTCCTCCTTTATATACTTTAAGACCTAAAGTTAGGAAAGACAGGCAATTTTAGATGTGGATATCACAAATAAACCCTGATTGGTTTTGGCAAAAATGGGAAAGTACTGTTGTAAAAGGCGGGCAAGTTACTAAATATGCAAGAACAGTTAAGTATTTTCCACAGTATGAAGTGCCGAATCTCCAGAAAACTTTGGGGATGCGGTTTGCTGATTTAGTTACTGGTGTTGTTTCAGAGGAATCGTTTATTAGTTCTTGGCTCAATGATTTTGGTCCACTTTCTAACACTGGCTTACAGCTTTTTAGAATTGATGAATTAGTGGAGGAAGCAAGACATGTATGGTGGGTCCTTCAGGTTCTTGATGTGTTTAAACGAAATGATCTAGATCCACAATCCGTTAATCTTATTGAAGCTGAGCGTTGCTTATTGCTAGTTCCTAACCCTTTGCAGGGGTTGAGAGATCTTGATGAGGGAGTGATAGCAGCCAAATATAAGAATGCGGAAAGGCTAGTAAAGAGTTTTTCTCATTTCCAAGGGCAAGGTCAGTATGAATGGCCTGTGTTACGTCTTGCTTCCAGGTTTGTTTCTTCAGCTGAAACAGAGTGGAGTGCTTCCTACAGTATGTTGCTCGACAATGTGGTGGCTACTATTAACCATTACTTGGCTCTTAACACTTTTATCCAAAACCAAAATCCACAAGATTTTCCACGTGATGTTTTTGGTAGAAAAAAATCTTCGGATGATTTCCCCTATGAAGCTGTGAAACACAAAATTGCTACGGTTATCCAACCAAGAAATTTAAGCGGTTATATTTGGCTCAGATTGCAAGAGGAATTTGAAGCAACTACGACGTTCTCTTCTAGGAAAGAATCAGACTAATCAATTTCTCCACGTCGACGTCGAGCTTCTAACGAGTAAGGAAGTTCATCCATGAACTCAAGTTCTTCTTCCTCCAAACAATCAGTGAGCTTTGCCCCCCATTCGAGGAATTCAGGCTCTTGAGCCGCTAATTGTAATACGGAACTTACATGGTTTGCGTCAGGCATTTCCCAAAGGTCATAGCATTTGTTTAGCCGTCCTATGCTATTTGTAAAGGCTCCGCGAAGGATCCAACCTTTATCTTCGAGGATTGGAACAAAATGTGACATAACTTCATTAAATTGCTGTGTTTTTCCAACTGCACATTGAAGTCGAACAAGCAGATAAGGCATAAGGTCTCCTAGTTTTTTTAGATAGGAGATTTATACCATAAATGCTTAGTCCTTAAGTCTATTTAGAGTTTATTATTGATGTGCAAGATAAGGGATAGTTAGTGGTAGGAGTAGACATGAGCACTTTAGAGGAAGAAATAATTCGGTTAAGGCGAGAAGGTTGGGAAATAGAAGATGAAACTGAAACCACTGCTGAATTGAGTCGTGGTGATGAGGTTATAAATCTTGAGGCTGACCTATGGGGAGAGGTTAAAATTCGTAATAGTTTGAGTGTGAGTACTGATACGGAAGATCCTTACCAAATTTCTGATTCGAATTATGAGGTACAGGACCAAATAGATGTTCCTGAGGTTGAATCTGGTCAAAGTCGTCCAAAGCCAAAGATTGGGCGCGGTTGGATAATAAGTGCGGCAATTCTTATTTATTTGATAGTAAGTTATTTTTTGCAAAAAGGTGATTAGTTAGCAGGTCAGAAGACAAACACCTGCAAGCTCAAGGGCCAGCAAGACGATACCAGCAACAAAAGCTACTCCGCATGCGATATCAAGAGCTTTGCCATCACAGCAATCCCAAGCCGAACGAAAGATACTCATAAAAACTCCTGACCATAGTAACTTTAACGGAGAATGAAATAAAGGATTGCAAATAGTGCGCCCAGAAGAAGGATTACTAAATTGGATTTAACTCGCATTTTTTAAGGTTACCAGGAAATTTGTGAGATTCCGTAAGCTAGTCCTAAGGTGGCCGTAATTAGTAATAGTCTTACCCAGAGTGACGCCAAAAAGTTCACAGATATTTGCCACTTTCTTTGCGGGTTAAAAAATGAAGCTAGAAAACAACGAGTATCAGTACAGCTGCGGCCATGACAATACCTATGGCAAGAGCTATTTTGTCTGAATTGGTTTCCATACTAAGTAAAACGAAAATACAGTTATTAGGTTAACGGTGGTAAATTCTTTAACGGAGAGTGAAATGAGAGATCTAAATAATAAAGTTGCAGTTATTACTGGGGCTGGCAGTGGTATTGGGCGTGGCACAAGCCTGCGTTTAGCTGAAGTTGGAATGGATATCGCTATTGCAGATGTTGATATTAATGGTGCACAACAAACAGCTGAAATGGTTCGCGCAATAGGTAGAAAAGCTATCGTTGTTAAGACTGACGTTTCAAATCGGGAGGAAGTACAACATTTAGCGAGTGTGGTCGTACAGGATTTAGGTGTACCTACAGTGCTTTTTAATAATGCGGGAGTCGTGACATTTAAAGATATCGCTCTTTTGACAGAAGGTGATTGGTCTTGGGTTATGGGGGTAAATCTTGATGGTGTGATTAATGGCGTAATTAGTTTCTTACCATTAATGCTTGAGAGTGGTCAGGGAGGACACATTGTTAATACAGCTTCGCATTGCGGGTTATTCCCTTCACGTGGTCTTTCTTCCTACTCCGCTTCAAAATATGCAGTAGTGGGTTTGTCTGAACATTTACGGGGAGATCTTGCAGATATTCAGATAGGTGTCAGTGTGTTGTGCCCAGGAGCAGTGGCTACCGGAATTGTTCATGCTGAGCGTAATCGGCCTGAAATTCATGGAGGGCCGCAAATTGAACCGACCGATTCAAAAGATAAAATTGGGAGTTCGAGTTACCGTAATAGCGATCAGGTTGTTTCTGAAGGGATTGATCCAAAGCTAGTTGGTGAAATGGTTTTGCAAGGAATTTTGAATAATGAGCCGTATATCGTGACTTCACTTGAGAGTAAGCCTCCAGTTGAAGCCCGGCTGAAAGCCATTCGAGCAGCTTATGAGAAGCCTCTGATCGCTCAGTAATTCTGTTAAAAAGCTCTCTTTATGATTCGTCGAAAGGCGCTTTCTCAGTAGAAGGAATAGAAATTTCGAAAGTGTTGAGTAAGATGGAAATTGTTGAATAGTAGCCAAGCAGTGCTACTAGTTCGAGTAATCCTTTTTCTCCTAAGAGTTCTAAAGCTTTCTCATAATTTTTTGAGGAAATTCGTCGCTTATCTAGCATTTCTTGACAGAAATCATAAATCACCTTCTCTTCGTTCTTGAGGTTGGGAGTTTGAAAATTTTTAATTGCGTCAATAACGTCTTCAGCAATACCTGCTTCTTTTGCAAGTTTAGAGTGTATCCAGAACTCAAATTGGGCTTTCCAATGTGCTCCGATTGTAATTATTGCTAGTTCGAGCAAGTTTGGTGGTAGTTCTGAATGGAATCTTAATTGAGCTCCTAACTCTTCTAGTTTGTTGCCAATTTGTGGTGAATAAAGCATTGCGTTAAAGGGACCTGCAAGTGTGCCTTTTTCGTCCACAATGTTTTTTCCACGTGGTCCCGCTATCAATGATTGATAAGTTTTCTGTTGTTCTTGAGTTAATTGTGATGGTTTTAATAGGGGAAGACGTGACATATATTCCTCTCTGTTTCTAATTATGTCCCAAACTTAAAAGAGTGAGCAATGTGAGGATACGGTATTTAGATTTGGTGTCTTATAAATATTTGGTGCCTTATAAATACTTTGTTGGAGGTTAAATGGCTTACGAATTTATTGAAGTTGAGAATATTGGGAATGTTGGAGTTGTTCGACTGAATAGACCGGAAAAATTGAATGCATGGAATGCTGAAATGGGCGGAGAGGTACGGAACGCTATTGAAACCTTTAATAACGATCCTGCAGTCGGATCAATTGTTACGACTGGAAATGGGAGAGCATTTTGTGCAGGAGCAGATATCAGCGGATGGTCTCAAGATCTTGCAGGTGAGCGCGAGTGGGCCCCAGTAGAACGGAGTACTGAGGAGGAAAACTGGATTGATTTTTGTACCCGTAGTAAGCCTCTTATAGCTGCAGTACATGGCTATGCAGTGGGGATTGGGGTAACGCAAGTGCTTCCTTATGATCTGCGCCTTGCTTGTGAAAATGTACGTTTTAGTTTTAGGTTTGTGCGTGTAGGGTTGTTACCTGAATTAGGTAGTACCGCATTATTACCACGATTAATTGGTTTAGGTCGTGCAGTTGAAGCTTGTATGACTGCACGTGATATTGAAGCCGAAGAAGCTTTAAGGATCGGGCTCGTAACTGAAGTAATACCAGAGAGTTCATTTTTTGAAAGAGTTCTTGAAGTAGCTGAAAGTATTGCGGCAAATCCAACCGCACAATTGATACAAGCTAAAGAACTTTTTGCGAAAAACAGTGTAGAGCCGGATTTTGGAAAAGTGATGCGCCTAGAAGGTGAAGCACTCGGTATTGCTCGTGAAAGTGCAGAACATAGGGAGGCGGTCCAAGCTTTTCTGGAGAAGCGAGAACCCAATTTTCGCTAAGACTATTTTTTATAAAGGTGGCGGACTTATGAATAAGGGTTGTTGATTTGAGCGAATTTATTTTCCTGATTTTGTTGTTCGTACTTGGCGTGATAGTAGGTGGGGTTTTTGCGCGCCGTAGGAGAAAGTAATTACCTTGAATATGTAAAAAGCTATTTTTTCGTGGTAATGAAAAGTAGGAAAATAAAAAATACAACAGCTACAATTCCGATAATTTGCCAGTCCATGGAAAAACAGTAGCAAAGATAGGTTGTTTTACCTAGTTAAAGACTTATTTTTGTATAGCAGAAATGAAGCCACTGCTGAAAGAAATTATTGCGATGCATTCTCCAAACGTTTACCGGATTTGAGAAATCAAAATTGGAGATAGGGGGAATATTTGGGTTTCCTTGATCGCGCTCTGCTTCATAAGCTAATCGACTAGCATTGTATTCGGAGTGTCCAATATGCATTAGCTGTTTATGGTCGGCACTTTCGAAAATTGTGTATCCAGATTCTTTGCCATAAGCCAAGAGATTAATAATTCCATTTTTCGATGCGTCCTCCATTACCTCATCTGTGAATCCTGCAAAGCGACTTTGGGGACAAAGAAATTTGTCATCTTGTGCTTTCATAATTTGGTGTTCGCGCTGTAGATTGGTGAGTTCATAAACTCCAAAAAGTTTTTCCGTGAAAGTAATTTTTTCAATTCCTTCAAGGTAAGCAAGTGCGAATCCTCCCCAACAAAGGCCAAGTGTGCTAGGGCAATCAGCGCGTGCACTTTTTATAATTTCAGTTATTTCATCCCAGTATTCGACTTGCTCAAATGGAAGATGCTCGACTGGTGCACCTGTCACGATTAACCCGTCTAATTGTTGATGTTTTGTCGCCTCTCGATAAGTTAGATATAAGTTATCAAGATGGCCTGCTTGCCAGGTTTTATAAGAATGTGATTCTAGGCGAATCCAAATTGGTTCAATTTGTAAAACTGAAAGACCTAGTGGGTTTAGTAAGTTAAATTCGTACTGCTCACCGAGAGGCATAATATTTAAGATGCCAATACGGAGTGGCCTGATATCTTGACGTTTTGCTTTGGCCGGTGGAATCCAGTCAATTCGATTATCTTCAATTATAGATAAAGCATGATAATCAGGCGGGATAATCAGCGTCATTTGGCACCGCTTTTATGTTTTCAAACTACTGAATATGCATATTCAGTAGTTTGAATATTATTAGGTACTCTATCCTATTGCATTAAAAGCTTGTTGAAAGTCATCCTTGATATCTTCAATATGTTCGAGACCGACAGACACACGGACCATTGTAGGAAGGACTCCAGCTGATACCTGATCTTCGGCTGACAATTGTTGATGTGTAGTGGACGCAGGATGGATTACTAACGTTTTAGCATCACCAACATTTGCTAGAAGACTTGATAGTTCTAGATTGTCGATAAATTTAACTGCGTCATCGTAGCCACCTTTGAGTGAAATATTTAACATGCACCCATCACCACGGTGTAGATACTTTTCTGCAGCAGCTCGATATGGACTTGAACTCAGTCCCGGATAATTCACCTCTTCAACCTGGGGATGATTTTCAAGCCATTCTGCTAACGCAAGAGCATTTTCAGCATGACGTTCTACTCTTAATGAGAGCGTTTCTAAGCCCTGGAGAAATAAGAATGCATTAAATGGACTAAGTGCTGGTCCCCAATCACGCAGGACTTCTACTCTTGCTCGGAGTCCAAAAGCAACATTTCTATCATCAGGAACGCCTAATGCTTTACAAATATCACTTCCGAAACCAAATGCATCCCAATGGACTAGCCCATGGTAGGCATCACTAGGTTCAGTAAATAGAGGAAATTTTCCATTTCCCCAATTAAATGTTCCCGCATCTACTATCACTCCACCGATACTTGTTCCATGTCCACCGATCCATTTTGTTGCGCTTTGTACAACTACATCGGCACCGTGTTCAATAGGTCGGATTATTGCACCAGCAGCCCCGAGAGTGTTATCGACAACAAAAGGTATTTGATAAGATTCTGCGAGTTTTGCTAAACCCTCGAAGTCAGGAATATTAAATCGTGGGTTTCCCATTGATTCTATATAGATTGCCTTGGTGTTCTCATCGATATGTTTTTCGAAACTTGCGACATCATCGCCTTCTGCAAATCGTACATCTATACCAAGCCGGGGGAATTGGGCCTTAAATTGGTTGTAGGTACCGCCGTAGAGAAATGATGTAGAAACAAAGTTGTCACCTGATTGCATCATGTTGGCAACTGCAAGAAATTGTGCAGCTTGACCTGAAGCAGTTGCTAATCCGGTAACTCCACCTTCAAGTGCAGCAACTCGTTTTTCAAAAACATCAGTTGTCGGATTCATTATTCGAGTGTAAATATTTCCAAATTCAGCCAATGCAAATAAATTTGCTCCATGTTCTGCGTTGTCGAATACATATGAGCTTGTTTGGTATATGGGGACAGCCCGAGAATTTGTTGTTGGATCAGGCTCTTGTCCTGCATGAAGTTGAAGGGTTTCAAATCGATGGTTTGCCATTTTTTTATCCTGTTCTCTCACGTTTTCTTTTGGTGAAAGCTTTTTTTTAGTATTGAGATTATAAGGTGCACTAGATGTGCTGTAGTTTTAATTTTTAAAATTGTAATACTCCTTGGTTACTAGAAACCAAGGAGTATTAATGTGTCATTTCTATTTAAACCTAATGATCTTTTAGGAATCGATAGGAGTGTCTTCGATGTTGCCCCATTCGGTCCAGGAGCCATCGTATACAGCTACATCGTCATAGCCCAAGAGTTCGGCTAAAACAAACCACGAGTGGGTTGCTCGAACTGCAGTCTGACACAAGGTATATATAGCCAGATCACCTGTTATATCTGAACCGAGATAAAGTTCTTTTAGTTTGTCTGCAGAAAGGAAGCGTCCATCTTCATCGACGTTTTGAGTCCATTCAAGATGAACTGATTCTGGAATATGACCGCCGCGTGCTGCACGCACGTCCCTACCGGCATATTCATCAGCACTTCTTGTGTCCACAACAAGTGAATCATCATCACCTATATTGTCTAGGACCTGATCAATACCCACTATCAGAGATTTATTAGCCTTACCACTAAATTCATAGTTTGAGCTCTTCGGTGATGGGACATCAGTTGTGACACTACGACCCTCTTTTACCCACAGGCCATAGGCACCGTCCATCAGTCGCACATCATCATGACCGTAAACGAGCAGGGTCCAGAGTAAACGGGAACCCCACAAACTTTTTATATGGTCGTAAATGATTATGGTGTCATCAGGAGATACTCCCAGACCGGAGAGGTATGCTTCGATGTCACTTTGATCAGGAAGTAACCCCTTAACCCCGTCTCTTTCTACCTGGAGTTCAGAAGTTGGGTAACTAAGGGCACCAGGGATATGTCCTTCGTCATATTGTTCCTGCTTGCTAACGTCGATAACGACTACATTTTCAGTATCTAAATTTTCAGCTACCCAGTCCGTCGTTACTAATCGTTTGATGGATGCGTAACCACGATCTTCCAGTGCACTATCTTGTTCAACTGAATCTGAGCAAGCTCCTGAGAAGGCTAATATCGCAGCCCCCAGAACGAATAACAGACCAATTGGCAGGTATCGTTTTAGAGTTAAAGTAACATTCATATTTATAATCCTTTTGGGGTTATTTATAATTTTTTGGCGATTTTAGTTTGGCGATTTTACCTATTTAAAAAGGCTGATCTTCCACTCGCCGGATCGAACTTCTTCTATTTCACAACCGTATCCACGCTTCATTGCCTCGTGTGGAATAGTCCCTAATGCAGGTGGATGATCTGTGAGGACCTCTAATGCAGTTAAGTTCTTCTCATCGAGTTCCTTATTTGTCTGCATCATTGGGTACGGACAGATTTCCCCGCGGACATCCAAAACTGGTATCCCCTGCTCTTCAGTTTGACTTATCTCTTGCTCAATAGACATATAGTTCCTAATCCTGACTAATCTAATCAAGAATATCAAGAATATGCACTATTTTTGTATTCTCGTCAAATTTATTCGCAGGCGCATAGAAAAATAATAGTTATACTAGCTCTGTGTTAAAAATTTCCAATTTAGGCGGTCCCCCTGTTAACAAGCATGCTCTGGTAGTTACAGGCATGTTGATTGTTCTTGTGGTTTTACTTTTTTTGACCTTCTTGCTCGATGGTTTACCAGGAGCAGGAATCTTTTGGATTGTGGGAATTGGTTTTGGTATTACGGTTCAACGTAGTCGTTTTTGTTTTACTTCTGCATTCCGAGACTTTTTTTTACTAGGTCAAACAAAGACCTTGAAAGGTATTTTACTTGGGTTAGCAATTTGTTCAGTTGGTTTTGTAATGATTATGAGTACAACTGTTCCTGATCCAAGTTTTGGGTTCCCCCCCTCTGATGCCCATATTTTGCCTGTAGGTTTGTCTACAATTGTTGCCGGTGTTTTATTTGGGGTTGGCATGGTTGTAGCCGGTGGTTGTGTTTCAGGTTCTTTGTACAGAATGGGTGAGGGTTATCTGACTTCATGGACAGCTATGTTCGGTGTCATGATAGGTCTCTTTTTTATTAACAATAGCTGGAATTGGTGGTGGGATAACATAGTTAGTCATGAGCCTAAGATTTGGTTACCGACTGACCTTACTTATGTAGGTGCGTTAGTTGTGACAGGCGCTCTTCTCCTTTTGGTGTTGTATTTTGCTGTTTGGCGTGAAAGAAAAGCAACAGCAGGTTTTGTGATGCCATCTATAAAAAAGCGAGCACAGGAGATAGGCCCTCCAACCACTTCTTTTGCTGAAATTTTTGGATATGTAAAAACAATTTTCACAAAGGAATGGAGCCCTTTAGTTGGCGGCATAATGCTTGCCGTTCTAAATATTCTTTTGTTCATTAGGTTTCATCCACTTGGAGTGGTAGGTGAAATTTCAAGATGGACTACATCTTTTGCCGATAGTGTGGGTCTTCCTGAGTTAAGTCTTCGGGGATTGGAAGGACTTGGAGCCTGCGCTATGACTGTTGCTGAAGGTTCCTGGTTCACGGACGGTTTTTTCCTAGTGTGTGGAATTGTTGCTGGTTCAGCCTTGTCAGCTGTGGGTGCGAAAGAATTTAAGTTACGTATTTCCAAATCACCTAGGCGTTATTTGCAGACTATCGCAGGGGGAATTGTGATGGGCTATGGGGCAGGCCTTGGTTTAGGATGCACACTTGGTGGCTTTTTCTCAGCTATCCCTTCACTGGCTCTCAACGGGTGGGTATATGCCGTTGGTCTTACGGTAGGCGCTTTTATTGGTGTGCAAATAATCAAACGGTTTCCATAGAGATGGAAACGTCTGACAGTAATCAGGATTTACGAGATTTGCCAGTTCCTGAGCAAATGAAAATTGTAGAACAAACTATAGAAGATGCTGTTAATGGGATAAAAAAATCCTTTACAATTGATGCACAAATTATTGCGACCTATGCACTTTCAACTTCTGCTATAAAAGGAGTGAAGTGTCGAGTGATTCCTTTACAGGAGGATGATATCGATGAATGGCAGGTTGAGATAACTCCAAAGCTTACGGAGTAAGGATTATTACTATGCAATCGAATGGCCCAGATCGTGCTGAGGTTGAACAGGTTCGAAGCTATTTGTTTGCGCAAACTCAAAAATATAGTTGGGATAATTTATGGGCTCGTGTTGTAGGTGTACGCGTGGCTCTCATTGAGGAGATTTCTGGTGTGTCTGATGAGCAGGCAGATCAGTTGCCAGGTACTGACTTTGGAGAAGAGGGTACTTGGGGAATAGCTCAGGTTGTTCAACATGTAATTACTGATAGTTATAAGACCTTTTCGACGATTGAGTCGTTGGCAAATGGGATTGAAGTAATCAGGAGACCGGCTAGTGAATTGTCTGGGCGCGAAACTCTTTCAGAGTTAGAGCCTTTTCTTCTAGATTCATCAGAACGTCTAACAACAGTGCGTAAATGGATTTCCGATGATCCAGATCTTGAAAGTACTGCACCACACATGTTTTTTGGTGAACTTTCATGCAAGGAGTGGTTTCTTTTTTTGCGTCTTCATGACACAGATCATCTGAATCAAATAAAGGCTTTGAAGAACGAATTACGTATTAGTTAAATATGTTTAATGACATAACTGCTAAAAGGGGTAAATAAGGATATCCCAGATTGCATTCAGCGCTTCAAAAAAAGTAAACCTATCCAGCCATTGTCCCCAATGTAGTGCATATTCTTGAAATTCCTTGAGTGCAATTAGGAATCCTAGCCAGGCCAGAGTAGGTCCACGTTTAAATGAAAAATTAGGTAGCCAGTGCGGCAAACTTGCAACAAATAGGAACCAGAACTCGAATACATTTGGGAAAAATAACAAAACTTCTCTTGTTTGAGTTACTTCAAATACGATGAAACCGATCAGGCGCCAAGAAAAGAGGAAAATCGCAATTTTACGTGCTGGGCCTGCCCACTTTAAAGCAACTATAAGAAAAAGAACGATATATACCTGGTCAAGCCACTTGTCCCAATTCTGGTAATTGGATATACCACCAAGATCAATAATTGAACGCCAAAAAAGATCGCTAAGATCAACGAAAACAGCGATTAAGCCACCCACGAAGGCCCATCGTGTAACAAATACAGACCCTGCTATCCGAATCAGCGCTATGACTAAAGCTTCCACAATATCAGGCTGATAGGGCTAATGTTGGATGTCAATACTCAATTATCTTGGTATAGGTTTTGTGACCAAATATCTATTCATGCAAAGTGATCATCGCAGAGCGGAATTGAACCCCCCAATGCTCATTTACCTTAGTAACGATATAAATCAGTTCGCCTTGTAAATACACAAAATCATTGGAATGATGTCGCGAAAATTCGCAGAGAATATGTACCTTTTCAGAGTTTGATTGCACTGCTTCCATGCGCTGAAATGTCGAGTACGCACGTCCCTGATTTTCAAGATCTTTGACCATATCTGGCATTTGGCTGATTAGCTCTTCTTTTGTTGCCGCAGTCACAGAAATGGTTCCGTCTTTTCCAGACATGTCAAAAAGTGGAAAATTAAAGGTCTCTACAAACGCTTCAGTGTCGAGGTTGTTGTGTGCTTCTGTATAGCGCCTCATCACTTCAAGGGCACTGTTTTCAGCATTTTTGTCTACAAAACGTGTCATTATTTTCTCCTCGGAGCTAAATCATAGTAGAAGAGAGTTGGTTTTGTGTTTCAAATCTGAATTTACAGGTCTTTTCTTACCAAGAGATGAGAAGTATGTTTTATTGGGTTAAATTATTTATACGATGTCTGAAACTGAATTTAATCGTCTTGCAAATGTTAGCTATATTTCGCTTACTACATTCAGGCGTACTGGAAAAGCAGTTTCGACACCAGTTTGGGTTGTCCCTTTTGATGGTGGCATTGGCGTAATCACTGCAGAGAATACTGGGAAGATAAAGCGGCTTCGGCATACAAGTCGTGTGTTAATAGCTGAATCGAATCAGAGGGGTGGATTGCTATCTGAGCCGATTGCAGCTAGTGCTACAATTTGTGATCCCAAACAGGTTGATCTCTTGAGCAAGGAGATTAGTAAAAAGTACGGTTGGCAAGCAAGGTTAATATCTTTATTAGAGACCTTAGCTCGCTTTGTTCGCAGAGGTGCAAGGGAAGAATCTGTGGGAATTATTATTAGGCCGGAGTAGAAATCCGTTTTCCCTGATTAAAAATCAGTACCAGGAACATAATATCGCTTGTGCCAAATTCCCATGCCATTTTCATCCTGTATGGGCATTCGCCAGCTGGTTACTTTAGAATTTTTCAGGCTCACACTAAATAGGCCTCTAGGTTGGTCAATCGTGTTTTGGATGTATGCTTCTGCCCCATCTTGCGTTACATAACGTTCTGCAATGCGCCGATATTGTTCTCTCCACTGATCATCTTCCTTGATGTCATGTACAAGTTTTGCGTCCCCTTCAATCAGTACTTTTCTATACGGTAGTGCTTGCTCATCAATACAAAGGGCTACCCGGGGATCGTGTCTAAGGCAAGAGAACCATTCCGATTTTTCTCGGGGAGTAAAAAAAATTTCATCTTTTTCGTATAGATACCAAATAGGTGTCACCAAAGGACTGCCATCTTCACGTGTTACAGCAATTCGCATTAGGATTTCACGCTCGTTTAAAAATAGGTCTTGTTCCCTGTCTGTTAATTTTGGCATTTTTCCTCATTTACTGGTTTTTTTAAAAAAATGGGGTAAGCTGTTGTAGCTTACCAAAGTGGGAAAAATTTTAGAAAGTTAGGAGAAGAAATGGGAACCTCAGATAATGTCATGATTGTTGTTACACATCCAACGCATCCTTTAACAGAAGATGAATATAACGAGTGGTATTCATATAACCACTTACCGTACGTACTGTTCTCGGAAGATTTTCCGAGTGCAAGCCGATTTAAACAGACTAAGGTACTTAAAGGAAAGATGACTCCCTACCTAGCGTTTTATCAAGCTGACTGGGCTGATTCGTGGGATGCACAAACTGCCTATGCGAATGTTGGGGCGCAAGGAATTGGACAAGAGTGGAATCTTACTCCTGGAAGTAGTTTAACGGTTGATTCGTGGGCGTATTACGAGAAACTTGCTGAAGCGGGTAATCCTTCACCAGATGTTGATCCACCAAATGCAATATTAGTTACCTTTACAGAACCAGATGGTGGGATGGGTAATGTAGGGATTTTCTTAGCTGGAGCGGTTGAAGCTTGGTCTAAAAATTTCCTGGAAGATATGAATAACTGTCCACTTGTTAGAGGCTCTACTCTTTATAGGCTAGGTTTAAGAGCGGGTGGTGAGAATGCGTATCGTTACATGACAATAACCGAGCTTAATACCCCTAGGGGGGAAAGCGGAGATCAAATACATGCAGGCATCATGGATTGGATGAAAGATGCAGATCTAAGTGCAGATCCGGCAATGATGATTGAACCCACCGGGCCAGTCGGTCTCGAATATTGGGCTTATTATGATCGAATTGTTACTCAAATAAAGGCATCTGAAGAGGACCTTTTAGAGCAACGAGGAGATGGTGTGTATCGTGGTGGCATAGCTTAGTTCCAACTATCGCTAGCTATCATATAAGTTAAGGAGTCGTGAAAACGACTCCTTTCTTCTAATATTTTTTAGCTAGAGTTTTTACTCTGCTGTGGGTTATCTTGGTGGACGTTCCATTTTCCCTGGGAAAACAGGTGGGTCAGTAGGAAGTGCTCCTGGTCGAGAGCCTTTTTCTAATAACCATTGTCTGTTATAGAGAATATCATCGCCTTTACCAGTTCCATTTAGGAATGCCTTAGCGAATGCCCCTGGGTAGTCAGGCTGCGGCTCATATTCTTCTGTGCGGTTCCATTCATGAAGACAGATTCTATGAGCTGTTCTCCATTCACCGTTACGACGTTCGAATCGGTCTAAGTAACGTCCACAGAACGTAAAGAGCGAAGCAGTTTTTTCGTCTATCAGTGAGTGTCCCAATGTTAAGTAGGATGCTTCTGAGAAAGCGACATCACGG